>JBBRMW010000241.1:0-9242 GCA_038230635.1 Aggregatilineales bacterium | reverse complement strand
TTTGGCTGAAGGCCATCGCCTAGCGGACGAGGCAGGCCTCGTCCCTAACACAGAAGCCGTTCCTGTAGGGACGAGGCCAGCCTCGTCCGTCTCGAAAGGGCCTCGCCAGGGAAAAGCCGTTCGGTACGACTCGCCCCCCAGCCCTGAATGCACACATTTCAAGGGGCGCGAGCAAAGGTTGTCAATCAACCTGTGGCAGAGCGATTGTTGTAAAGCAAACAAATGCTCGACCCTCCAATCCCCGGCCAACACCTTCGCCAGCGTTTCTTGGGGCGATTTTTGGCGCGTTATTACGATTGCCCCTGAGTCGCGTCCCGACTATAATTGGGCGCAGATTTTCTTGCATGGGTAAATAACATCATGACAACGGCCCCCGCTACTCAGTCGCAGGTCGCAGATTTGCAAAAGCAAACCCATATCCTCACCCGTCTGCTCGACGTGAGTCTGGTCTTGAACAGCAATTTTGAGTTGGAGCCGCTGTTGAAGTACATCCTGGACGCCGCGTCGGAGATCACGCATTCCCAATCGGCGTCAATTTTGTTGATCGACAAGCGCACCAACGAGCTGTATTTCATCGCCTCCAACACAACCGATCAGGATCGCATGTCGCATATCCCGGTGCCACTCGACAACAGCATCGCGGGCACGATCGTCACCGAGAATCGCTCGATTGTCATTCACGATGCCAGCAAAGACCCACGCATCAATCGCACCGTCGATGAGGAAACCGCGTTTCAGACGCGCTCGCTGATGGGCGTGCCGATGCGCATCAAAACCGATGTGATCGGCGCGCTCGAAGTGGTCAACTCGATCGGGACGCCCTGGACGGAAGCCGATCGGGAGCACCTGTCGATCCTGGCCGCGCAAGCCGCCGTCGCCATCGAAAATGCGCAGCAGGCGGAAGCGCTCAAACATGCCTATGAAGAACTCGGCAAACTCGATAAGCTCAAAAACGATTTTATTGCAATCGCCTCGCACGAACTACGCACGCCGCTGAGCATCATCGTCGGCTACGCCGGATTCCTGCAAGAGGAAGCGGAAGGTGCGGCCAACGAACATGCAACGGCGGTACTCAATGGCGCGCAACGACTTGGCGACATCATCGAGGATATGACCAACTTGCGCTATTTGCAGATGTCGGCCAGCGAAATGGATATGCAGCCGACGCCACTGGTCACGCTGCTGCACGATGCCCAAAAGGAGGCCGAGCCGCTCGCCTCCGCCAAAACGCAGATACTCCAAGTCGCTTATCCGCCGCTGTCCGTGCAGGTCCACGCCGACAGCCCCAAGCTGCTCATGGCGATCACGAACGTGCTGAACAACGCAGTCAAGTTTACGCCGCCCAGTGGACTGATCAAGATGCGCGCCGAACCGCACGGCCACGAAGCCTGGATTCGCATCGAGGACAGCGGGCCGGGCATCCCAGCGGATAAGCTCGAAGAGATTTTCAAAGAGTTCTACCAGATCGCCGATCACATGACGCGCAAATATAACGGCCTGGGGCTGGGGCTGTCGATCGCGCGGGCGGCGGTCGAGGCACATGGTGGACGCATCTGGGCGGAGTCCGAGGGTGTCAACAAGGGCACGATCTTTACGATCAGCTTGCCGTTGATCGGTGGCGAAAAAGCCAAAACAGGCGAGTTCCGCAAACCGGGCACGGGGCGGCTGACGCTGCATTGAGGAACGTCACCCCCGGCGCTTGTCGGTTTCGGCCAGACGATCGGTGTATTCGATGCGCGCGTGCAGCGGCGCGGACAGGCTCACCAGCCGCTCCTGATAGGCCGGATCGAGCGGGCCGAGGTGCATCATGAAGGCGTCCTCGTCGTTATCGCGGTAGTAGTGCTTTTTGCGCTGGACGACCACGTAGCCATATTTTCGATAGAGTGACTGTGCCGCTTCGTTGCTGACACGCACTTCGAGCACCGAATATTCGCCGCCCATACAGATCGCGCGCTGTAAAGTGCCATTGAGCAGCACTTCGCCGAGGCCGCCGCCGCGATAGGTCGGAGCCACTGCGATCGTGCTGACGTGCGCCTCCCCCGCGATGAGCCACAAGCCCGAATAACCGACGATGATGGCTGGTGGAGGACGTCCGCTGAGCCGCTGCCAGACGGCGCGCAAGGGGCCGGTTTTGGGCGGCTCGACGACGAGTTCGAGCACGATCATGTGCGAACTGACGTTATCGTTGACCTCGAACGCATACGAGCGCGCCGACCAAGGCGACGGGAACGACTGCGCGTCCACCTCGACCACCTGCGGAATATCGTCGGCGCGCATATAGCGGAGCACATATTTCGGATGGGGCACGGGTGGCGAGAATGTGCTCATGAATGCGGGATTCCCGGTTGATTGACATAGAGTGGCACGACCAGTGCGGGATCAGCGGATATATCGGCACGCGCCCAGGCCAGATCAGCCAGGAAAGCCGCGCGTCGCACACACCATGCGGGCGAGGCGATTTGCAGTGGCGAGCCTGCCGCCAGCGCCGCATCGAGCAAAAGGCGGGCCGCATCGTCGATTTCGCCCGCAATCAAAGTCACGCTGGTGATGGCGCCGATGAGCGCGCCCCAGGCCATGATCTGTGGCGAGTCGATCGACTGCCATACACGGGAAGCAGCGTCCCACTCATAACGTCCTGCGCAGACTCGCCCGCGCCCAACCTGTGCCACCGCGAGCAGTTCGCCCGCGAACGGTTGTTGGGCAGCGGCTACGATGTCGAGTGTCGGCACGGCGATCAGCGGTACGGCGAGCGCCATCGCCAGCCCTTTGGCCGCCCCGATCCCTGCCCGCAACCCGCTGAACGATCCAGGACCCTGGGCGACCGCGATGTGCGTCACGTCGTGGACACTGATCGCGGCGCGACGGCACAGATCGACGATAGCGGGCGTGAGTTCGACGGTGTGGCGGTTCGCACTCTCCCAGGACAGTTCGGCGCGGATACGCCGTCCGTCGTGGAGCGCCAAGCTGAGCATTCGAGTTGCGGTGTCAATGGCGAGCAGCATAAAGAAAATGATCTGGTGGGATTGTCACCCGCCGAATGCGAGTCGGCGAAATGAATCGAGTAAGGTTTGATAGCGCGCGCCGTTGGCTTTGATCTGAATCTGACGGCGGGTCGGCTCAGCGATCAGGTCGGCGGTCAGCGTGATCCACAGGCGATCGACGGGCAGCAGGTCGGTGATGCGCTCCGGCCATTCGATCAGCACGGCAGCATCACCCGCGAGGATATCCTCGATGCCCATGCTTTCGGCATCTTCGAGACTCGCCAGACGATAGCAATCCAGATGATACAGCCGGGTGTCGTCGGCGGCGCGGTGATGTTCGTGGGCGAGCACGTAAGTCGGGCTGCTGACCAGTTCGCGCGCGCCCCAACCGCGTCCGACGCCCGCCGCAAACGCTGTTTTGCCCGCGCCCAGATCACCGGACAGGCCGATCAGGTCGCCAGGATTCAGCAGTTCGCCCAAGCGCGCCCCCAGCCGAGCGGTCTGTTCGGCACTGCTGCTGATAAATTCGAGTGTATCCGGCGCGAGAATCGCCACGAATCGAACTCCAATACCGAAAAAGTTGCTTAAGCGCCTATTATAAGCGCTACCCGGCGATTACCCAACGGTCAGGATAAACAATTCGCGCCCGTCGCAGAATTATGATACGATTGAACAATCCTATTTTATGGCTGCATTAAGCCATGTAACCCGAAACTGAGCTAGGGCAACGATGCGCGTACTGATTATCTCCGACATTCATGCAAATCTGGCGGCCTTCGAGACCGTCCTGGCGGATGCAAAAAACGATTGGGATTATGTCTGGTGCCTCGGCGACGTGGTGGGCTATGGCCCCGATCCGAATGAGTGTGTCGAACTGCTCAGATCATTGCCGCACCTGTGTTTGGCGGGCAACCACGACTGGGCTGCGCTCGGACGGCTGGATATCAGGACGTTCAATGCCGACGCGCGTAAAGCCGTTAATTGGACGCAGGAAAACCTGAAGCCCGAAAACGTCGATTACTTGAACGCGCTGCCCACCACTTTCGTGATCGGGCAGTATACGCTGGCGCACGGCAGCCCACGCGAACCGGTCTGGGAATACATCCTCGATCAGATGATCGCGGCGTTGAATTTTCCGCATTTCGAGACACCGATTTGCTTGGTCGGGCATACACACACGCCCGTGATATTCAAGCTGATGTCCGAGCGCGGCGATACGGATGCGATGGCTCCGCACTACCGAACGGCCAAACCGATCAGCGGCAACCGCATGATCATCAATCCCGGCAGCGTCGGCCAGCCGCGCGATTCCAACCCGGAGGCAGCCTATTCGATCCTCGAAGTCGAGCAAATGACCTGGGAGCATCGCCGCGTCGCCTATCCGATCGGCCAGACCCAGGAACGGATGCGCAAGATCGACATGCCGGAGCGCCTGATCGCGCGTCTGGAGCACGGCTGGTAAAACCCGCACTCAACCCCCTTCCCGCCCTTACGGAGAAGGGGCGAGGTTCCTCAGCGAATCACGCCCAGTTCTTTGCCGACCGACTCGAACGCCGCCAGCGCCATTTCCAGGTCGGATTGGCTATGCGCGGCGCTGTTCATTACCCGGATGCGCGCTTTGCCCTGCGCCACCGTCGGAAAGCCAATTGGCATGGCAAACACACCTGCCTCGAACAGGCGGCGGCTGAACGCCTGCGCCACGCTGGCTTCGCCGAGCATGACGGGCACGATCGGCGTGGCGGTGACACCGGTATTGAAGCCTAGCGTCGCCATTTCACGCTTGAACAGTTCCGCATTGCGCCACAGCCGCTCGACCAATTCGGTGCTATTTTCCAGAATATCGACGGCGGCCAGGCACGCCGCCACATCGGGCACGGTCATCGCGCTGCTGAACAAAAATGGACGCGCGCGCTGCCGCAGCCAATCGACGATCATGCGGCTGCCCGCGACGACACCGCCCACCACGCCGAATGCCTTGCTCATCGTGCCGATCTCGACATCGACTTTGCCGTGCAGCCCAAAATGATCGACGATGCCGCGCCCGCCGCGCCCTAAAACACCTTCGCCGTGTGCATCGTCCACATAAAGGAGGCTGTTCGTTTCCTGCGCCACCGCGTACAGTTCGGGCAGCGGGCCGATGTCACCGTCCATGCTGAACACGCCATCGCTGATGATCAGGCGGCGACCGCTGATCGTGCTGGTCACGATTTGCCGCCGCAGATCAGCCGGATCAGCGTGGGCGAAGCGCACGATTTCCGCGCGACTGAGGCGTGCGCCGTCGATGATGCTGGCATGATTTAATTCGTCGCTGAAGATCACGTCACCCTTGCCGACCAGCGCCGGGATCGCCGCGATATTGGCGTTGAAGCCACTCTGGAACGTGATCGTCGCTTCAACGCCCTTGAAAGCCGCCAACCGCTCTTCAAGTTTGAGATGCAAATCCATCGTTCCGGCGATGCTGCGCACGGCAGCGGGGCCGATCCCATACTCGTCCATAGCGGCCTTAGCGGCGGCCACCAAGCGCGGATCATTCGCAAGACCGAGATAATTGTTCGACGAAAAATTGAGCACGCGCTTCCCATCGACGATCAGCCACGCGCCTTGCGGACCGCCGAGGGTACGGATCGTGTTGAACAAGCCTGCCGCCTTCAGTTGCGCCAGTTCCGTCTCGATCCAGGCCGTTTTGCTAGCGTGAGCGCCGTCGGTCATACCATGTTCCTTTTCAACGCCAGAGATTGCGGCTAATCATAACCCGATTCTAATTTTGTGACCGATCGTCCGTTTCCACGAATTTAGTTCTACAACCGAAGTTGCGATTTGCCCCATCAAATGTCGCAGATTTACCTCACCCCCTCAGTCCCCCTCTCCGTCCTCACGGAGAGGGGGAAGCCAGCCCATACCCACGGCGGCTATCGCTGCATATTTTCGGTTGTAGAATGAGGTGCAATCGTCTTCGTTAGAGGTAGGTGTTTCGATGGGACGGGCGACCCGGCGTGGTTATAGGCGTGAAGCTAAGGGGAGACGGTGCGAGGTGCGGGAGGCGTCGTCACGGTGAGATGGACGAGGCAGGCCTCGTCCCTACCCCAGACGCCGTTTCTGTAGGGACGAGGCCTGCCTCGTCCGCTGGTTAGATGTCACAAAACCCGACAGCGACCGCCGCCGTTCCTTAGCTTCACGCCTATGAACCCAATGTGGTCGCCCACTCTTTCAAGGACTATTGCTGCCAAATCAAACATGGCCTATCATGTCCGACTGCAAAAGACTATCAAAAAAGGTTGACTCAGCGCGCGTAATCATTATCATGAAAAGGGTACGTCGCACACGTCATTCCATCGATCTTGTCCCTCAAAAACGGAGAAATCTTCATGTTCAAATCTTCCTCAACGCGCAGTTTTGGTCGGATGCTCGCCCGCTCGTTGATCCTTGCCGCCGTGATGTTGGCTTTGGTCGGCGCTTTCCGCCCCTCGCAAGCGGCAGCGTCGCGCCCAAGCGTCGATTCGGCGGTTCACGTTCGGCTCTCGCACACGGTCAATGTCCTGAAGCCGACCCCCACGCCGACCACCGAGCCGGAGCAGGTTACAAACGTCTCCTTCACATTTGATGGCGGCTGGCTGGTGTTGCACGGTAAAAACGGCTATTCCTCGAAGGGGATCGATACTGCCGTCACGGACGAACTCGACAAACTGAATACAGACGGCAAAGCGATTCAGTGGGTGGCTTTCTCACCCGACGGCGGCTGGGTGATCAATTCGGACGCTGGCTTCACCAGCTTGAACCTGCCCAAAGACTTTCATGATAAGTTGACCGAACTGAACACCACCAAGAAGCTCAATGTCAAGTGGGCGACCTTCACCGCCGATGGTGGCTGGGTTTTCCTGGTGGGCGACAATGGCTATTCGGCCAAAGGCGTGCCGCAGGGTGCGACCGATGAACTCGACAAACTTAACGCCAAAGCGAAGACGGTCATCATGGATATTGCCTTCACCGCCGACAATGACTGGGTGGTCTTGTACGACGCCAACGGCTATGCGTGGTCAACGGGTATCGACAGCCAAGTGACCGACAAGCTCAAGGAAATTAACGACGCGGGCACCGACCTGCGCCAGATCGTGTTCACCAACGACAAGATCACGACGGATAAACCGGCGGGCTGGCTGATTCTATCCGGCAAGCATGGCGTCGATGGACTCAACCTGCCCGTGTCGCTGGTCGATAAGATCACGCAGCTTGAGCCGAGCGTGGTTGCCACGACGCCAACCCCCACCCCATAAACACGGACCAACTCGCTGCCCGCTCCATCGGAATGGAGCGGGCAGGGTATAAGCGTGAAGCGCAGAAACTTCGGAATTGGCGGGATGCCGTATTAATTGGAAATCTGGTTAAAATATTTGACGCCAAACAGCGCCGCCTGCGTGCGATCACGTAAATCCAGTTTCGTGAGAATGTTACTGATATGCGTGCGAATCGTATTTTCGCTGATAGAAAGCTGCACCGCGATCTCGTGATTCTGTAAACCACGCATCAGCAATTGCAGTACGTCGCGTTCACGATCGCTCAACGACTTGATCAGGTCAAGGTCAGGCTGATGCGGCGGGGTGATATTTGTGGCGATCTGCAGCATGACCTGCGGATGTAGAATCGACTGCCCGCGATAAACGGCCAAGATGGCTTTGGCGAGATCATCCGGCGCAATGTCTTTGAGCAGATAACCCGCCGCCCCGGCCCGGATCGCGGGCAGGACATGCGCTTCATCCAGAAAACTGGTGAGGATCAGCACCCGAATATCTGGAAAATGCGCCATTATCTCGCGCGTTGCGGCAGCCCCCGGCAGCCCCGGCAGCACTAAATCCATCAGCACCACGTCAACCGCGAGGTTTTTGACCCGTTCGAGTGCCTCTTCGCCGCTCGCGGCCTCGCCCACTACGCTTAGGTAGGGCACCGATTCGATAAAACCACGTAGCCCAAAACGTACCATCTCATGATCATCGACGATTAAAACCCGAACCACCGAGTCTATGCGTGTGGTCATCAATTACCCTAACCTTTAATTATTTTTGCTGTTTTCGCATATCAATCATCACTTCAAGCCGGGTGCCGCCACGTGGCGTGCTGTGAACGCTCAGTATACCGCCGACCTGATTCAAACGAAGGCGCATGATGGCTAGTCCGGTAGACGTGGGGGAGATCGTCTGCTGGTCGAAGCCCTGCCCATTATCTTCGACAATCAATTGCGTTCGCAATCCGAAATTCAGCGATATGCGCAAGACAGTAGCCGCGCTATGCCGGATGACGTTGCTCGCTGCTTCTTGTACGACGCGGAAAAGTGCGTGTTCGTGGGCGATCGGTAGGGCATTGGTGCCTTCCACCCGCCATATCAGCTTGATCTGATGCACCTCGCACACCGGCCTCAGATATTGCAGCAGCGCTTCTTCCAGGTGGTGATCGTTCAACGATAACGGCCACATTTCCTGAAGCAGGCTGGTCATTTCGGCTTGTGCCGCCGTGCCGGAATCGCAAACATGCTTGATATAAGTGCGTGCCACGTCTAAATTGTGATCAAGCAAATTGAGCGCAGCCACTGCGGCCAGTGTCATGCTGAAAATTTGCTGCTTAACGCTATCGTGCAAGTCGCGGGCGATACGCTGCCGCTCTTCCAGAATAGCGGTCAGGCGCTCTTGCTTTGCCAATTTGATCAACTGCCGCCGATTTTGATCATTAGCCGCCGCTTCGGTCACTCGTAAGGTTTTGAGACTATCCGCCATTTGGTTGAAAGCGATAGCAAGTTGGCCGATCTCATCGCCACGCTCAAGTCTGACACGGGCGGAAAAATCGCCAGCGGTGATCGCGTTCGCGGCCTGGACAACGGTTTGCAGCGCACCTTGTTTATGCTGCCTATCATGGATCGACCCGATAATCAGCGCGCCAAATAGCAGCAGCAAGACCGTGAAGATCGCTATTAGCAATCGGTCATTATTGTGGCGCTGGGTGTTCAGCGATTGTTGCAGTGCGTTCACCTTTTCGGACAACAGATCATCGGCTGCCCCATCCAGGCTCAACCCAGACGCATATAGACTGGCGCGCATCTGCCCCACCGAGTCAGATGCGGTGGGCAGTGCCAGGAGCATCTTTAGGCTGTGAAACGTATTCAAATACGCCTGGGCGCTATTTTCCAGCGTTTCGAGCTGGCGTTGTGTCGCTGAATGCAGGGCAGGCAAGCTATCTTGGATTGTTGAGGATAAAGCCGTCAGCGACTCGTTTGCG
>JBBRMW010000240.1:0-9317 GCA_038230635.1 Aggregatilineales bacterium | reverse complement strand
TTGAAAGGGCGCTGCACTTTTTCCCCTGAGTGTACGTTGCGCCAAGTCAAGTACCTCAATAACTTGATCGAGCAAGACCACCGTTTTATCAAACGCCGCACCCGGCCGGGTCTGGGGTTCTTTACTTTCGACACGGCACAGCGAACCTTAAGCGGCTACGAGACGATGCATATGATCAGGAAAGGGCAGGTGAAAGGGGTAGACAAAGGCGATATTCTTGGGCAAATTCGCCTGATTGAGCGCCTGTTTGGTGTGGCCGCCTAACCTTCGCCTCTCCTGAGGCTCGCCGACTCTTTTTCTAGCTCCATTCGATCATTGCGACAGAGCCGTTTTAGGCAACCGAATTTCGCGGCAAATGCGTTTCATACTCCTGGCTGAGACCCCAGCGCACTCGCAACGTGTTTCAGCCTCCTCTTTTCAAGAAGAATCATGTCGGATACACTACGCGGACATTCGAGTGTCAGTGTTGAGTCTTAACCACTTGTTCGACGACGAGTTATTATGAAACTATTTATCAGTTATTCGCACGACGACGAAAAATATGTCAAGGAATTGGCTAGGCTTTTGGAAAAATATGGCAAACATTCTGTTTGGATGGATGAGGATCTGAAAGGTGGCGAGCACTGGTGGAGCCGAATTCTAGATGAGATAGAAGGCACAACATGTGTAATTGCAGTGCTTTCACCATCTTCACGTGATTCGAAGTACTGCATTGCAGAATTGAGTTACGCACACGAATTGAACAAGCCCATTCTACCTTTGATTCATAAACGGTTTGATTTGCATGATTTGCCTGATTATTTGCAGCAAATCCATAACGTAGACATCATTGATATTCCGGAATCTAAGGCGCTTGAGCATTGCGACGACTCATTATCCAATATTTTGTCGGAGATCGAAAAAGGAAAGTATCAACCGCCGAACCCAAAGCCATTACGCCCGCCAGTTCCGAAAGATAAGCCGCTTCATCCACCCAAAGCTCCTGAAGAATCCCTCTGCATCGATCCACTCTTAGAATCCTATGCTACCGTGTGGGATCGGAAACCCGTAGGATCTGCAATTTCAATGGTGGAAATGTTACTGAGGGGAGGGTGGATATTATCGCGTGAGCGTAGCACTATTGATGTTCGCCTTGACAAGGACCCGCCCATCTTTGAACTACTTACCTCCAATCCTGAGCTACTCAATGAATACTGCACTCGCCAAGAAATGGCTGGGAGACAGAACTTCCCCAAATATTCCATAACGCGAGTGTTCTTGACAGGTGGAAATCTTAACTTAAGGCTCAAACACATCCATTACTTTGATGCTGAGTATTCATGGGAAAAGTTGCGCTCAGACGGAACGAGAAAATTGTTGATTCATAAAATGCTCGATAATCCTAAGCTATCTATCGATTTCGCAAACGTGCTTGTCTTTCATATCGTGGTTCAGACAAGCGATGATTACCTTTTACTCGTTCAGCGCAGTAAAGATGGAATATATAGCCATTCCTGGCAACTTACAATCTCGGAACATGTCAGCGAGAGCAAAGATTTCGGATCTGGGAATATGGTTGCGCACCTTAATAACTGTGTAATTAGCGCACTTGTTTTCGGACTGAAGCCCCTTGAAGAAAAACATTGTGAAAGGGACTCATTTAGGATTCTTTCAGTTTTCCTAGAATCCCAGTTGCCAAATGTTGGCCTCTGTACCTATGTTAAGCTCAAAATCACGAGGGTTGAGTTGGATGGATTGTTTAAACATCGCACTGATAACCCCATTCAGGTTAAATATTTGACAGTAGAAGAGCTACCCGAAACGATCATGGATCTAGAATATGTACCTCCAAAGGAGGAGGCCGTATCTGCGGATAAGGATAAGGACGACTATTATCTCCAGTCAAGGAAAAAGAAGGATGGAAAATATCATCCAGATACAGGTTACTTAATGCGTATGGCTTACAATTATCGTAAACAAAAAGACATCGATCAGCCATGAAGACGATGCAAACGAGGTTTCTAGGACACTGTGGAAAACGATAAATTGCTTGAATTACTGGCTACCGATAAGAAACGAATGGGATCTGCCATAAGTATTTCAGAAGCGCATGATCTTCAAAATGCCTGGCTGGTATCAGACCTTTCGGTGGATGTTCAGGAACGAGATTATGAGCTGTCAACGGCAAATACCGAACTCTACAAAACATTTGTCCGGGAAAGTGATCCGCAACTCGGTTTGGTCAACAATGATGGGGTCAAATATGCCATCGTCGATTATTCAGCAGACGAAAAAAAGCTCAATTTAGTGGCACGCAAGACAAGGTATAGCGTTGTCCAATTCACCTGGGATCAACTCAAAAGCGAGCCCGAAACACGCGCGACAATGCTAAAGCAAATTTACAGTGCCTCGCATACCTCCCCTCGAATTGCCTTTCCCAGTATTATGGTCCTGCATGTTATCCTGCTGACCGCAGATGACCGATTCGTGATCACTCAACGAAAAGGCGCGGTGATCCACAGCGGGACATGGCAAATTACGATGTCTGAACAGGTCGATGAAGGCGATTTTGAGCATCCGCGTCCAGTTGAGAACGCTTTAAGGCGAGGACTCAAGGAAGAGCTTCGCCTGGATGCTCAGTCGCACTACAAAATGTTATCTTGCCGAATTCTCTCCTTATTCCTGGAAGCCCATCTACCAAATATTGCGCTGTGTGCTGTTACAAAACTCGACATTGATTACCAGGAGTTAGTGCGAGTTGCGCAGGGATCCGCAAATGATGGCGAGAAGACCGCAAACACATCAAATGTTCCGCTGCTGCCGGAAGAAATTCGCGCGCTTGATTACGTGAAACCCGATGGTCTACTGGCAGAAATTAAGGGAGAAAGTGGCAGGAAGTATCATCCTGATACTGGGTACATGCTCCGCATGGCTTATAACTGGTATTTCGGCAAAGATATCGAGAAATTCTGACACACTGTGGCCCGAATGGATATCTGTTTTTCACTCCAGGTATTCCGAAATGCTAATGACCTTTACGGCGTTTGTCTTTTCTAACTGATGACCTATTGACGCCTTAAAACCGTTTGAGTGGTTAGAACATATGAACTAATGGCCTTGTGGGCTTGTTTGTTACGGTATTCTCCATACAATGATCAAACGAACATATATTCTATTTCTAAGTGCAACTTGAAGTTACACCCCGACAAACGCTTAGAGACCCTAACCGACGACCTCCTCAAACGCTGGGGACGCCAGGTTTTTCGCAACTTGCACGGCGTACAGGGCGAGGTCGTGCCGCGTATTCCGACGGGTTGGGCTGCTTTGGATCGCGCACTCGGTATCGGTGGCATCCCACGCGGCTGCGTGACGGAACTGCTCGGCGCGCCGACATCCGGCGTGGGCACGTTGGCGTTGTCTATTCTGGCAAGCGCACAAGGAGAAGGCGACGCGGCGGCCTATCTCGACCTGGCACGAACATTCGATGCCGATTATGCGGTACGTTGCGGGGTGGATGTCGCCAATTTGCTGCTTATCCGCCCTGCTTCCATTGCCGAAGGGCTGGGCATTGTGCAGCATTTGCTCGATGGGGGTGCGTTGGGCGCGCTTGTCATCGATCTCGCGTTCACCCCGCCCGGCAAACGGCCCGAAGCGGCGCAGGTGAGTCGTTCACTCGGCGCGCTGGCGGGTTCGCGTTGTGCGCTGATTTTCCTGATGCTGCTCGATGACCGCGCATTGGAAGTTACCGATACGGGATTGACATCCCAGACTGCGGTACGTCTGCATGTCCAAAAAGAGCGTTGGCTCAAACGGCGGCAAGATGTATCAGGTTACCGGGCGCGGGTGACGGTGACCAAAAATCGGTTCGCGCCATCGAATCGTTCAGTCAGTCTGGTTTTCAGTGGATTGGACGCCAAACTATGAGCAACCAGATCGTCTGTGTGCGCTTTCCGCATTTTAGCGCGGAGGTCGCCCGTCAGTCAGCAGGTATCGCGGCGGATATACCACTCGTGTTGAGCGCGCCGGGTGGCCGTAAAGTGAGGGCTGCTTGCGGCAAGGCGGCGAAGCGCGGTCTCTATCCAGGCGTTTCGCTTCGGCATGTGCGCGCATTATGTCCCGACGCGCAGATCGTCATGGTCGATGAAAGCTGCGAACAGGAAACCATCGAGCGGTTGCTGAGCATCCTGGCGGAGTTCACCCCATTGGTTGAGCCACCCACTCCCGCGCCAGCCCGGCCCCGAAAAAACCAACTACGCACGCTGGATAACCAGCAATCAGCATTCTTCTACATCGATCTGGAACGGCTGGCTCATGCAGAAGCAGTTGGGCTTGCCCGCCAGATGGGATCGACCATCCGTGAAAGCATAGGACTAACGGCTGGCATTGGCTTGGCGGCCAACAAGTTTACAGCGTATGCGGCAGCCGTGTGCACCCAGCACGGCCATGCCCTGCCTATCCTAGCGGGTAATGAAGCTGCATTTTTGTCGCCGCTATCTGTGACGCTGCTTCCCATGACCGAAGACATCGCCTGGCGACTGCATTTGCTGGGTCTGACTACACTCGGCAACTTCGCCACATTGCCTGCTTCTGCCGTGTTGACCCAATTTGGCCGTGATGGGTTGTTCATTCATGGCTTGACGAATGGGCAAGATTACCGCCGGGTCCTCCCTTACAGACCCCGCCTCGTCGAACGAATCACACGCGATTTTGAAGACGCGCTGGCTGACCGAACCGTGTTAGAAGCGATTGCGTGCTCGGCAGCGATTGAGTTAGCGGTACGCTTGCAAGCCAAAGGCTGTATGGGACGCACATTGACCGTGCGACTGCGCCTCGAAAACAACACTTTGCGTGAAAGTCGCATCACCCTGCGCCAGCCCATATCCGGCACCGCTAATCTGATACGGATGGTGCAAGCTCGGCTTAGTCAAGTGCGCACTGGACGCTCTGGGGTCGTGGCGCTGGAAATTTTGCTCAGCGATCTGATTCCGTATGCGGGTCAGCAACTCGACCTATTCGCGCATAACATTGGCGGACGGGAGCGGCTGCAAAAGTCGCTGGGTGCGCTCACCCATCGCTACGGCGCGGATCGCTTTTTCTGGATCGAGTCGGCCGAACGCGAGTCGCCTTTATTGGAGCGTCGTTTTCGCGTGCAAGGTGTCCAAGTTGGCGAGCGCCTATGACTCGCTTGTGGCCGAATGGCGAGCTTATCCACGTCACACTCGATGAACGCGCTATTCCGCAAGCGTTTGTGTGGCGCGAACGCCGCCATATCGTGCAAGACTTGGCCGACCGCTGGCAAGTGGACGTGGATTGGTGGCGAGGTCGGGTACGACGTGATTATTTCAAATTGACTACCCGCGGTGGCTTGCTTGTGATCATCTATCATCAATACCATCCGTCAACGGACGATAGCTGGTATTTGCAGCGGTTGTACGATTGAGATGGCCGCCGCGTCTGATTACGTCGAACTGCACGCCCACTCGTATTTCAGTTTGCTGGATGGTGCATCGTCCCCGGAAGCACTGGTTGAGCGTGCCGCCCAACTTGGCATGACGGCTTTGGCACTGACCGATCATGATGCAGTGTATGGCGCGGTGCGCTTTGAGAGTGCGGCGCGTGCCGCGGGTATCCACCCGATCTTTGGCGCAGAACTGACCCTCGTGGACGGCTCTCACCTGACGCTGCTCGTCGAAAATGAGCGGGGTTGGGGCAATTTGTGCTGGCTCATCAGTCAGGCACGCGGCAATGCCCCTAAAGGCCAGGCAGCCTTGCCTCGGCAGCTACTGGAAGGACACAGCACCGGGCTGATTGCGTTGTCTGGCTGCCATAAGAGTGAAATTGCTTCGGCATTGTTGCGCGGCGATCCGCGTGCTGCCACTGAAGCCGCTTGCTTCTACCGGGACGTGTTCGGCGCAGATCGGTTCTGGATTGAGCTTCAACACCATAAACAGCCAGGCACACCGAAGCTGTTGTTTAAATTGGTGACACTCGCTCGGCAAATCGGCGTCGGCTATGTAGCGACCAATAACGTCCACTACGCCACAAAAGATAGCCATGAATTGCAAGATGTCCTGACTTGTATCCGACAAGGGACAACACTCGATGATCCGTTGGGTGGACGGCGCTCGAACGTCGAGTATTACCTGAAATCGGCGCGCCAAATGGCCGAATTGTTCACGAGTTATCCAGCCGCGCTGACCAACACCCGACGCATCGCGGAGCGCTGCCATTTTGTCCCACAGTACGGCTTGCAAGATTTACCCGCATTTCCCACACCCGTTGGATTGAGTGAAGAAGACTATCTGCGCCAACTTTGCGAAGAAGGCTTGAGCCAGCGTTTCCCGGATCGGCCTGTCGCGGCAGTCATTGCATTGGATCACGAACTCAAGGTGATCACCCGTGCAGGTCTCGCCAATTATTTCCTGATAGTGTGGGATATCGTGCGTTTTGCACGGGAAAATGGCATCCGTTGTCAAGGACACGGCTCGTCGGCCAACTCACTGGTGGCTTATTTGCTCGCTATCAGCCCGATCGATCCATTGGCACACCATCTCGTCTTCGAGCGCTTCCTATCCGATGAACGGCGCAGCGTTCCGGACATTGATATCGATTTTATGGCGGATCGCCGCGAGGAAGTGATCCAGTACGTGTATGCGCGTTATGGGGCAGACTACACCGCGATGGCGTGTACGTTCGTCACCTTCCGCGAACGAAGTGCGCGCCGCGAGGTGGGTAAGGTGTTGGGGCTGCCACCCGAATTGATTGAAAGTGCCGTGCGCAACGTTCACGCCCGTAACCGGGGCGTCCTCAGCCAAGAAGGGGGTTCAGAAGGCAGCGACGAATCAGGCGGCTTTTCAGCGGGAGAGTCTGAACAAAAGGCACAATATGATAGACTGTGCGCGCAGATCAAGGGATTGCCGCGCCATTTGGGTATCCATAATGGCGGGATGATCATCACAGGCGCACCATTGGCGATGCGCGTGCCGACTGAACCTGCCACGATGCCCGACCGCGTTGTCTGTCAATGGGACAAGAACGGCCTCGAAGACGCTGGATTGATAAAGATCGACGTGCTGGGTTTGCGGATGCTGTCGGCGATCGCGGAGACAGTACGCATCCTCGGCGAAACGAGGGGTGCGCCACCCGACCTGGATAACCTCACACTCGATGATCCTGACGTCTATGCGATGATCTCCCGTGCGGATACGATTGGCGTGTTCCAGGTCGAGTCGCGTGCCCAGGCACAAGTGCTGCCACGCATCCAGCCCCGTGCTTTCGCTGATCTCATCGTCTCGATCTCGCTGATCCGCCCCGGACCCGTGCAAGGCAACATGGTTCATCCTTACTTGCGCCGTCGCTTGCACGAAGAGCCTGTGACGTATGTCCACCCCCTGCTCGAACCCGCGTTAGCTGAAACATTGGGTGTAATCTTGTTTCAGGAACAAGTTTTGAAAGTGGCGCGCGATTTGGGGCAGTTCACGGCGGGGCAAGGTGAGCAACTTCGCCGGGCACTCGGTAAAAATGAAGCAGACGACATTATGCGCTTTCAGACGGCGTTCGTGGCAGGTGCGGAAGCCAATGGTGTGGCGAGTGCGGTGGCCGCCGAAGTGTTCGGGCAGCTCAAGGCGTTTGGCGGCTATTCGTTCCCAAAAAGTCATGCGGCGGCTTTCGCGGTGTTGGTCTATCAATCGGCTTGGCTCAAGTGCCACTATCCAGCCGCATTCTATACGGCACTTCTCAATAATCAACCAATGGGCTTCTGGAGTCCAGCGGTCATCGTCAACGACGCACGCCATCACGGAATTCGCATTCTGGCCGTCGATGTGAACCACAGCCGCGCCGATTGCACCTTCGAGGACGGTGGTATTCGCATTGGATTTCGCTATGTGCGTGGACTGGGCGAAGCAGGCGCGAACTGGCTTGAAGCGGCGCGCGGGGCGATCCCGTTCCGCGATCTGGTCGATTTCTGCGCACGGACACGATTACGTATCCCCCGCAAATTGGTCGAGCGGCTGATTCTGGTCGGCGCGATGGATAACTGGAACATTGCGCGCCGCCAACTGCTTTGGGAATTGGGGCAGGTTCGTAGATCGGATGACGAGCTCGATCTTGCTTTTGTCCATGAGGCCATCACGCTCCCGGCCCTTTCGCGGGCGGAGGCACTACGCGCCGAATACATGATCCTCGGCCTCTCTACCGGCGACCACATCATGGCACTGTACCGCGCGGCGCTGGACGATGCAGGTATTCTGGGAAGCACCGCGTTGACCCGTTGTGCCGATGGCGAACGTGTGCGCGTGGCGGGCCAGGTTGTCGTCCACCAATCCCCGCCAACGGCTAAAGGTCACCACTTCGTCACACTGGAAGACGAGTTCGGCATGATGAACGTCATCGCGCGCCCAGCAGTCTACGCCGAATACGCCAGCGTGATCCGTGAGGTACCGCTGCTCCTGGTTGAGGGTGTCGTGCAGAAGAACGGTGGCGTGGTGAATTTGCTGGCAATACGCGCCGCACCAGCACCGATTTGAGGTCAGATTGTTATCTCTAACTATTCTCCTCAATGATTCAAGATCGACGGAGTGACATTACGTGTCCTATTAACTAATGGTGCGGATTGATTCTGTCGCTGTTGGTGGCGAGTCGCCCGGTAGCACCGTTCTTAAAAGGCGAAATCGGTCATTTGATGTTCAAAATGCGCGATGGTTCTTGCCAGAAACCCGCATCATACGCCATTCTGAGAACCGCATCATTGGTTATTAGGGTCATACTCCCCAGTGATCAATCAAGAGGGGGACGCTCACTTACCACCATAACAACCCGAAAACCGAAATTGTAGTAGCGGTTATCAGAAAAACTGCTAAGCTGCACATCTGCCCCAGCCAAACTTGAATTGTGGTACCAGCCTCCACCCCGTGCGACGCGAAGCGCGCCCGAATTGAGCGGGATGCTATCTCCACTCTTAGACGCGCCCAACGTCCACTCCCAGACATTCCCACTCATGTCTAACGCGCCGCACCATGCTTGACCTTGTGGATACATACCGACGGCAGTTGTTTTGTGGACATAATAAGGACCCGTTTCGTCTTGCATTTCATTGACATTGGCGCTACCGGGGATATAGTCGTTTCCCCAGGGATATACCAAACCTTTTGGGTTGAGGGGGAATGATTGGGAGATAATTCGAACGGGACAAAATGACGGGTAGCCAGTAGGATTTTTCGCGGTTGAGGCTATTGTAACCCACGAAAATCCAAATGCACATACCTTTTTGGCAGTTGCTGATACGAATCTATTGTGACGCGATGCTCATATATGCCTTGTGGCTGTGGATAATCTAC
>JBBRMW010000239.1:0-9352 GCA_038230635.1 Aggregatilineales bacterium | reverse complement strand
TTTTGCGACGCCGATCCTGGGCATCCGCGATCACATCTATTCCAGTGCCGATCTGTCGAGTGCGTCCGTTTTGACCGATCTAGGCGGTAACTATCGTATACAGAACGATTTGCTCAGCGATCCATTTGTGGCAAATCAGCCCTGGTTGCTCTACAACCGCGAAATGCTGCGTGCGGGCAAGTTCCCGTTATGGAATCCATTCAACGCCAACGGTGTGCCACACTTTGCGAATTACCAATCCGCCGTGTTATCGCCATTCAGCCTGCCCTGGTACATTTTCCCGATCGCCTGGGCCGCCTTGCTCGCGCCCTTTACCAAGTTGTTTGCGCTGGGCTGGTTCACGTTTTTGTTTTTGAAGCAGCTTGGATTGCGGCAGACTCCAGCGCTGTTTGGTGCGACGGCGTTCATGTTTTCGGGCTATGCGGTGCTCTGGCTATCATATACGATCACGGGCGCGCTGGTGATGCTGCCCGCCGGGCTATATTTTATCGAGCGGCTTTTCGGCGCATTGGAAAGCGCGCCGATCGCTCAGTTTCGGCTGGGGCAGCGCGGCACTGTCGCATCACTGGCGGGTTTTTGTCTAAGTCTGTGCGTCGGCGTGTTGGCCGGTCATCCCGAAACCATCTATTTCGCGGTGCTGTTTATGGCCGCCTATGTGCTTTTCCGGCTCGCGCTGGCCGGGCGACGCGCGGCGCGGCAGGCGGGCGTGGTGCGCACCTTGATCACCGTGAGCGGTGGGCTGCTGGCGATGGGCCTTCTGGCACTCGGTCTAACGGCGGTGCAAACTTTGCCCTTCGCAGAATATCTTGCCAACAATCCCCAGAGTCTCCATCTGACGGCGGCGGATGCCTACTATTTCACCCAGTTTTTACCGCTGTCGCTTTTTCCCAGCTTGCTCGGCAATCCGGCGGATCTCAACAGCCTCAATGTGATCGAGGCTTATTATAACTACAATGAATTCAACGCGATCTATATTGGGGGCGTCGCCTTGTTTCTGGCATTCGTCGGCTTCGCCACGTTGCGCCGCAATCGGCATCGCGGACACCTGATATTTTTTGCGATCGCGGCAAGCCTGTGGCTCGTGTATACCTTCAATGGCTTTGGCTTGAAGCATTTGTTCAATGTGATACCGGGGATGAGTGCGGCGTTTTTTGGGCGCGGCATGTCAATCGGCCTGTTTTGTGCCGCGAGTGCTGCCGCCCTAGCACTCGACCATCTCCTCGCATCGCCGGAGGCCGATCCGCTGCGACGGCGACGGCTGCTGTTGACGCTGGCGGGTGGTGGCGCACTGCTCATGGTCGGGTTACGGGGAGCAAAGGATCTGCTCACGGCCACCCAAAAAGGCGTCATCATGGCTCATGCCACGTCCGCCACCATCGGCGCACACATCGATACCGTCATCGCGCATGTGGCCGCGATCAGCCTGACGACCGCGCTGGCCGTCGCCGCGATCGCGCTGCTGTGGAACAATCGCAGCCCCAAAATGCGCCGAATCCTCGGTGCGCTGTTGATCTTGTTAGAATTTGCGCAGACTGGGTGGCTGCTCCGAGATTACAACCCAACCATCCCCGCCGAGCGCTTCTATCCGCAAACCGCCGAAACACGCGCCTTGCAAAACCAGACGGTCGGGAAAAATCTGTTGCTCCCGAACAGCAGCCTACTATACGCCGATGTCAATCTGGTGTATCGGCTGCCGACTGGCGCTTCCTATGATTCGCTCGGTGTGGGCTATTATGTTCAATTGGCGAGTGAGATCCTGGGTGCCGTCCCCCCATCCTATAATACCATGCGGATCAACGAGACTGGTGTGCGCTTGTTCGGTGTCGATGCTATCGCCATCGATAATCGTCTGACGTATCCGGGGGTGAACGCGTCGGAATTCACGGTTCTTGAAAAGCGGAGCACCTATACCCTGCTGGCAGCCAACTATGCGATCGGGCGCTACCACACCGTGATCGGCGCGCAGGTGGCCGCCACTGACGTCCAGGCGCTGCAAATGGTACAAACGCCGGGGTTGGATTTATCGAAGGTGGTCATTCTCAGCCAGCTAACGGGCGCGCCACTCAGTGATTTGCAGGGCATTCACGACGAAACGAACCTGATCGAAGTGATGAGCGAAGCTGAGGATCGAGTCGTCTTGCGCATATTTGGGCGCGAATTGCCCGGTTATATGGTGCTGGCAAAAACTTTTTACCCCGGCTGGAAAGCCACCATCAATGGGCAGCCCGCACCCGTCTACCGCGCCAACTATGCGTTTAGCGCGATTCCGCTGCAACCCGGTGATAACCTGATCACGTTTTATTATGATCCCGACTCGTTCAAACTGGGCGCGGTGATCACGCTGGCATCGCTGTTAATCGGCGCAGGGCTGTTGATCTTCGTATGGCGACGGACAGCGCCTCCGCACAAGTTGGCCGCATTTTGAGAGGTAAGATGAATCCAGCCCAATGGACGATTGTTCGACGCACCATTCGACGCGAATCCGTCCAAGCCGCCGCCATTTTATGCGCCATGCTGCTCGTGTTTTTTGCGACGCCGCTCCTGAACATCCGCGATCATATCTATACCAGCGCCGACTTTTCCAAAGGTTCGGCCCTGATGAGCGTGGGTGACCCGTCTCGGGTACAGAATCCGGTGTTGGGCGATCCGTTTTTAGTGAATCAGCCGTGGCTGCTCTACAACCGCGACCTGCTGCGCGCGGGCAAGTTTCCCCTGTGGAATCCGTTCAATGGGGATGGCGTCCCGCATTTTGCCAATTACCAATCTGCCGTATTGTCACCATTCAGTCTGCCCTGGTACGTTTTACCGATCGCCTGGGCAGCCCTGATCGTGCCATTTGTGAAGCTATTTATGCTCGGTCTGTTCACGTTTTTGTTTCTCAAGCAGCGCAGTCTCTGTCAGATTCCAGCGCTGTTCGGCAGCACCGCGTTCATGTTTTCGGGCTTTGCGGTGTTCTGGTTGGCGTATCCGATCACGGGTGTGCTCGTCATGCTGCCAATCGGACTGTTTTGCATCGAACGGATTTTCAGTGCCTTAGAACGCGCGCCGATCGAGCAGTTTCAGCTTCGCCAGCGTCCGCATATTGCGTCATTAGCCGGGTTTTGTCTCGCCCTTTGCGTGGGACTGCTCGCTGGTCATCCCGAAACGGTTTACTTTACGGTGCTGTTTATGGCGGCCTACGTGCTGTTCCGGCTCGCGTCCGTCTGGCGGCGGGCGACGATAAAGACGGGACTGCGGCGTAAATTGATCACGGTGAGCGGCGGCCTCGTGGCGGCGGGGCTGCTGGCACTCGGTCTGACGGCGGTGCAGACGCTGCCGTTCGTCGAATATCTCGCTAATAACGCGCATGGTCAACATGTCGAGATAGCGAGCGTCTATTTGCCCACGCAATTCTTTGCGCTTTCCCTATTCCCCAATCTGCTTGGCAATCCTGTCGATCCGCGCAGCTTCAATGTGCTCGCCACCTTTTACAATTACAACGAGGTCGATGCGATCTATATCGGCGGCGTCGCTTTGTTTTTGGCGTTTGTCGGCCTCGTCAGCCTGCGCCGCAATCCGCAACGCGCCTTTCTGAGCTTTTTGTGGATCGTGGTGATCGCGTGGTTCGTGTACGTGTTCAATTTGTTCGGTCTGAAGCCATGGTTCAATGTCATTCCGGGCATGGGCTTGGCATTTTTTGGCCGCAGTATGTCGATCAGCTCGTTTTGTATCGCGTGCCTCGCCGCGTTGTCGCTCGATCATCTGCTCGATTCGGCGGCGAGCGATCCGCTCCGGCGGCGGCGGCTGATACTGACGCTGGTGGCGGGGATCGCGCTGCTCACGCTCGCCTTATATGCAGCCTGGGTGCTGGTCGATGGCACGCAATATCACATCGCCAAGTTGTCACGCATACCCGTCCAAATTTTCGCGCACGGCGATTCTGTGATGACGCATATCGTCCTGATCAGCCTGACGAGCCTGCTGGCCGTCGGCGCAATCGCGCTCCTGTGGAACAACCGCAGTCCGAAAATGCGGATGATCCTGAGCGCGCTGCTTGTCCTGCTGGAGTTCGGGCAGACGGGCTGGCTGCTGCGCGATTACAACCCGACCGTCCCGAACGATCTGTTTTATCCGCTAACGGCGGATATGCGCACTTTGCAAAGCCAGACGGCGGGTAAGAACCTGCTGTTCCTGCGCGGTAGTCTGCTGCGCGCCGATGTCAATATGGTTTATCGGCTGCCGAACGGCGCGACCTATGACTCGCTCGACATCGGTCATTACATTCAGTTGGCGAGCGTGATGCTGGGCGCAAAACCCCCAGCCTATCTGACGCAGCGGATCAACGAAAGCGGCATACGTTTGTTTGGCATCGATGCCGTTGTGACCGCTAATCAGAAGAAGCAGGCGGGCCTAGACGACTCGGAATACACACTGCTCGCAAAAACAAACTCGTACACGCTGCTGGCCGCCAACTACGCGATTGGACGCTATCACACGGTGATCGGGGCACAGGTGGCGGCGAACGACGCACAAGCGCTCCAAATGGTGCAAACGCCGGGCTTGGATTTATCGAAGGTGGTCATCCTCAGCCCAGCAGCGGGCGAATCACTCAGCGATTTACAGGGCATCCACGACGAAACGAACCTGATCGAAGTGATGACCGAAACCGACGATCGCGTCGTCTTGCGGATATTCGGGCGTGAATTGCCGGGCTATATGGTGCTGGCAAAAACCTTTTATCCGGGTTGGAAAGCCACTGTCAACGGTCAACCCGCGCCCGTCTATCGCGCCAACTATGCGTTTAGTGCAATTCCGCTGCAACCCGGCGATAATCTGATTGCGTTTTATTACGATCCCGACTCGTTCAAGCTGGGCGGCACGGTCACGCTGGCATCGCTGCTCATCGGCGTAGGCGTGCTGATCTTCTTTTGGCGACGGGCAGCCAAGCTGAGGCTGACCTGAATTTTGGCGGGGAATTTTCGGTTATGCGCAAAAAGCTGGTGCTCGGACTGCTGATTGGCGTGATTTTGGGGTTGGCGGCCACTGTGACCGTCACTGCGCACGCGAATCTCGTCCGCTCGATCCCGGCGTCGGGCGAAGTGCTTGCCGCGCCGCCCCAGACCGTTACGATCTGGTTCAGCGAAGCGCCGCAGGCGGGCTTCAGTACGATCGATGTGTTCGATCAAAATTTGCACGAAGTCGATCGCAAAGATTCCGCAATTGTGCCGCAAGATGCCTTTCAGATGCGCGTCACGCTGCCGAGCGGCCTACCCAACGGCACATATACGGTGCGCTGGTCGGCAGTGTCGGCGACCGACGGCCATCACACGATCGGGGCGTTCGCCTTTTCGGTGGGCGTGCCCGGTGACCGCCATGCCAGCACGGTCGGCGGTATGGTGATGGATGGGAGTGGCGGCGCGGCATCCGATGCTGATCCCTTTGAAGCCGTTTTGCGCTGGCTCGATATTCTGGGATTGACCGCCCTGTGCGGAGCGCTCGGCGTTCGGCTGCTAGTCATGCAGCCTGCGCGCTGGGCGGAAGGGGACGCGGTGGATCGGGCGCACCATCGTATCCGTGTGATCATCTGGCTGGCGCTCGGTGTTTCGGTGCTCGGCCTGGATGTGGGTTTCGGCTATCACCTGACCAACTTATATGGTGGCGATTTCGCGGCGCTGGGCGATCCGGCACACTGGGTCACAGTGATCACGACCACGCGCTACGGCACGATCCTGATCCTGCGATCGGTGTTGACGGTGCTGATCGCCGGTTGGCTGATCGTCGGCTTGCGCGGCGATCGGCGTGTGAACCGGAAATGGCTGCCCGGTTTGCTCATCGCGCTCGGCTTACTGGCGACGCTCAGCCTGAACAGCCACGCCGCCGCCAATCCGCTATGGTCAAGCGCTTCGATTATCGTCGATTGGGCGCATCTGGTGGCCGTGAGCGCCTGGGTGGGCGGCCTGCTGACCCTCACCGTAATTCTGCCGCTGGCTGTGCCCGCCGTGCGCCGTGAAGTGCTGGTGCGGTTCAGCGCGCTGGCCTCGTTCAGCGTGGGCGTTTTGGCGCTGACGGGTCTGTACAGCGCGACGTTGTCGCTCCATGATCTCACCGATTTGTGGACGAGCGACTATGGGCGCTGGCTGCTGCTCAAGTTGGCGCTCATCGGCGTCATGCTGCTGATCGGGCTGGCGAATAATCTGGCGCTGGCGCCACGTCGTGCCCCGAAAAGCCTGCGCCGCCCTACCATGCCCGCCGCCACCGAGTCTGCACCGGACACGGTAGGGCGGCGCATCGTGATCGAATCGATCCTGGGAATCGTGGTACTGCTCAGCGTCGGCTTCCTGACCAGTGCCGCGCCGCCCACGCCAAACCCCGTGATCGTCGATCGGACGCTGACGCTCACCCGCATCGAGGGCGATTTGACGGTGGCATTGCGCATTACACCCAACACGCCCGGTCAGAACACCTATGGCGTAACCATCAAACACGGCACAACGCCGCTCACGAATGCCAGCAGCGTGCGCGCGCGTTTCGTCTTTCCAGCGCTCGACCTGATCTCGCCCTGGCGACCGCTAGCTGCAAGCACCGAAAGGCGCTACCTCGGCACTGGACTCGAACTGAGTGCGCTCGGCGAGTGGCGGATTCAGCTCGACATCCAAACCGATCCTGATAGCAACGCAGTGCGCCTCGATTATCCCTGGACGGTTGCCTCGGCGCTGATCAGCCTCGATCCGACGCAGCCGCGCCCAATCAATACGCTGGCGTTGGCCTTATTGAGCGCGGGACTCGTCTTTTTGATCTGGCCGCGCTTGCTGACCGTGCTGCGCGGGAAATATGGTCGCGCGCCCGAATATGCGCTGCTCGGCGGCTTGGGAATATTGATCGTCGGGTCGCTGACACTGGTGCTGGTCTCTGGTTACGTCCAGGCGCAGCGCGGCGAAGGACTGCCCACGAGTAATCCGATCCCGGCAGATACGGCCTCGGTGGTGGCCGGGCAAACGCTGTATGGGCAGTTGTGTCAGCGCTGTCACGGAGCGGGCGGCCTGGGTGATGGCCGCGACAGTGGATCGCTGGCCGTCCAACCCGCCAACCTGCGCACGCATGTGCCACAGCATACTGATGCCGAGTTGTTCCAGTTCATCACGCGCGGCTATGGCGCGATGCCCGCGATTGGTGCGGCGCTCTCCGAACCCGATCGCTGGAACGTGATCAATTATTTGCGCTCGCTGGACGCGCCGTGACGCGCCTTGCTCGACCTACTTTGGGGCTTCGGGAAGAGAATGCCAGAGTTCCCAGAGATTGCCTTCGGGATCGGCAAAGTAGGCCGTGCGCCGTCCCCAGTCCTGGCTTTTGGGCGGTTTGATAAATGCGAGTCCTTTCGCCGTCAGCGCGTTGTAGGTTGCATCAACATCCTCAACCCCAATGCACAGCAACATATGATGACCGGTCTCTTTACCCGGCGAAAGCGCCGCTTCGCCTACCATTTCCGCCGCGGCGGCAGTTTTTAGCAGGACGAAATCGTGATCGCCCATCCGATATGCGGCGGAATCAGCATCGATAAACGATGCTTTGAGTTCGAAAATGTCCTGATAAAACTTCATGCACTTGTCCAGGTCTTGCACGAACAAGACTGTCGCGCTGAGATTGCTAAGCATCAACCACTTTGCCCTTCTTTTGCCCACTATCATGGGTTGTCGCATAATATGGATAAGTCTAATCGAACATTTGAGCTATGTCAAGCACAATATTCGAGATTTCCATGTTTTGGTTCAGCTTGGCGACTTCATCAGCGGATGCCTGGGCACGTGCAAAGTCGTTTGCCCCACCCCCAACCCCTCCCCATTTCATGGAGAGGGGCGCCCGGAGACGGTTGATTCCTCCTCCCCACTGGCGTGGAGAGGGGGCTAGGGGGTGGGGTGAATGGTGATCTCAACACTTCTCCCTGACTTTGCACATGCCCTGCGGGAGACTGGTCCCTTGACAAACTAATCACATTAGTTTATGATATGCTCATGTTAGTTTACGGAAGGATTATCCCATGAACAGCACACAGTACGGCGCGAATCTGTTCCAACTCACGCGGTTGACAGCCTTCAACTGCTTTCTGGTGCGCGAATCGGATGGTTTCACGCTCGTCGATACCAATTTGGGCGGCAGCGCGGCAGGCATCCTGGCGGCGGCGCATAAACTCGGCGGCGAAATTCGGCGGATCACCCTGACGCATGCCCACATCGATCACGTCGGCTCGTTGGATGGGCTGCACGCGCTGCTGCCAAACGTCGAAGTTTCGATCAGCCGCCGGGATGCGCGTTTTCTGCACGGTGATAAGAGCCTGGATGCGGATGAGCCGCAATCAAAGCCTCGCGGTGGCTATCCGATCTGTACGACCGTACCCACACGCTTATTGGTGGCGGGCGACAAAGTTGGATCGCTGGAAGTGATCGCGGCACCCGGTCACACGCCCGGCCACATCGTATTTTTGGATAGCCGCGACGGGACTTTGATCGTCGGCGATGCGTACAGCACCAAAGGCCGCGTCACGACGGCAGGCACGCTGAGCCTCGCGTTTCCATTTCCGTCGTTCGGCACTTGGCATCCCCCAACCGCGCTCCAGACAGCACGCAACTTGGCCGCGCTGAAACCCTCTCGGTTGGCGGTCGGACACGGGGCGGTGATCGAGAATCCGGTGGCGGCCATGCAGGGCGCGATCGCCGAAGCGGCCCGTCGCATCCCAGAGGCTGTCATTGCCCGCCAAGCGTAACCTGGATCGCGCGACGGTCACGCTGGCAGCAGGAATCATCGCCGACGAGTTTGGCATCGAATCGGTCACGCTGGCGGCAGTCGCAGAACGCTTGGGCGTGCGAATCCCGTCGCTCTACAACCACGTCGCGGGGCTATCTGATCTGCGGCAGGCGATGGCGGTGCTGGCCGCCGAACTGCTCGCGGAACACGTGCGACGCGCGGCGGTTGGGCGATCGGGCGATGCGGCAGTGATCGCCATTATGGATGCCTATCGCGCCTTTGCACACGCCCATCCGGGCCTGTACCGGGCGGTGCTACGCGCGCCAGATGCCGAGGAAACGCGGCTGATCGCGGCGAGTCAGGATGTGCTGGATATTCTGCTGCGGGTCATAGAATCGTTCGGGCTGCGTGATGGCGAGGCGATCCATGCGGTGCGCGGCTTGCGAAGTGCGGTACATGGCTTCGTCGATCTGGAAGTGGTGGGTGGTTTTGGGATGCCGCTCGACCGCGATGAAAGTTTCGGGTGGTTGACGCGGACGCTGATCCAGGGATTGCACCCGTGAGGTTCTTATGGTCAAACCAATCAAAGGCCACGTATGTCTAGGTTTGCCTTCCGACTCCCCCTCTCCGTAAT
>JBBRMW010000238.1:0-9355 GCA_038230635.1 Aggregatilineales bacterium | reverse complement strand
GTAAGTTCGGTTGTAGAACTAGTTACCGACCCGGCGGCAGCGTATCGCCCGTCATCGCCGTGATCTGTGCGACATAGACCCCCTGCGCCAACTTGGACGTGCCGATCAACCGCAGCGTGTACCTGCCGTCGGCGGGCAACTGCACGAACAGGGTGGCGGTGTTGGGCGCTTGGGCATTCGGAGCAGCGTAGGCGATCACGTTTTGATTCGCGTCGAGCAGGCGGATCGTCGAACCGGGCGTGCTGTTCGTCAGCAAAAAACGCACCGCCGCGAAGATATACGAGTTGGCGGAGCCAGAAAACTGGTAATCGTGGACAGCACCGATCACTAATGCGCCAATTTTGATGGTGGGTTTGCTCGTCACCGCTCCGATGTCTTCGCGGAGGCCAAACTGCGCGCCGATCGGCAGGCCGAAACTGTTGCCCGTGATCGTGATCACAAACAGGAAACTGCCAAATGCCATCGCCAACAAGGCCACGACGCCCAGCATACAGCCCGCGCGCCGCTTTTGGGTGCGTGCGCGAACAGGCTTAATGTGCGCCTGTTTTTGGTCGAGCGAGGTGCTGAGCGCCGACTGATGAGCGGCGAGTTTGAGACGGGCGCGCGCGTGATCGGGGTTGAGCGCCAACACTTTCTGGCAGGCGGCCACCGATTCCGTGCGATTCGGCGCCGTCTGGGCGGCCAGCCACCAGATATTGGCGTCGGTCGGATAGGCATCCAGCAGCAGTCTGGTGGCGGCATAGGCGTCGCGCTGTTGACGCCGATCGATCAGGTCGTTCACACTCTCGATCTGCTTGTCGAGCAGCAGTGTTTTCGCGGGCGCGTAGTCGGGCTTGAGGGCGACGACTTGTTGGAGCGCCAATACGGAGTCGGCGGCGCTGGGTGCGGCGTGCGCGAGCAGCCACCACGCCTCGCTGTTGTCGGGATCATCGGCCAAAACGACGTTCAGCAGTGGCATGGCCTCGGCAGGCTGCCCCGCCTTGATCAGACTATACGCCCGACGAACTTGCTCCCGCGATTTTTCGATCATGTTGTGGCCGTCCTTAAGAACCTCACCCCCTGCCCCGAAAAGAGACGGGCAGGTATTTTATGAGACGGACGCGGCAGGCCGTCGTCCGCAATTCTTGTATTATTATAGGCAGTTCTCGCGCCGTTGATACCAACCTTGCTAAAATATGGGGCGACCGTACATGAATCAGTGGGGAACGTCATGGCCGTAACCAATCGCCAGATCGCCGATGTGTTCGAGACCGTCGCCGATCTGTTACAGCTCAAAGGCGAAAATATTCACCGCATTTTGGCCTATCGCAACGCCGCCGAATCGATCCGCGAACTGCCGCGCGATTTGGCCGCCGTCGCCGCCGAAAACAAACTGGAGTCGATCCCAAACGTGGGCGCGACGCTCGCCGAAAAGATCACCGAAATGCTGACGACCGGACAGCTCACTTTTTACGAAAAGCTCAAGGCGGAGATTCCGGCGGGGTTGGTCGATGTGCTGCACATCAACGGCGTAGGTCCCAAGCGTGCTATGCAATTTTACAAAGAACTCGGTTTGGCAACGGTGCCGGAGGTCGAGGCGGCGGCGAAGGCGGGCAAGCTGCGCGACCTCAGCGGGATGGGCGCAAAAAGTGAGCAGAAGATTCTGGATGGAATCGCGGCATTGGCGCGGCGCAGCGATCGCGTGCGAATCGATGTGGCGATGGAGGCTGCCGAGTCGATCTTGATCGCACTGCTGGAGCTTCCTGAAGCGCTGACGGGGACGATCGCGGGCAGTTTGCGACGCGGGCGCGCGACGATCGGCGACCTCGATTTGCTGATCGCATCTGAAAACGCCGTGCCGATCATGGATGCGTTCGTGGCGCGACCGGATGTGGCGCGCGTCCTGGGCAACGGCCCGACGAAAAGCTCGGTGGAACTGCTCAACGGCCTGCAATGTGATCTGCGCGTGCTCGATCCGCGACGCTGGGGCACGGCACTGGTCTATTTCACGGGCAGCCAAGCGCACAATATCCGGCTGCGGGAGATGGCGCAGGCGCGCGGCCTGAGCCTGAACGAGCACGCTTTTACGCCGCTCGATGGGGGCGCGGAAACGCTGTGCGATAGCGAGGAAGGCGTGTACAAAATGCTCGGCCTGCCGCTGATCCCGCCGGAACTGCGCGAAGATCGGGGTGAGATCGAGGCCGCCGCCGCTGGTAAGCTGCCCGATTTGATCACGCAGGCCGATATTCGCGGCGATCTGCATATGCACACGGTCTGGAGTGACGGCAAACTCACCATCCGCGAACAGGCCGCGCTCGCCCGCACGCGCGGCTTATCGTATATCGTGATCACCGATCACTCGGTCAGTCTGGGCGTCGCCAATGGTCTGAGCATCGAACGGTTGCGTGAACAGCGGGCGGAGATTCGCGCGGTCGAGGCGGAGTTCGCGCCGGATTTGCGCATCTTTCAAGGTACGGAGATGGAGATCAAAACCGATGGCACGCTCGATTATCCCGACGAGGTGCTGGCCGAATTAGACGTGGTGGTCGCCTCGCTGCACAGTGGGCTGCGGCAGCCGCGCGAGCAGGTCACGGCGCGGATGCTGGCCGCGATCCATAATCCGCATGTCGATGTGATCGGCCACCCACGTGGGCAGTTATTCCCCGATCGGGAGGGTGCGGACTTGGATATGGATGCGGTGTTCGCAGCCGCAGCCGCCACCGGCACGATCCTGGAGATCAACGCCAATCCGCATCGGCTCGATCTGGACGATGCACACGCGCACCGCGCGATCGAGATGGGCGTCAAGCTGTCGATCGATACCGATGCCCATTCGACGGCGGATACCGATCTGCTGCGCTATGGGATTTTGACGGCGCGGCGCGCGTGGGTCAAGGCCGAGGATGTGGTCAATACGCTGCCACTCGCGGCGTTCGAGCGGGGGATTAGCGCAGGGTGGTAAGCGTTGGGTCCCAGGGTACGTGCAAAGTCGCGGAAGGCCTATTTGGGGACTTTGCACAGGCCCCGGAGTGGGGTCTAACAAACTGTGAAAAGACAGGGCCGCACACTATAATCTCGGTGTCTGACTCGACCGCGATCAGGGCATGGCAACACCGCAATGATTCACACGGAAAATCTGGGCAAGCGCTTCAGCAAATTTCAAGCCGTCTCCGATGTCAGTTTCGACGCCGCCGATGGGCAGGTATTCGGGCTGCTCGGACCCAACGGTGCTGGCAAAACCACCACGCTCCGTATCATCTCGACCATGCTCGAACCCAACAGCGGCGAGGCGACGGTCGGCGGCTTCGATATTCGGCGACAAAAGACGCAGGTACGCGCGCACCTCGGCGTGCTCGTCGAAAACGCGGGACTGTATAAACACCTGACGGCGCGCGAATGTCTGCGCTATATCGGCAACTTGCACGGCCTGCGCGGCGATCCGCTGGAAAAGCGTATCGTGGCACTGACCGACGAACTCGGCATGGGCAGCTTCATCGATCGGCGCACCGATGGTTACAGTCGCGGCATGACGCGCAAAGTCGTCATCGGCATGGCGCTCGTCCACGATCCGCCGAACATCATCCTGGATGAGCCGACGGCGGCGCTCGATGTCGTCAGCACGCGCGCCATCCGCGATCTGATCCACCGCCTCAAGCATGAAGGGCGCTGCGTCGTGCTGTCCACGCATTTGATGGATGAGGTCGAGCGACTGTGCGATCAGGTGGCTATTATCCATCGCGGCACGATCCTGGCGCGCGGTACACCCGCCGAATTGATGCGCGACTGTGGTACGGACGATCTGGAGACCGCGTTCGTAAAAATTATCGGCGAAAGTGCGCTGATGGACGAGGCGATCCGCGAGGCCGAGACGACCAAGAAGTAGGGACGAGGCCTGCCTCGTCCGCTAACGGTCGCCAACCCCCTCATCCCGTTCCACCCTTCCACCCTTCCCCCACCAGAGTGGAAGGGGTGAGGGTTTCCCCGTAACTGAGATAGGTTTGCGACATTATTCACGAAATATTTAAACTGGAATCGGTGAATCGCTTGTAAAATGGATCAAGTTAGCAGTCGCACGAAAACGGTCAAGCCGCATCGGAGACCCACCCATGATTTCAAAGCGCAGCGCCACGCCCCCCCTTCGTACCGCTTTCGCCCTGAGCGGATTATTGCTCTTTGTGCTGCTGAGCGGCTGCAACAACAGTCCCACGCCAACCGCCGCAAACCTGCCACCCGTGCAGCTTGGAGTCGCCATCTGGCCGGGTAACTCGCTGATGTACATCGCGGATTCCAAAGGCTTCTTCGCCAAAGAAAACGTTTCCGTCACAGTCAAAATCTACTCGGTCAACGATGAATCCAATGCCGATTTCGCCGCCAAAAAACTGGACGGCGATGCGTTCGTATTCGCGGATGTCCTGTCGCAGGTGGCGAACGGCATCCCGGCCAAAGTCGTCTGGATCACGGATAGCTCCGTCGGCGGCGATCAGATCGTGGGGATCAGCAGCGTCGCCAGCTTGAAGGACCTCAAAGGCAAAAAAGTTGGCGTGAGCTACGGCACGTTCGGGCACGTTTTCGTCGCCAGCCTGCTCGCCAAAGTCGGACTGACGACGGCAGACATCACGATTGTTAACCTGCCCGCCGAAAAGATACCGGACGCCTTGGCGAAAGGCGACATTGATGCCGGGCACACCTGGGAACCCTACGCCAGCCAAGCCGTCGTGGCGGGTGCGCATATTATCGCCACCAGCAAAGAGACGCCCGGCGTCATTGCCGATGTGCTCGCCTTCCAGGACGATTTTGTCAGCAAACGTCCCAATGATGTGCAAGCCATGCTGCGCGCCCTGGTGGCGGCACGTGTTTGGTGGGATGCGAACCCGCAAGAGGGCAATCAAATCGTGGCAAAAGTGTTGGGCGTCAAACCCGAAGAAGTTCCAGCGCAGTTGGATGGCGTACAAATCTACACGCTCAAAGATAATATTGCGGCCTTCGATCGCACCGCCAAAGGCACGCAGTCGCTATATGAGACGGCTCAAACCTCGGTCACGGTGCTGACGCAGGCGGGCGTCATCAAGAAATCGCTCGATCTCAACACCCTACTCGCCCCGTCGTTCGTCCAAGCACTGGCGACGAAGTAGGTACGATCAAGAAGGCAGGTCCGCATGTCGCACACTACTCGAAACATTAGACTACCCTGGTACCGCAGTATTCAGGGGCGACTCACTATCGTTTCTCTCTTGTTGGCACTTGCGCCTGTGTCGCTCGTCACGGCACTGGTCTTTTTTCAAGCGCGCGACAGCCTGCGACAGCAAATCGGCGGCAGCGTTCAATCGGTGGCCGAGGCCGTCGGGCGAGACATCGAGCGCTTTTTGACGGAGCGGCGCGGCAACATCGAGATTATCGCCCGCTCCACCATTTTTACGTCGCGTACCAGTTCGGCGCAAGATAAAACCGCATTCCTCGGCGATTTCCAGGCGACTTATCAAGGTTACGCCTCGCTCTATTTCACCGATGCACAGGGGAGCATCGTCTCCGCCACCGATCACACGCTGGGTGATCAATCGGCACGTGATTGGTTCAAAAACGCGGTTGCGAAGAATGGCGCAGTCGTCTCCGATGTGTATTATCTGACGTCCGCGCAGCGCATTGTGGTGACCATTTCATCGCCCGTATACGCCGCCGACGGCTCGCTGTTGGGCGTAGTGGCTGGAAATATCGATGGTCAGAATTTCTCGGACGTGGCCGCGGCGACCCATGTCGGCGAGACCGGCAAGGTATTCTTTGTGAATCGCGCCGGTCGGGTGGTCATCGATCCGGTGCTGTCGGCGGTTTTCACCGATGTCAGCGCCTCGGAAGCGGTCAAAGCGGCCTTGCGCGGGGAACGCGGCACCCTTCTCGGCCCGACGGAGCAGGGCGTCGTCGCTTTCCAGAGTTATGTCCCCCTGGCTGGCGCGGAAGATTGGGCGGTGGTCGGCGAACTGCCGATCAGCGAGTTGGATGCGCCCATTCTCGGTCTGGCGCAGCGCATCGCCATCCTTGCCGCCCTTGTGGGAGTTGCCGTCGTCCTGATCGTCATCGTGGTGGCAACGCGCATTGTGCGCCCCATTCGCCAATTGACGGATTCGGCGCAGCGTCTGCAAAACGATTTAACGGTGCGCTCCGACGTGCGCAGCGGCGACGAAATCGGGCAATTGGCGCTCTCATTCAATGAAATGGCCGACACGATCCAGAAACGCGAGCAAGACCTCCGTCAACAGACCGATGAACTGCGCATCGCCACCGCTGAAGCGCGCGAAGCCAGCCGTCTCAAAGATGAATTTCTGGCCGTGATGAGTCATGAACTGCGAACACCCTTGAACGCGATCATCGGGTTTACGGGCATCCTGACCCTGACGAAAAACCTGGAGCCGAACGTTGAGCACAAAATCCGCCGGATTCGTGCCAATGGTGAGCGCCTGCTCGCCTTAATCAACGACATCTTGGACATCAGCCGGATTGAATCGGGGCGGATGCAACTGACCTTCACGCCCATCGCTATCCGCCCGCTGATTGAGACGTTGGATGCCCAGATGATTGTCCTGGCCGAAGAAAAAGGACTCGCGTTCAAGGTTCACATCGACGAGGCGGTGCCGCAGCTGATCGAAATCGACCAGGACGCGATCACGAAAATCGCCACGAACCTGCTCTCGAATGCGTTCAAATTCACCGAAAAGGGCGAGGTGAACTTGAATCTGCACTGGCAGGAAAAGGACAGCCAGTTGGTGATCGAGGTCATCGACACGGGCATCGGTATTCCGGCGCATATGAGCGAGATCATCTTTGAGACTTTCCGCCAAGTGGACGGTTCTTCAACCCGTAAATATGGTGGCTCTGGCCTCGGCCTTTCCATTGTGCGCCATCTGTGTAGTACAATGAACGGGACGGTGCAAGTCAGCAGCGTGGTGGATGGCGGCAGCACGTTTACGGTGACACTGCCGGTTCACGTGCCCGCTCAGGTTGGGGGCATTGCGGCATGAACACGTTTGAAATTGCGAATGATCTCTTGAAGGGTTGCGATATATTGGTGGTCGATGACGAGGCCGATAGTCTGGAAGTGGCACAAACCCTTCTGGAGATGTGCGGTGCTGCCGTCTATACCGCCAGCAATGGGCGCGAAGGTCTCGCAAAAGCCAGCCAAAGCCAGCCACGCTTCATCCTCTCGGATTTGTCGATGCCCGAAATGAGTGGCTGGCAGTTCGTGAGTGCGCTCAAAAAAGACCCGCGCACGCAGCCGATACCGGTGATTGCGCTCACCGCGCACGCGATGCAAAGCGACCGCGATCTGGGTTTCGCCGCCGGATTTCATAGCTATCTGACCAAACCGCTGATGCCCGAAACGTTCATTCACAGTGTCCTGACCTTGTTGATGGATATACCGTCCATTGCCAAAGACCTGGAATCAAAAAAGTAACGCCGCCGCCAAATAGGTAGAGAGATAGGCACAATGTCCGCAGTCACCGAATGGTCAATCCTTGTGGTCGAAGACGAGCCAGATGGTCAAGAGGTTGTCTCTAGCCTGCTCGGTAACTTCAACATTTCGACCGAAACCGCTTTTACCGCCGAAGCCGCGCTCAATCTGCTTGATCACACCAAGTTCACCGGGGCCGTGATCGATCTCAATCTGCCCGGTATGGATGGCCTGAGCCTCGTCAAGCGCATCCGTGAGAATCCGGCCACAGCGATGATTCCATGCGTCGCCATCACGGCCTTCCATACCTCACAGGTGCGGCAACAGGCGATTGCAGCGGGCTTTAACGCCTACTTCTCGAAACCCGTCGAAGAGATTTCCTTCGTGCGCGAGCTTCAGCATTTGATCGGCAAGACCAGTTAAGGCACAGGAGACGGGCGGCCACATTGGGCCACCCCTACAGCCGCGTCTTGGTAGGAGCGAACCCGATGTGGTCGCCCGTTTCTTGAATGCGATGGAATTGCGCGGATGCCGTATGCGCCGATTTTCGTATCTGTCCTCAACCTGCCTGATCCTGCTGGCTATTGTCGGGCTGTCGGGCTGCGGCCTGCTGCATTCGAGCGATGTCCAGGCTGCCGCCACCACGCCGCCAACGCCCACGATCAACGCGGGCGCGTCCATTCCGCAGATCGGGATCACCGCACCCGGCGCGACGACGCTCACGCCGACTCCCACCTGTACGCCCGATGCGAGCGCGGCGGCCATCCAATACACCGCCGAAACGGTGATCGACGTGGCGGCGCACACGGTGAGCGGCACGCTGTACACGACGTACCAAAATCAAACGGGCGTCGCGCTGCCGGCCATTGTGTTCAATATCGTGGCGGCGCACAAACCCGGCCAATTTTCGCTGACGGCGCTGAGCGCGGGTGCCAACAGCGATTCCTACACGCTCGATGAGGGCCGCCTGACGGTCATGCTGCGCGCGCCCCTGCTGCCCGATTGTACAGCGCAAATCGGGATCGGCTTCACGCTGGCCGTGCCGCCGATCGCTTCAGGCGTAGCGGGCAAAAATGGTTATTTCGGTTATTCGGCGCGCCAACTGAACCTGGGCGATTGGCTGCCCGCCGTCGCGCCCTATATTGGCGGCGAATGGGTCGTGCCGCGCTATTGGCCGAATATCGGCGAAACGACGACCACCGATGCCGCCAGCTATCGAGTCGCGCTGACGGTGCGCGGCGCGAATCCCGACAAGCTGATCGTCGCCGCGCCGGGCACAATGACTCACACGGACGCCACCACTTGGCATTTCGCGCTCGATCATGCCCGCAATTTCGCGCTCAGCCTCAGCGAAGCCTTTCAACATGCCAGCTTGACCACGCCCGGCGGCCTGCCGATCGAGCTGTACACGTTCGCCCGCCCGATTCCGCCGCAGACGCCCGGCGCAGCCCCGATCAAAGCGCCCGACAGCGCCGCCTATGTGCTGACGACCGCGCGCGACGCCTTGACCCGTTACGAGTCACTGTTCGGGCCGTGCATTTATCGGCGGCTGGTCATCGTGCAGGGCGATTTCCCCGACGGCATGGAATTCAGCGGGATCGTGTTCGTGGGCGGCGCGTGGTTCGCGGGCTACGAAAATCAGCCAGCGGCATGGCTGACGCTGATCACCGCCCACGAACTCGCCCACCAGTGGTGGTATGGGCGTGTCGGCAATGACCAGAGTCAGCACCCGTTTTTGGATGAGTCGCTCGCCACCTACAGCGAACTTCTGTACCTCGAAACGGCATATCCAACGCTCGTCAGTTGGTGGTGGAACTTTCGGATCAAGTTGTATCAGCCAGAAGGTTCGGTCGATGCCAGCGTGTACGATTTCACGGCACAGCGCCCCTACATCAACGCCGTGTATCTGCGCGGGGTGCTGATGCTGAACGAGGT
>JBBRMW010000237.1:0-9358 GCA_038230635.1 Aggregatilineales bacterium | reverse complement strand
GTTGCGGTGACTGAGGACGGTCGCCGCTGGCAACCTCGTTCCCCTGCTATGGCGGCTGGTTTAACCGACCATCTTTGGTCAATTAGGGAACTGCTAACACGCATCCCTATCCCTACCAACAGCATTTAGGGAGACTACCCAAAATTGATCTTGGCTGAAATTACAAGTAAGATGAAGCGAGCCGGATTTCCGTGTCGTGTTATTGTTGATTTAAGCGACCCGGTTTTTGGGGCGACTGGCCTTCTGGCAAATTCCGTGATTTTAATAGACGAACTGGCAACAATCGATCGAAGCCTCATTCATAAAAAGATTGGCGCGATGCCGAATATGAATCTTGTAGACACAGCGTTGCGAACTGTATTCAGTTTATAGTCCGATCTTAAGTTTATCTTTAGCTCAATAACACTGACAAACCCTACAGTGGACGGATAGGCCAGAAATACCATGAATTCACTTGAGAACCAATGTGAGCACATTGAGAGTGTTCATTTTGCGGTCAATTTCAGCGTAATCGGCAACACGAATATTTTCAAACAGGCTTTAACGGAGAGCGATCTCCTCAATCAGTTCGCGGAAAACCTGCGAGCGAATCCGGGGTATGTTGACCAGTTGTTTGAAAGGGTTGTTTTCGTGTTACGGCTCACCGTTTTTTTGCCTGTGCTGTGGGACAGGAAACGATGAGCGGACGATTTACCCTTGACGTCTTCACTATTTCAACAGCGTAAAAGATAGCGTCCAATCGGAACTTGCATCCACCGTCATAGTGACCCGACAGCTTTTTAACCCACCAAATATCTGGTATTTTTTGGACGCACTGATGCTTGGCTTGTCAGCCTTCAACGTATCCTGAAACATGAACTGATCAAGGCAGTTGTCTCCTGAGGTCACTGCCAACATTTCAACGCTCACCAAATTATCCTCTGTCAGATCCGGCTCGTTGACTGTAACCCGATATGCGCCCGGTTTGAAATCAAACACATCACTGGAGAAGTTGCCGCTACCCGTGAAAGTCATCGCGGTACAAGTGTTATCAGCATCTTGAATATTTCGCGCCAGATCGAGGAGTGCGGTCAGGTCTTTTGTGCTATCTCCGCTTGCTTTTAGGGCGCTTGCAGCCTTAAAAACGTTAGACAGTTCACAGCTAGTTCCAGGCGTAGCGGCTTGCGTTGGAGCCAGCGCAAGAGACGATTTGTTTGATGTCCCATCTATAAAAATCAGCGCAGTGATTAAAGCAACTAAAGTAATAGCTATCATGCGGCGCATAGCAAACTCCTTTGCGAGAAATTAAGTCGTATTGAGGTTATCGGCACACACTTAGGCCATTCCAGAAAAATAGGTATTCCATCGTCCACAGGATGCCCATATTGTTTTGCTCTCGTAGTCGGAATACATCGGAATCCATTCGATCTCTGGGATATGCTTTTCTCTGGAATGGCCTTAATATCGCAATAGAACTTGTGTGCCAATCTACTATATTAGTGAATCAAACAAAAGACGAGTGTTTCTAATCGGCTTTTTTATCGCTATGAGGTTTGCGCTGCGGCTTTGCATGTATATACCGCTGCAAATCCTCGTAGTCTATCAATCGAAATCGGTTATCAATTTCCAATACTGCTACCACACCGCTTTTGACCAGCCGCCGAATGTGTGCATAGCTGTAGCCGCTTTTGTGGCTGGCTTCCAGCATGGTCAAATAGCGATCCCGATCGATCTGCAAGTCAAACTCTCCATTTAGCCGATTTTCAAACTCAATTGACTTGCGCAACATGTGAGCATGTGATATTGTCAACATACCTTAAGTGAACACCCCATCCGCCCTGGAAAGTTGATGGGGTGCTCTAGCATTGGAGGGTATCCAGATGCACGCTGAATCGTACCTAATTTCCGCCGTCTCGTCAATTCCACGCTTGTTGCCCGCTCAGAAGGCGGTGCGCCCATGACTCAAATCCCTCTCTGGCTTGGCGATGAACCCACCGACGATCGCCCGCTCCCCGAACGGATCGCGGACGGCGGCCAGGATTGGGAATCTTTCCCGCTGCAATATCAAGATGTTGACGGCACACGGTTCTATGCGATCCAAGATTGGCTGCGCGGAGTGGCGCTAACGATTGATGCGAGCGGTTTTTGGGCAAAGTTGAAAAAACGGCTAGAAAAGGCAGGAATTGAGACTCGGACATGGTGTCCGAGTCTGCCATATCGAGCCAAAGATGGTAAACGTTACAAACGCGCATTCGCCACCGCCGAGGGCTTATACCGCATCACCCAGCGCATGGACGCCGAGACAGGCATCCGCAACAAGGTACTCGCCTATTTGGCAAAGGCGGGTGTCCTCGTCGATGAGCAGCGCATCGAATCCCTGCGCACGCAAGCGATCACGCCGCCACAAAACGAGCGCGAGCGCCGCTACGTCTACCGTCAGATTGTCGAACACGGCATGGATCGCACGGCGGCGCTCGAACAACTCGAAAATCGCCGCGACACCAAACGTACCTTCCGCACGCTGACCAGTGCTATCGAGGCGTTTGTCGAGAAGCCTATCTTCGGCCAGATCATCGACGGCGAATATCAGGGTTTGTATGGCATGAAGACTAAGCACTGCGCGAATATCTGCGCACCAAAAATATCCGCGATGCCCTCTCGCCGCTCGATCTGAGCTATCTGCAAACCGCCGAGATGTCGCTGACTGCCGTTTTGCACGCTAGCCGCGGGATGTCTCACGCAGAGTTCATGGTCGAAGTGCGCGCCATCGTCGATCCACTCGGCGAAATCCTGATGCGCCTGAAACAACGCACCGGCGCTCCCCGTCTCCACGGATGAATCTAAAACCCATCCATTACAGAACACATGTTCTATGGTAGACTTATTCGGATCAAGGATTAAACTTCCCTCTCCGTGATTACGGAGAAGGGGCTGGGAGTTGGCGTTCTTGGATGGGATTCCTGATACCGCGCACCTTACCATTTCTATTGCTCTGCATTGCTTAGCAATGCAGAGCACTCCAAAAATACGCGCAGGTTTTTCAGCGTATACACGGGCACGAACGGCAGCAGCACGGGCACGCGCCGAATGTACGCCTGATACTCGCCCGACTCGCCATAGCGCTCGGCTTGCGAACGTTCCAGCCGCTTGGTCGATCCGAGCATGATCAGCGTGATGCACGTCACCCCGATCGCGCTAATCACCCATTGCAGCAGCGTGGTATAGATCGCCGCACCGACGATCCAGTTGCCGACCCAAAACAGGATTTCGCCCAGATAGTTGGGGCAGCGCACCCACAGATACGTTCCCACAGCGCAGAATCGCTTCGGGAACTGCGCCTTGAAATCGGCCTTTTGCTTATCGGCCACCGCCTCCAAAACCAGCCCGCCAAACAGAGTGATCAGCCCGACGATCTGGATGAGTGCGCCGACGGGCGTGGCGGTCGGATTGACGAGCACGAACAGACTGGGCGAAAACATGGCGACATACAACAGTGATACGCTGATCCAGATCGCAAATTTCACACCCAGCGGGACACTTCGGGTGCTTTGGCGCCTGCGATCCAGTTGATCCTGATAGGCCGTCTTGGACTCGCGCTGCATGAGATAAATTCCCAGGCGCAGGCTCCACAGGATCAGCCCGACCAGTTGCAGCCCCGCGATCAACGTCAAGTTCTGATGCAGCACCGCCAACACGACCACCGCCATCCCCGTGACGGCGAACGCATAGCCGATGCTGATGAAATAGCCGGTGCGATAGAACCCGATCGACGAAATGAGCAGCGCGACTCCGAGCAAGACGCCAATCACGGGCGTCACCGATGAAAATTGTTGAGCGATCCAATCTGCCATGACGATACCTTCCTTCAACGGATACGAATTTGACGAATTCATTTGCGGAACAGCGCCTGTCCCTCCCGTGCCCTACCGGAGCGGGTGCCGGGGGTGAAGGCTACTTCCCGATCGACCGAAACAGCGTCTCGATCAAAAAGTCGGACATCGCCTCGCGTGCTGTCGTGGTATGTTGCTGCGGCAAGTTGTGGATACCCTCGATCATCGCCAGAAACGCGCCCGACAGATAACTCGCTTTGCGGGCATCGAGGCCACGTACCGCCATTTCGGGCGCAAACACCTTTTCCAATGGCCCTTGCAAGGCGCGGTAGGTTACGATCGTCAGCCGTTGGACGTGTTCGGCACTCAAGCTGGGCATATCGGATTGCATCATGCGCGCATAATGCAGCGATGGATGTTCGAGCAGCCAGTACGCCGCCGCCCGCAACTGCGCTTCATAGAGATTCTGTCGCTGGATTGCGTCTTCCAGCCCGTCCCGGTAACGGTCGAGGATGCGCTCCATGACTTCCACAAACAGCGCTTCTTTACCCCCACTGGCATGATGATAAAGCGAGGCCTTTTGCATCCCCAGAGCGCTTGCCAGATCGCTCATTGAGACGCCGTTATAGCCACGTTCTTGGAAAAGCTGTTCCGCGACCATTAGCACGCGCTCGCGGGCCGTTGTCGTTCCCGAAGTCATTTGCATCTCTACCTACCGTTCGGTAGGATCATAAATCACATTGAAAACTTTGTCAACCTGTGGGTTAAGCTATTTCACGCATCGATATTTTTGATGGCTTTGAAAGAACTGCGGGCGACCCCGCCGGAGTCGCCCGCTCGTCACAATTTTATTCGACGTTCAGCTTGCCGCGATAGCGCGTATAGATCGCGTAATCGATCTCCGTGCGCCGCGCGATATACGTGCGGGTACGCGGCGCGCGATCGATCCGCTCCGTGATGCGGTCAGTGACGCGCAGATCGAACGCATCCGAACCCGCGCCGCTGCCATAGCTGACGCACAAAATGCGATCGCCGGGTTTGGCTTCATCGAGCGTCGCCGTCAAGCCGAGCAAGCACGATCCCGCGTACACGTTGCCGATCTCGCCCGCCAGCAATCCTGGCTTGATTTGCGCATCGGTGAAGCCGAGCGTCTTGGCCGCACGTTCCGGAAATTTGACATTCGGCTGATGGAAAACGGCGTAGGTATAGTCGCTTGCCTTCGTGCCCATCAACTCCATGAGCGTCTCAGCGGCGGCCTGCGTGTGCCGGAAATAGGCGGGTTCGCCCGTGAAGCGATCGCCGTGACTCGGATACTTTTCTTCAGCACGCCGCCAGAAATCCGGCGTATCGGTCACGAAGCTGTATGATCCCTGGAAAACCGCCAGCGCCTCGGCTTCCGGCCCAACAATGTACGCCGCGCCGCCCGATGCCGCCGTATATTCGAGTGCATCGCCCGGACGCCCCTGCGCCGTATCCATGCCGATGCTCATGGCATAGCCCGCCATCCCGCTGCCCACGAACCCGATCGAGGCTTGGAGCGCTTCCGATCCCGCTTTGCAGGCAAACTCCCAGTCGGCGGCCATTGTGTTTGGCACCGCGCCGATCGCTTCCGCCACGACGGTGCTGGTCGGCTTGACGGCATACGGATGGCTTTCCGAGCCAACCCACACCGCCCGCAACCGAGTCGGATCAATCTGCGCGCGCGCCAACGCATTGCGTGCCGCTTCGATCGACATCGTGATCACGTCTTCATCCAGTCCGGCAACTGCTTTTTCCGTGATTGGCGAGCCGCCGAGTCCGCCCGTCCATACGCGCGCGACTTCACTGCCTGGCAGCCGATAACGCGGCACGTATGCGCCATAGCCGATGATCCCGACACCGCGATCGGGGCGCAAAATACTCCGCGCATTGAACGCGGCGGGTGAGCTGTTCTGATCCGTCATTATTTCCGACTCCGCTATTTACTCATATACACGCCAATGCACCCCTCACCTCAACCCGCTCTCCCACGCAGACAGGGCGGGGGGCAACCTAGTAGTCTACCGCACTGATTTTCTGATGCGCGAACGTTAAAAACGTCCGCGCATATCTCACTTCGGTTAACCGCTAACTGTTGAAATCTACTGTGGCGGAATACTAGTAGACCACCACATTGAATTTTGCGGTTTGTGGACGCCAAGAATGGCGTCCCTACGACAGCCCTGCCGCATCGTGTAGGGAAGCGCTTCTGCGCGTCCGGCATTTGTAATCCCGTGATCTTCAGTGTGGTGGACTACTAGCATCCAAAGTAGATTACAAATAACGTAAGTTCGGGACAAGGCCTCTAGGCTTTAGGGGCAATTGCTTCCGACCCGTTTTACTTGACCCGCCTATAGGTTAGTTCAAGGTCTCGTTTCCAGGTTGAATCATCCTCTGATAATTCCCAGACCCCAATGATGGTGTCGCCGTTATCACTAAACGTACCGGTGAAGCGTTGTGAGAAGTGCGGCGCATTTCGCCAAAATTTCCAAATATTGTCATGCAGTGTCATCTCATACTTTCTGGAAACGCCCCGCTCGTCAAAGTAGAGCATGAAATACGTTTCCGCAGCGTCGTCACTGCCGAAGATGGCGATGGCGCTTGGAACACCAGATTCATCGATCTCCGCATACATTTTCAGAAAAGCGCCGCCTTCAAGCCACTCAAACGAGGTATGGCCGTGAAGGGTATCTGGTAAAAGACGGTGCGTCCCAACAGTATCCCACGTGCCTACCAATACGCTCAAAGGTTTGAGGGAGGGATTGGGCATTGCTGCTTCATGCTTTGCATTTTTTGCCACAGGGTGTGTTTATCCTCCATTCTGGATAAGCTATACCGCCCACTACTAAGAGATCAAAATGTCACGCCGCCTTGTCTTGACTCCCCCACTCCGTGATGACGGAGAGGGGGCCGGGGGGGGGGGGAGGTTTTTAAGGCAGCGAGGATTCTTAATCCCCCGCCATCTTTTGCGCTTCACGACGCTGAGCCATCCGTGCGGCGATCCGTGCCAGTCGCGTCTGGTGCGAGACGATCTTCTGCTGGGCATCGCGCGCTTCGGCAAAAGTCGGGTGCAGGCTGTTGATATCCCAATCGTTGATCAGCACGTTGATCACCTGTGTGAAAAACTGCTCTGGGCCGTAGATGCCGTCATGTGTCGCCAGATCGGCGCGCTCCTGATAACCGGGCGAACCGCGTCCGGGCATCTCGAAGCGCAGCATAATATCAGCGACCGGATATACCCAGTTCGGATCGGCTTGCAAGTGCAACTTGACCGCATCTCGATAAAAACTAAAGTGCAGCGACTCGTCTTTTGCCAGCCGACGAAGCACCCGCGCCAAACCCGCGTCTTCCTTTTCGGCGGCCTTCGCCAAATCGAGATAATAGACCTGGGTGGCACGCTCTTGGATCGAGGTATATACGAGAGCCTCGACCTCGTTATTCAGCGTCGCCGTCAATCCCGTGCGGATAACCTGTTTGCGGAGCGCCGCGCGCGCTCTCGGATCGCCGTTGGCGCCCAACAGCAGATACACTTCGAGCAGCAGCGCGTGCGCATCTTCTTCAGCCGTCCAGGTGTGGATAAAATCGGTCAGGACGCTCCACGTTCCCGTGAACACCGCCGTCAGGATCGTCGTGAACCAGGGCAGGTTGACTTCCGTCAGCACGGCCAATTCCACCGCTGACAAAATACTCGGCGAGAGCTTCGGGATCGTTTCCGGCGCGTTGCGATACGCTTCCAATGGCAAAAAGTCGCTGTAGGCCCAATCGATATTCTTGGCGCGTTCCAGGTGCGACTCGTAGAGTTCTTTCAAACGGGGTTCAAGAGACGGGATCAGTTGCGGTGCCTGCATCAGTCATTCCTTATCACTTACGATTCATACTGTGGTAGATAACACCCTCATGGCGGCTTCGGATACGCATCACTCGACTCCCCCTCGCCGTGTTATGGAGAGGGCGTGAGGTTCTCACGCCGCCAGCGCCAGCAGTTGCTTAACCGCATCGCGCAAGGTCGCCTCTGGGTGTGCGCCGACGATCTGCCCGACGATCTTGCGATTCTTAACGAACATCAGCATGGGGATGCTCTCAACGCGAAACGCCTGCGACAATCCCGGATTCTCGTCGGTGTTGACTTTGGCGATCGTCAATTTGCCGACGAATTCCGTCGCAAACTTCGCCAAAATCGGCGCGATTGTCTTGCACGGTCCGCACCACGCCGCCCAAAAATCGACGATCACGGGCAGCGGTGACGCGATCACGAGGCTCTCGAAATCGGCATCCGTGACGGTGATGGGTTCACCGCCCTTGATAATTTTTTGCTCGACGACGGGTGAGAGCACCGCCAACTGATCAGCCAGCGCCCGCACGTCCGCGCCCCAGGGACGGCTGCGGCGCGTGATCATCTCGCCGTTGTGCCAGCCGACGATCACTGGATGCTTGTCCACCTCGAAGCGTTCTGCCGCCTTCGGGTTATCGTGCGTGTTGATTTGCAAAAAGGTCAGGCGGCGCGTGAAATCCGTCACCACTTTGTCGTACTCGGTTTTGAGGTCACTGCGCAGGCTATCACCATTCCACAGCAGCAGCATGACCGGGATTTTGGATGCCAACAGGCCATCGAGGGTTGAATCGGTTGCCGTCACGACGGCTGTAGGGGGAGTCGCCAGCGCCATGCTTATATCCTCGCTATCCACTTTGACCGATCGATTTTACCGCGTTTGCGACTGACTTGCCAGTATTAGCACAGCACACGCATTCTTAGCAAATACCCTGACTCGCCTGGAAAAACGTGCGCCAGCCGTTATGCTCATCGACCGTAGACGGCACATTGTACCATATGGTCATCACTGGGTTCGAGACGGTAAGCAGCCGATCGTGTGCGTGTGCCATATTCGCAAGCGTGACCACAACTTCGATGTCGTCTTTGAAACGCAGCATTGTGTAGTTGATGCGCCCCGTGCGATCGTCCAAATAACACACCGTCGCGCCAATCGGCCTGCCAAAAATCGTGATCGCGTCGCCCAAACGCAGCGTGCCACCCCCAAAGGGATTTTCGGGTGCATTCCAAACCAACCGTGTCTTGCCGCTGCTGAAGCGATCGAGGCAGCCGGAGCGTTGTTTGGCCGCCAGCCATCCCCAGCACAACGTCGAATCGCCCAATTGCCCCTTATTTTGCAGTGTGATATTCAACGCTCCATCCGCCCCGATGCTCGCCGCTGCATCCTCGAACGACGTGATACCCGGTTGAATCGTATGCCAACACGGCTGCGGCGTACACTGATACGTTGCCCAGATCGCCGCAGCCGGCGGACGACTCGCGCCGATCACGCTGGCAGACACAATCAACGCGACCAGCATCAGTGAAACGCCGCACAAGCAGAATATCAAGTGACGCATGAGTGCAGGGCAATTGCGTCTAAACTGAAGAAAGTAAAGACGGCAGATCAGCCATAGGGAGCACTTTAAGCAAATAGTCATTATCCCAGCCAGCCCGAAGTCGTTTAACCTGAATGCCGCCTGTGGCTGATGATTCTTGTTCG
>JBBRMW010000236.1:0-9401 GCA_038230635.1 Aggregatilineales bacterium | reverse complement strand
TGCAAACCCCTCTATCCCCCGGCCCCTTTCCCCCACGCAGGCGGGGGGAAAGGGGAGTCAAGCCCCTCGCCCCGCCTGCGTGGGAGAGGGGTTGGGGAGAGGGGTCAGACACACCCTAGTTAACCTCACCCCCCGGCCCCCTCTCCGTAATCACGGAGAGGGGGAAGCCAGCCCATACCCACTGCGGCGGCTATCGTTGCATCATTTCGGTTGTAGAACTAACCGCCCGCATCCCCCGACCCGGCTGCAGAACTTTATCTTTAGCCCCTCTCCGACTTACGGAGAGGGAAAGCACGCTCATTGCACCGGATAGTCGATCAGCGCCTCCAACCGATCGACCAGCGACGATAGCACAGCGAAGGCTTGTTCGATCGGCTGCGGCGTGGTCAGATCGACACCCGCGCTTTTTAGCACATCCAGCGGATAGCGTGAACTGCCCGCCTTCAGAAAGCCCAGATAATCGGCGGCGGCGCTCGCCCCGCCCGTCAATACGCGTTGTGATAAGGCATTCGCGGCTGAGATGCCCGTCGCGTATTGAAACACATAAAAGTTCGCATATAGATGCCCGAACGTCGCCCAGGTAATGCCGTCGCGCCCGCGATCGATCGTCACTTCGCTCCCATAACCCTCCGCATAAAGCTCGGCCATCAATGTGTTCAGATCATCGGCAGTGGGCGATTCGCCGCGTTCGACTCGCTCGTGAAATTCCAACTCGAAGCGCGCCAATGTCGGCATGATGAAAAAGTAGCGATGAAAGTTATCCATCGCCTCGCCAATCAGCCCCAGTTGGAAGTTGCGGTCAGGCACATGATCGAACAGGTAAGCGCGCACCATCGCCTGATTGAAGTTGGAAGCCACCTCCGCCACGAACAGCGAGTAATCGGTATAAACCATAGGCTGCTCGCGGTTTGTGAAGTAGCTGTGCATCGAATGGCCGAGTTCGTGCGCGAGTACCCCCATGCTTTCCAATTCATGGGTGTAACTCATCATAATGAACGGATAGGTGCCTTTACTGCCGCCCGAAAACGCGCCACCCACTTTGGCCTGATTGGGCAGCACATCCACCCAGCGCTGTTCCAGGCAGCCACGCCGCAGCGTACTCACATATTCGTCGCCCAGCGGTGCCATGCCCGCACAAATGTAATCGACGGCTTGCTCGTAAGTCATACGCGGACTCGCTGTCGTCAGGGGCGCCCAAATATCGTAGGTATGGAGATCGCTCAGGCCGAGCGCCCGTCGTCGCACCGCCCAATAGCGATGCCACGTGGGCAAGTTACGTTTGAACGTATCGATCAGCGTGTGGAACACCTCGACCGGAACGTTGATCGGCGTGAGCGCGGCTTCCAGTGCCGAATCATAGCGGCGCGTCCGCGCATAAAATATATCTCGCCTGATAGTGGTGCTGAGCGTATTGGCAAGTGTGTTTTTCATCGCCAGATGCGCATCACTGAAAGATTCCCAGGCCGTGCGGCGAATCTCACGATCGGGGTTGCGCATCAGCCCGAGTCGGCTGCTCTGCGCAACCGGCGTCGTTGCGGTGCCGGATCGGGCAGCGGCGAATTTCATGTCATTGCTGGTCAGCACGTCGTAGATGCTGGCCGCCGCCGTCAAAGGCGCTTGTGCCAGACCAAGCACTTCCTCGACTTCGGGCGAGCGGACATGTGCCTGCTGCCGAAACAAATTGTCGATATACTGCGCATAAATGGTTAAGCGCGGTTCAGTCGCCAGCCATTTTAGCAGGGTCGCGTTGCCAATCGCAATCATTTCAGGCTCAATGAACGAGGCCGTCGCCGATGCTTGAGCCGCCAGCGCCTGGGCGCGGCCATTCATGGTTTCGGCAGCCGTATCGGTCAACTCGACGGCGTAGCACATGCCCGCATAAAAATAGACGCGCTGCAATCGCTCCTGGAGACTATAGGCGAGTTCGAGCGCCTCGGCCAGCGCGGTGGGACTTTCAGCCAGGTGTCCGGCCAGCGCACCCAACGTTGGCAATGCAGCAGCAATCGCGCTGTATTCGGCTTCCCACGCTTCGCGGTCAGGAAAAACGCTCTCGGCGTTCCATTGATAAGCCAGCGGAATCTCACTGCGCGGCGGAATCGCAATCTGCGTGTCGGTCATCCTAAAAATCCTTTGAAGCGCATCGCTAAACGCATAACTGGTGATGATACTAGGGTATGTCTGAAAAGTGTTTGGGCGGCTGACCCCTCTCCCCAACCCCTCTCCCACGCAGGCGGGGCGAGGGGCTTGACTCCCCTTTCCCCCAGCCTGCGTGGGGGAAAGGGGCCGGGGGATAGAGGGGTTTGCAGACACGCCCTAGCATAGCACTTTTTCGCCGTCTTGACGTGAAGCATCGCGCCTATGCCTAGATCGCTAGCCGGCACGAAACTCTACAGTCGCAAAGCATCAGCAGTTTACTGTGTATGGCAAAAAACTCGTATCTGATTGTCAGGCTTTTTGGAGAATCCAAGCGCCAACCATCCCGTGCAAAAGCGGTGTAAACTCTCGTTGTGCAGCATTGAGTCGAGAATAGATTGATGGATCGACAATGTGCCCCTGCCGAGCACGCGCCCACAAGTAGAGGCCATCCTTCCTTTTGCCAGGTAATCCATCGCGTATCAATTCGTGAGCATGTCCCACGGTCATCTCGGCTGTTGGTTCAATAATGAGCAGCGTTCCACCGGGACGAACAGCACGCCACAGCGCTACGAGTCCAGCCATTGGATCGGCCAGAACAGCCAGCAGAGAGGCAGCCGAAATAACGGAAACTCGCGCCTCTGGCAAGTCTTCAAAGCTGCCTAACTGAAAAGTTGCTGAGCATTTTTCGCGCCGGGCAATGCGTTGCGCGGCAGCAATCATCCGGGGATTCACGTCAATACCAAGGGCCTGATAGCCTCTGGCAGCGGCCAGACGGGTGACCAGCCCCGGCCCACAGCCAAAATCAATCCATAGTTGATCACCTTGTGCCTCGGGCAGAAGCGAAACGGCTTCAGCGTGTAGGCTATAATAGAACTCAGCTTCTTGTATCCATGAGAACAAACGTGTTGCAACCATAAAAATCTCCAACAAAGACTAGCGAGTTTCCCCTCCTGTGTACGAGAAGGGGGGTGTGAGAACGTAGGGATCAAGCTAATGGTGAAACTAATCAAACTCCACGCATTCACCTCACCCCCCGGCCCCCTCTCCGTAATCACGGAGAGGGGGAGTCGGAAGGCAAACCTAGACATACGTGGCCTTTGATTGGTTTGACCATTAGATTGGTGCGTATGGAGGTGTGAGGCTGTTTAGGCGACAACCCTTGAATTATGTCGTGGGTAGGCTGTCAACAATACGAAGATGAAAATGATAGGCAGGAACGACGCGCCAGAAACCTGCGGCAATGTCACTGCGCCCTGCAAGACGAAATAGATAGTGGCTAACCAATCAATCGCTTGAACGACAATCATAGCCCCGATCCAAGCGCGGTGTTCTTCAGGTTGGCGCATGGCTAGGAACATCCCATAAGCAAACCCGAGTGCGCGTGCGCCGAACATGGCGAACATCCAAGGAACCCAGGCGGGAATTGCTGCCAGTCCAAGTACAGAGGCAAACTGACCTGGTGCGAACAGGAACACGATGCCTAAGATCATTTGGATGACTCCAATCGCACCTAACGTAATGCGAAGCGCTGATACTTTCATGCTTTTCCATCCTTTTTGTGATGAACGATTGTTGACCAAGATACAGGACTTGATATATTTTGTAAAGTAGTTACAATAGAGTGCTATAATTTCCTTATGTGAACTATTGTGGAATGGAGATGAAATATGGGTCTCAAAGGCTGTCCTATTGAACGAACGGTTACCATTCTGGAAGGCAAATGGACATTACTCATCTTGCGCGAACTATTTACCGGAACCAAGCGCTTTGGAGAATTGCGTGCGGCGCTGCCGGGTGTCAGTCCCAAAACACTGGCAGAACGATTGAGGATTCTGGAGAAACAAGGCATTATCACGCGAACTATTTATCCAGAAGTTCCGCCTCGAGTGGAATACGCCTTAACTGACCTTGGACAGACCCTGAAGCCAATCATTGAAGCATTGAGAGCGTGGGGAACCCAATGGGCCGATCAAGTCTTGCCTGTTATTGGGTAATAGTCAGTAGATCACGATTTCGCGGGGAAACCCCTCTATCCCCCGGCCCCTTTCCCCCACGCAAGCGGTGGGAAAGGGGAGATAAGCCCTTCGCCAAGAGGGAGAAGGGTTGTGGGTGAGGGCACTTTTTCGATCTACTGTCTATATACTATCGCGGGCTGGGGTGAAATCGATCTTGTCCTAGAACGCAAGTTCTGGTATAATGTGCGCATGAAGATCATCTCTGCGCCGGATACGCTCACCAAGCTGACCAAAATGGGCGATGTGACGCTCTACGAGCCAGCAGGTGATCAACCCCAGGTCGAGAGTCCGCTGGTGCAGCGCCCCTTTCAGTCGCACAGCCTATCCGAGTGCATCACGCAAGTCAGCACGCCCACCGGCAAAAAGCCGATCCTCAAAACGATGCTGACCACCGCTTGCGAACGCAACTGCAACTATTGTCCGTTTCGCGCCGGACGTTCGCGTACTCCGCGGGTGACCTTCAGCCCAGACGAGATGGCGCGCGGCTTCGAGACATTGCACGGTGCGGGTCAGGTCGATGGGCTGTTCCTTTCGTCGGGTATCATCAAGGGCAGCATCACAACGCAAGATAAGCTGCTCGATACTGCCGACATCATCCGCCGCAAGCAGCATTATCGGGGCTATATCCACCTCAAAATCATGCCCGGCGCAGAATATGATCAACTGTATCGCGCGATGCAGCTTGCTGATCGCGTCTCGGTCAACCTCGAAGGTGCGACACAGGCTCGCCTGGACGCACTCGCCCCGAAAAAAGATTTCAACCGCGAACTGCTCCAGATGCTCACCTCGGCGGAGGCGATCCGGCGCGCGCACCCGCATGAACGGCTCGCCCGCACCGTGACGCAGTTCGTCGTGGGCGCGGTGGGCGATACCGATGTGGAACTGCTTTCGACCAGCGACAATCTGTATCGCTACGCGGGCTTGACGCGCGCCTATTATTCGTCATTTCGCCCGGTGATTCAGACGCCCTTCGAGAATTTGCCCGCCTCCGATCGGCTGCGTGAGCACCGCCTCTATCAGGCCAGTTTTTTGCTGCGCGATTATCAGTGGGAACTCGAAGACCTCTCGTTTGAGGGCGGCGGCAATCTGCGGCTCGATGTCGATCCGAAGCGCGCCTGGGCGGATGCCAGCTTGCGCCTCGCGCCGATCGATCTGATGCTGGCCGCGCCGGAGCAGTTATTACGCGTGCCCGGAATCGGCCCTGTGAGCGCGCAAACGATCGTCAAGGCGCGGCGAGTCGGAAATCTGCGCGATTTGGAAGACCTGCGCAAATTGGGCATTCACGGGTCAGAAGGCATGGCCGCTTACGTCACTTTCGGCGGCCACAAGCCGATCGCGCAGTTGTCGCTGTTTTGAGCATAGAGCACAAGACGAGCAACGACGCCGGAACTCCCAATATGTTCAAGCCACCTCAGCACGACTCGTCTCACGTCCAGCTTTGGGCAGTTTGGCCGCCGGATACGCGATCAGGACTTGCTCGCGCAGTGCATCGAAGCCGATGCGCTCGACAAAATCGCCGAACGACTCATCGGGTGTGCGCGTATCGCGGAACAGCGTCAGCAGCGGACGCAGCGCCACCGCCAGATCGTCGCCCGGCACCAAATCGAGGAAGGGTCGTGCCAGTCGCGTTCCGACGAAATTGCCACCGAGGTACAGCATATATTTGTTGAGTGAGCGCCCGACGAATGCGATCTCCGAGACGTAAGGGCGCGCGCAGCCGTTCGGACAGCCCGTCATCCGCACCGTGATCGGCTCGTTCGGGATGCCCAGATCGGTCAGCACCGCTTCGATTTGGTCGAGGATGCCGGGCAGGGCGCGTTCCGACTCGGCAATCGCCAGTCCGCAAGTGGGCAGCGCCGGGCACGCCAATCCGTTGCGACGGACGCCAGAGATCGTCTCGACTTTGAGAACTTGATGCGCGGCCAACAGATCATCGATCGCGGCGCGGTGTTCGGGCGCGATGTCGGTCAGCAGTATATTCTGCTGCGGCGTCAAGCGAACGCCGGGGCGGTACGTTTCGATCACGCGGCGCAGTGCCGTCCGCAGCCGGAAATCGCCGCGATCCACGATGCGTCCGTTTTCGATCGGCACGCCCAGCGCCCAGCAGCCGTCGCCCTGATCCGTCCAACCCAGGTGATCCTGGACGTGGAACGGTGGCATTGGCTGCGCAGTCTGAATCGGGAACGGCACACGGCTCGCCAGTTCCGCGCGGAACTTTTCGACGCCCCACTCGTGCAGCACATATTTCAGGCGCGCGTGCTTGCGATTCGTCCGATCGCCGAAATCGCGGTGAATCGTCACGATCGCCTTGACCGTTTCGATCACCTGATCGGGCGTCACGAAGCCGATCAGGTCGCCGAGGCGCGCGAAAGTCTCGTCGTTGTTATGGGTCGTGCCCATGCCGCCGCCCGCCGTGACGTTGAAGCCGAGCAGCTTCTCAGGTTCGGCCTCGTCGAAGATCGCCACCAAACCCACATCGTCGGTAAACACGTCCACGCAGTTATCACCGGGGATCGCCACCGCGACCTTGAATTTGCGCGGCAGATACGTCTTGCCATAGAGCGGTTCGGCTTCTTCTTCGATCAGTTCCTTGCCATCGATCCAGATTTGGTGATAGGCGTTGGTGCGCGGTAATAGCTCCGTGCTCAGCATTTCGGCAAAATCCTGGACGGCCCGCTGCTGCGCATTATTCGTCGGTGCGGGGCAGGCCATCACGTTGCGCACCACGTCGCCGCACGCCGCCAACGTCGTGATCAGCGCGCCGTTCAACCGCCGGAGCGTGCCGGGCAGATCGCGCTTGATGATGCCATGAAGCTGGAAGGCTTGCCGCGTCGTAATGCGCAGCGTTTCATTGCCAAATTCGCCCGCCAGCGCATCATGCAGCAAATATTGCTCGGCGCTCATCTGGCCGCCGGGAATGCGCGTGCGAATCATGAACTGATAGTATTTCTCGCCACGGTCACCGCGTTCGCCTTTGCGCTCGTCACGGTCTTCTTGCTGATAGCTGCCGTGAAACTTGATCAGCGTTTTGGCCTCATCGGTCAGAAAAGCATCGCCATTGGCGAATTCTTCCGGGAGCGAGCCGCGCAACCCACGACTGGCTGCTTTGACCGCCTCAACATTTACTTTGCTCACGATCGGCTATCCTCTTTTCAAACTGCAGGGTCGGGTACAACAAAAAGCCCCGGCGTCAAGTGGCCGGGGCTGGTCAATCAATGCGGCAAAGAAAACGTCAATGCGAGGTTCTTTGCGCACAGCCGAGGCCGGACGGCGGGTGAGTACACATACAACACGCGCCGCACATACGCGCCCAGCCGCCATAAATGCTGGTGGCAAAGCATCTATCGATACGAGGAACTGGGCTGCGCATGATGATTAGGCTCACTCGAATCGCTCGGTTGCGAACAGAACGATCCCATTTTGCCACAGGCTGCTGTGATCTGCAAGTTCTTGCGTCGGCGACTTGTAGATTTTGCCAGCCAGCACGCGCGCCACCAAAATGCCCGGATTCGCTCGTAATATGCCACAATAGAAGCATATGGTGAGCGATCCGAGCGATCCATTCGATTTAATTGATCCGCAGCACTTAATTGCGCTCCCCTAGCGACTATAAGGATGTAAGGATGAGCCTCGAAAGCAACGAAGCGCTCCTGGCAAAGCAGGCTCAGCAGGGCAGCCGCGAGGCGTTTGTGACGCTCTATAACCTGTATCTGAACCGGGTTCACAACCGCGTAAAAAGTAGAGTGCCAATCCAGGATGTTGAAGATGTGGTACAGGATATATTCATCGCCGTGATTCGTTCATTGGATAGCTTCGAACTGCGTTCCAACTTCGGGACGTGGCTCTATACGATCGTCAATCGGCAGATCGCGGATTTTTATCGCAAACGCTACCGCACCGGGCAGAGCGGCGATAACCCGAACGTGAGCCTGGATGATGCCGAGCGCATCGCCGATCCGGTGGCTTCCGATCGGGAAGATCACGACGAGCGGATCATGCTGCAAAGCGCGCTCCATAAACTGCCAGAGCACTATCAAGAAGTGATTTTGCTGCGCTTTGCGGATAAGCTCACATTCGAGCAAATCGCCCGGCAGCGCGGACAAAGCCTGGAAGCCGTAAAATCGCTGCACCGTCGGGCGCTCCAGGCGCTCCGTACTCAGATCGTCGAGGCGTGAAATCACCATGACACACCATAACCCGAACCTCGAACCTGTCGATTCGATTGATCCGCTGGACGCTGAACTGGCGGCTTTCGTAGATGGTCTGCTGCGCGGGCCGAGCGCGCCCTCGATTGAGATCAGCCCCCAAAACGCAGAATTGGCACAGCTTAGCCGTCAGGTGCAGCGCCTGATCGCGCCTGATTCGCCACCCAGTCCAGTGTTTCGCGCACGGTTGGCAGCGCGCCTGGATGCCGAATGGGACCTCGCGCAAAATCAATCCAATAAGCCAAAATCCGTGCCGCTGCGTGCTGGCCGCGTGTTCATTACCCCGCACACGCGGCGTTTGTTGGGCATTGCCGCGTTGGTGGCGGTGCTGTTCGCGGTCGTGCTCGCCCTCGCGTCATCGAGCGGAGCGATTGCCCCAACCGCGACGGCGGGCGCAGCGATCGGCACGCTCACACCGGAGTTTGCGATCTTTTTCGGCGTGCTGCTGGCGATCGGGCTGGCAATCGGCTTATCGTTGTGGCTGCGACGGCGCAGATAGACCGCTCGATCGGCTTCGCGCTATTTGGGAGTCGGCAAGAAGCTGCGATATGGCGCAACCAGGTATGTCAGCAGTTTTGCCGCGATCGTCTCGGTCAGCGTCGAATCCGTACCCGGTGGCGCGGCCAGGAGCACATTCGCGCGCTGTACGATCCGCCACTCTTTAAACGCAACGGCGGTGCTCGCGCGGAAGCTGTCGATGCTCGCACCATCAACCGTGTTATAGCTCAACAGCGTGAACATCCCGCTCTTGTCGCCGATCGTCGCCTTGAAGCTTAGTTCGTGCGCAGCCGTCCAGGTCGCGTTCGGCGCGGGGATTGTTTTCTCGCCGCTGATCGTCACACCTGCCGTTTTGAGGTTCGCCGCCACATCGGACGCGCTCCGCACCGCCAGCGGAATCGGCGTCGCGGTCGGACTCGGCTGCCCGAGCGCGCTGCCAAACGCGACCGTCAGCCCGCAGAACAGAATCGCCGCGATGAGCGCGCCCGCGCCGATCGCCGTGAGTGTTTGCCCGCGCGTCCAGCCGTTGCGCGATTGAAGTTCCTCT
>JBBRMW010000235.1:0-9543 GCA_038230635.1 Aggregatilineales bacterium | reverse complement strand
TATCCCCAGCCCTTTCCCCCACGCAGGCGGTGGGAAAGGGAGCCGAAGCGCCGGCGATCGCTGGGGCGCACCCAGCGGCTGAGGGCCGCCTGGCAATGTCGGTCAGCGGTCGGCTGTGACTCCCCTTTCCCCCTGCCTGCGTGGGGGAAAGGGCTGGGGATAGAGGGGTTCTATGATCTGCCCCAATCTCGAATGCACCCTTCCGCGACTCGCCCCTTGCGCCTGAGCCATCGATCAGGTATCATGCAACCACTACGGGGCGTGGCGCAGCTTGGCTAGCGCGCTTGCATGGGGTGCAAGAGGTCCACGGTTCAAATCCGTGCGCCCCGACTAACCCGGCGATATACTTTTATCGTCGGGTTTTGTTTTTTTGAGATCATTACCTTATGCCTATCCAGCTTGAACCGTACATTGTCCATGAGCTTGCGCCCGCTCTGAAACGTAGTTTGTCGGCTGATGGGCGGCTGGTTATCTTCACCTTAACCGATTACAGCACGGATACGCTCGATTGTTGGGCGGCCAGCGTCCGCGCCGATGTGCTCGGCTGGTCGCCCAATCAAATCATGTTGGTCGTTCAAGAAATGGTGGCCTATCCGTCACCAGCTACGCCCTTTGAGATTCGACGGCGCTTCGAGTCGATGTGGGCGGGGCCGATATTCGATCGCCTTATTTATGTGGCCTATGTGGCACCATCGCCGCTATTTTTGGGGGCACTGCGGGTGATCATGCAGGTGTCCTATCGAAATATTCCCGGTGAGTTTATGAAGGGTATGGATGCGTTTGGTTCACGCGCTGAGGCGATCGCGTGGTTGGCGAGCCAGATCGATCGGGCATGACCGCCGACAAACGGGCTCCTATTCACGATGTATCCGCCGTTGATCAGTTGATCGTCCGCGGGTGCATTCAAGGTTGGGGGCGGGATTTGGGAATGGACAGACCCCTGTACCTCGGACCCTGCCCTTGCCTTGCAAATAGGCGAAAGAACCCCTCTATCCCCAGCCCTTTCCCCCACGCCGGCGGGGGGAAAGGGAGCAGACGCTTCTGCAAGCGTTCACAATCAGCAGGGCAGCGATACTGGTGAGGACACGCAGCCGGGGCAAAGGGAGCACCCGCTGGCTCGGTCAGCGGTCGGGTGTGACTCCCCTTTCCCCCCGCTTGCGTGGGGGAAAGGGGTGGGGGGATAGAGGGGTTCTATAGTCTGCCCCATCCCTGAATGCACCCTCGTCCGCGAGCACTGCGCCTGCTGCTGGGTTATGATAGTAGGGACGTGGCCTGCCGCGTCCGCTAGCTGACAGATTTTGCGGGTCTTGACTCCCCTCTCCGTGAGGACGGAGAGGGGTGAGGCGAATCCGGGGTGAGGTGGCTTACGACCCGACGACCGCGTTCTCAAAGCTGGTCAGACCAGGATCGGGCGATACGTCGATGCCCGATACGTTCTTGGCTTGCGCCGTGAACAGCGGTTGGAAGTACGCGACATAGCTGGGACCATCACTGATCAGAAGCTTCTGGATGTCGGCGAATATCGCGGCGCGCTTTGTCGCGTCAGTTTCTTTGCGGGCGTTGTCGATCAGTTTATCCAGATCGGGGTTGTTATAGTGCGCCTCGTTGTAGGCCGCGCCCGATTTATAGAGTTGATCGAGATACAACTGCGGATCGGGACGGCTCGCCCAGAGCGTCACGGCCAGATCAGCATTCGTCCAATACAACGGCGACTTATCATCACCATAGTACACGCTCTGATCGATCACCTTCAGGTTGGTGGTGACGCCGATGTCTTTCCACTGCGCCTGGACGGCTTGCGCCACTTCTTCGCTGTTCTGCTCGCCTTGCGGGACGGCAAAATCGAGCGTCAGGCCATTCGGATAGCCAGCATCGGCCAGTAACTTCTTGGCGCCAGCGACATCGCGTTTCGGCACGGTATCTTTGCTGAGCAGGCTGCCATAGAGCGGCCCGACGGGCGTATCATTGCCGGGTGCGGCCAAACCTTGAAACACGAGCTTGTTGATCGCATCTCGATCGAGGCCGAGGCGCAACGCCTGCCGGACTTTCGGATCGCTGCCGGGCTTACGGTCGGAGCGGATGCGCACGTTGGAGAACTGGTTGGTGGCGATGGTGCTGGCGACGACGCTGCTATCGCCCTTCAATTCCAGGTACGATTCCAACGGCAGCCGCGACGCCCAATCGAGCTGTCCGCCGCGCAGGGCAGGCACACTATCCGGCGTAGACTTGACGAAGATAAACTCCAACTTGGCGATCTTCGGCAGGCCAGCCTTCCAATAGGTCGGATTGGCCGAGAACTCGGCGCGCGAGGTCACGTCGATGCTGTCAACCTTGAACGGCCCGGTGCCGTTATGGGCTTTGGCGGGATCGGTGGTGCCTTTTTTGAGGATCGCGGTGTGATAATCAGCCAGAAACAGCGGGAAAATGCTGTTCGGATTCTTCAGGGTAAACTTGACAGTCAGCGGATCGACGACATCGATCGCGCTCACATCAGCGAACAAACCCGATGCGCCCGACTTGAGGGCGGGGTCTTGGAAGCGCCCGAAGGTGAACTTCACATCGTCGGCGCTGAAATCCGAACCATCCTGGAACTTGACGCCAGATTGCAGGGCGACTGTGTAGACGGTGGCATCGGCGTTCGGCGTCGCCGATTTGGCGAGGCTCGGCAGCAGTGCCGATTTTTGATCGAGCGTGAACAAGTAGTTATAGACGGCAGCGCCGAACGAAATATCCGGGGCATCCGCGAAAAGTGCCGGATCAAGATTGGTCGGCGAAGTCCAGCCGACGCGCAGTGTTCCCGACGGGGCCGCATTGGCGTGCGCACCGGGCATGGCTGCGAATGAGAGTGCCAGCAGCGCCAGCAAAACCAGCGATAGTGGACGTTTGCCGAATTTCAGACCATTGGGACGGGTTGGCATAGCGAACCTCTTTTCTGACGTAAAGCCAAAAACCAAGTCAAGTATAGTGAACCAGCGGGCACACGCCAACCTATTTGGTCGATTTAACAAGATTCTGTGTGGGTGGCGACGTAAAAAATGATGATGTAATAGCGGGCGTGCGCGCGGCAAATTCTCCATACACGACGCCCCTTGAGACAAGTACAGCACGCCTGTTCTTACCAAATTGATCGACCGAGATTCATCGTGCAAAAAATTGGCGCGTGGGAAAACGTTAAAGGGGGATGGAATCGACTTGTGGATGAACCGCGTCCGTTTTGCGGGAGTTTGTTTGAGGATTTTCGGCGGTGAGCGTGTAACGGACGTATCTCAATTGGGATCGCGGCGGCTTCGATCGGCGGCGCGAAAGATTCGGCGTGCTATAATTCTGCGCCGGACTTTATGACGGAAACTTTTTTGCAATGAAACGATGGCAAAGCCTTGCGCTCGGCGTGGTGTTCAGCCTTGCGACGCTGGCCTATGCGCTGCATGGCGTTGATCTGGCCTCGCTGCGTGACGAGTTCGCGGGCGCGCGCTATATCTTTTTGATCCCGGCGATCGGCTGTGTGCTGTGCGGATTGTTTCTGCGCGCGGTGCGGTGGCGGGCGCTGCTCAATGGTCGAATCGCGCTGACGCACAGTTTTAACATTCTGAATATTGGCTATTTTTTCGGCGCAATACTTCCGTTTCGACTGGGCGAAGTCGCGCGTGTGTATCTGGCGACACGCCTGCAACCGCCGATCTCGCTGCTGACTTCTTTGAGCACGGTCATTGTCGAGCGGCTGACCGATACGCTGGCGGTCGTCGTCATGGTCGCACTGGCGGTCAGCTTATCACCGGTCGCGCCACAAGTTGTGACGGCGGCTCAGATAAGCGGCGTCCTGGCGGTCGCCGGATTGATCGTGCTGGCGATTCTGGCGGCTCGGCGTGCCTGGACACATCGCACGCTGAGCCTGATCGCGGGGCGGATTCCGCTGCTCGGACGGCTCAAAGTCGCCGAATGGCTCGAACATCTGCTAGATGGGATCGCGCCGCTCGGCTCGGTGCGCGGCGTCGGGGCGGCGCTTGGACTGACGGCGCTGGCTTGGACGATGTCCACCTGCGAGGGCTTCGTCCTGATGGCGATGTTCTATGATCAGCCCAACTGGAATGCCACGCTGCTGATGATTGCGATGGGCGCGCTGGCGGTGGCGCTGCCCGCCGTGCCGGGAAATGTCGGGCCATTCGAGGCGGCGGTCATCTATGGCATGGTGTTGGGCGGCATGGTCACACCCGATTCGCCGGAACTGCGCGCGCGGGCACTGGCATTCGCGGTGACGGTGCATATCGTCAACACGGGCATGTATGCGTTCACGGGTTGGATCGGCTTGGGGCGCGAAGGCATCACGGTCGGCGAATTGGTGCGATCGGCGCAGGCGTTGACGCGACGGAGCGCGACCACCGCCGAAGCCCCCGTGGATGCTGTGATTGCCGCGCCGCGCGATTCGTCGAGTTTGGTGGGTTAACGGGTTAACATGGCGACAGCAGCGACAAGTTCCCCACCCGAAAAACTCAAAATTCTGATTGCGTTGACATATTATTTGCCGCACCTTACCGGGCTGACCATCCACGTCCAACTGGTGGCCGAAGCGCTGGCGGCACGCGGCCACGAGGTGACGGTGTTGGCCGCCCGCCACAATATCGATCTGCCGCGCGATGAAACGGTCAACGGCGTGCGGATTGTGCGCTTGTGGGCACCGATTCGCATCAGTCGCGGGATGATCATGCCGATGTTTCCGCTGGCGCTGTATTTTTTCATGCGGCGCTTCGACGTGATCTTCGTGAATACGCCGATGCTCGAAACGGCGCTGATTGCGATTATCGCGGCCATGACTGGCAAGCGGATCGTTGCCACGCATCATGGCGATCTGGTGCTGCCGCCGGGTAAGGTATCCAATCGACTGATCGAGGCGATCATGCTGCGCATGTTTGCGTACATGGCGCGGCGCAGTGCGCGATTGGTCGCCTACAGCCACGATTATGCCGAGAACAGCTATTATTTGAAGCCGTTTTTGGCTAAAGTGTCGGTGATCTATCCACCGATCTATATGCCGCCGCCCGATCCGGAGCGCGTCCGCGAATTGCGCGCACAGTGGTCACGCGAGGGCGGCCCGGTGATCGGTTATCTGGGGCGCTTCGTGGCGGAAAAACGCCCGGATGTCCTGATTCGCGCGCTGGATGTGATCAACGAACGCTACTCCAACGCCCGCATCGTATTCGCCGGACAGTACAATATCCCGTATGAGAATACCTGGGAGGCGCATCAGGTGCTCATTCAACGTTACACCGATCAACTGATCTTTCTGGGCGTGATCAATAACACGCAAGCAGTCGCCAATTTTCTGGGCGCGTGCGATGTGTTCGTGCTGCCCAGCGATACCGAGTGTTTCGCGCTGGTGCAGGTCGAGGCGATGTTGAGCGGCACGCCCGTGATCATGACCGATACGCCGGGTGGGCGCGTCCCGGTCACGGAGACGGGGATGGGCAAGATCGTCCCGCGCGGCGATTGGAAAGCCGTCGGGCGCGCCGTGATCGATGTGTTGGACAGTCGAGAGTCATTTACCAAGCCGCGCGCGCAGATCGAACAAACCTTCAACCTCAAGGAGACGATCGATCGCTATGAAAAACAATTCCGGCGGGCGGCCAGCCTCAGCCGCAGCAAACGAAAAGGATCGCCTTAACACGATGATCGACGAACGTACTCTGGCGCGGTTGACGCGCAACGAGGCGGATATGGCGTTCAAGCGCCGCGTCCGCACCATCTTCGAGTGGATCGATCCGACCGATGACAAGGTGATTCTCGACTGCGCGTGTGGTCGCGGTTTTTACCTGAACATGATCCGTGCGGTGAGTCGCTGTCACCTGGTCGGGTTGGAGCTTGACCCGGAAGTGCTCGCCAAAACGGCGCGCAACGTCGGCCATTTGCCGGATATTCGGCTGCTGCGCGCGAACATCTATACGCAGCCCTTCCCCAACGATCATTTCGATGGGGTGCTGCTGTCCGAAATCCTTGAACATGTCGAGGATGATGTGCGGGGCTTGCGCGAAGTTTTCCGGGTGCTCAAGCCGGGTGGCGTGGTGGCGATCACCGTGCCCAACGCCGATTATCCGTTCTGGTGGGACCCGATCAATCGCACGCTGGAAGACCTGTTCCGCACGCATATCGGCGATGGGCCGTTGGCAGGCATCTGGGCAAATCATGTCCGGCTGTATCGGCGGGAACAACTGCGGGCGGCGGCGGAAGCGGCGGGTTTCATCGTCGAGGCCGAGCGCGCCTTCACGCATTACAGCTTTCCGTTCATTCATAATCTCGTGTATGGGTTGGGCAAGCCGCTGCTCGAAAGTGGCGCGCTGCCCGAAAGTATGGCGAACGCCGCCGATCGCACCGCCTTCGATCGCAACGACGGCAGCCTGCTCAATCCGATCAATTTGGGCTTGGCCGTTTTCAACTGGTTCGATCGTCCAAACGTGATGGACGAGCCGCCCGGTCGCTCCACTGTCAACCTGTGCCTCAAGGGACGCAAACCGCATGTCTGATTTTGATCTGAATACGCCAAATCCCGCACCCGATGCTGATTTGCCAACGCCATCGCCGTCGGATTCACTGTCGCCGCCCATCCTCGAAATGGAAGCACCGCCGATCGAGAATCTATCCGTCGCGCATTTGATCGGCTTGCTGGCCGTCCGTCCGCGCGCCACGCTGCGGGCGCTGGGCGATCTGCGCGACCGCAGCCGGGACGAATCGGTAAGCGACTCATTCGCAACCAGCCGAATCAGTGTGCCCGCGCCGATCAGCGCCGCCCGAACGCGCTCGGCGACCGCCGCCCAAACCGCTTCGGCGAGTGCCAGCAGCACCCGCGCGATGGCCGCTTCGCTGGCGGTGGATGGCGGACAGATCAGGCCGCTGCTGGCGATGTGCGGCGCGTTGGCGATCACGGTGATCGGCGGCGCGTACATGCTGCGCAAGGGTGTCTTGCGAACCGAGTCCGATATTCCAGTTGGTTTGTTCGTGATGATTATCGGTGCCTTTCTGTTCGCCGTTACGCAGGCACTCACGGCACTGGGCGCGGCAGCCATGCCCCGGCTGCCCACGTTGATCGAAGAACCCGATCGCAAATTGAAAAATCTCGACGATTTTTTCGGACGGTATGGCCTGCGGCTGGCACTGATCGGCACGTCGGCGGTGTTCAGCGGCGGCGCATGGCTGTTCACGGTCAACAATACCTTTACGGCGGTCGGCGTGTTTTGCTGGCTGTTCAGCATATTTGGCTGGGCCCTAGCATTGGCACCCGAAATCTTTCCCGATGCGTGGCTGGGGCGGGCGGTTCGAGCGCTGGGGAGCTTGCCGGGACGGGTGCTGAGTTTCCACGTCTCGTGGACACTCATCGCACTGATCGGCATTTTGATCGCAGGCGCGTATTTCCGGTTTAGCGATTTGAGCAGCTATCCACCCGATATGACGAGCGATCACGTCGAGAAGGCGCTCGATTCGCAGTTGATCGCGGAGGGTGCGCGCCCGGTCTTTCTGGCGAACAACGGCGGGCGTGAAGTGATACAGTTTTACACGTTGGCGCTGCTGCACAATGTGCTCAACGTGCCGATCAACTTCGATCTGCTCAAAATCCTGACCGGGATCGAAGGGCTGCTGGGTATTCTGGCGGTATGGTGGCTGGGGCGCGAGATGATCGGCGCGGAAAACCCGGAACTGGGCAACCTGACCGGGCTGATTATGGCGGCGCTGCTGGCTTTCAGCTATTGGGATGTGCTGCTCTCACGGCTGGGGCTGCGCATCGTGTTGACGCCGCTCGCCACCGCGATCCTGCTGATCTTTTTCGTGCGGGCGCTGCGCTATAACCGCCGCGCCGATTTTGTGCGGGCAGGTTTGGCGTTGGGGATCGGCCTGTACACGTATCAGGCGATGCGCATGTCGCCCGTGTTTTGGGTCATCGGGATCATCCTGGCGATCGCGTTACGGGCGCGCTCGTGGTTGGCGCTGCGCCGCTATGTGCTGAATTTCGTGGCGCTGGTGATCGTCGCGGTGGCGGTGTTTATCCCGCTCGGCCATTACATGTCGCAGTTTCCAAACGAGTTTTGGGCGCGCACGACCGGGCGCTTGTTCGGCGAAGATTCGATCTCCGTGCCCGATCCGGCAACCGGGGCAACCGTCACACGGGCGGCCACCACTGCTGATCGGATCGACGCGCTCAAGACGAATCTGGGCTATCTGGGCAGCAATATGGGGCGCGCCTTGTTCATGTTCAATTGGAAGGGCGATACGGCCTGGGTATCGGGCGCGGCGGCCAGTGGCGCCCCGCAGATGAACCTGCTGGCGGGCGGCTTGCTCTTCTTGGGGGCGGGCGCGTGGCTGGTACGGATGGTGCGCCGCCGCGACCCCGCTGATTGGCTGATCCCGTTTGGCTTGCTGGTGATGCTGCTGCCGACGGCACTCTCGCTGGCGTATACGATCGAAGTACCCAGTTCGACCCGTGCCAGCGGCGCGATCCCGTTCGCGTATTTGTTGGCGGGCTTCGCGGCGGCACTGATCGTCCAAGCGGGCTGGTCGGCGCTGCGCGGATCGCTGCCACGCCTGGCAGTGATCGGGGCGGTGGCGACGCTGGCACTGTTGGCGGCCTCCGCCGATCACTACACGTACTTCAACGACGCGATCCCGCAGTATCGCCTTTCGACGCTGCCGCACCATCAGGCGGGGCAGATTTTGAAGGGCTTCATGAACAGCACGGGCGCGCCGGGTAACGCCTTCATGATCGCCTACGATTTCTGGTGGGATCATCGCGCGCTGGCGATCGAAGCCGATAACATCCACTGGAACAACGGGATCATCCGCGATAACTTCGTCCAGCGCATCGTTCAGATGATCCAATCGAACGCGGGCACGCCGTATGCGTTTCGTCCCGATCGACAGATGTTATTTTTCGTCAACGGGATCGATCAGCAAACGCTCGATGGCTTGAAAGCGTGGCTGCCCAATATAACGATCGAAAAGATCACGTCGTTCGCACCGCAAAAAGATTTTATGCTGGTGATCGCGCCACCGGTCGGCTGCGACTGGCTCAACCAGAATGTTCCTGGCGTCGATTCGCCCGTGTGCAAGGGGGGGAGCTAGGCACAGATCCCCTCACCCCAACCCCTCTCCCTCATGGCTTATCGTTACCCACATCACAAAATAGGGTAAAAATAAGCGTAAACTGCAGCAACCAAAAAGGAAAGGGGTCAAATGTTAGCAACCATCGGTGAGGCCATGCTCGATTATAGCGGCTTACCAGATCGGCGGCTGGGTGAGCGGCTAAAGATAGTGGTAGACGGCTTTATCTGTCAACCGGGAGCGTCAATTCCACAAGCGAGTGGCAGTGTGGAGGCGACGCAGGCGGCCTACCGATTTTTTGACAACAAGCGGGTGACACATCAGGCGCTAATGGGCGCACAAAGCACAGCGACTTGGCGCCGGGTGGAACAGGAAAAACCGACGGTGGTGATAGTGGCGCAAGACACGACCAGTTTAGACGACAGCAGCCATAAAGAAACCAGCGGCTGAGGGTTGCTGGAAAGT
>JBBRMW010000234.1:0-9544 GCA_038230635.1 Aggregatilineales bacterium | reverse complement strand
CAAGATCGTATTGACGACTCCGGCCTACTTCGGCAATGGTTGGCAGCCAACAGGTAGTGATTGGTCGCCCTGGCTGGGTTCAAACTCCCGCCTCGTCTCTGGCGCAATTGGAAAGCCATTGCTAATCAGTGGATGGAACTTGGCTACACGAAGCGCTAAACCGCTGCGCCATTATGTGCCTGCTGGAAGCGTCTACTTTTTTGAGGGTGCTGAATCGCCCACTCACCCATTGACTGAGACGCCGCCAGGGGAGCCAGATGGCGGACAATCGGGGTTTGGTGGCTTCGTCGTTGGTGGCTGGGACTATCGTACCTAAACGGTTTCAACCTATTTTCGCTGTCATGTGATCCATCAAAGGAGACCATTGTGAAATCTGCTTTGTTATTCGTCTATACGGAGACAACCCTGCACGCGGGTACCGGTGCCAGTGTCTCGGCAGTCGATCTGCCAATTCAGCGTGAACGAACCACCCAGCATCCAATCGTTCAGGGGAGTGGGGTCAAAGGCGCACTACGCAGCCAAGCTAACGGCACACCGGACGAGATCACTGCCGTGTTTGGACCAGAAACAAAGAATGCGTCGGATTATGCGGGTGCGCTCTCTGTTGGAGAGGCTCGGATCGTGCTATTTCCGGTGCGCTCACTGGTTGGAGTCTTCGCTTATGTGACTTGTCCGCTGGTGCTGGCGCGCACTGCTCGTGATGCGCAGCGCGCCGGTGTCGGGACGCTGCCCACTCGCCCACTCACAAATTTCGATGACACGAAAGCGCTGGTCACAAATCAGAGCCGTATCACGGCGAGCGGTGCGGTTGTGTTGGAAGAATTCACGTTTGACGCACAACAAGATATTGCTGCCACCGACTGGGCGATCTGGCTTGCCAAAAATACGTTGCCCGACGGTCCCGAGTACGAGTACTGGCGTGCCAAACTGCAAAACAGTCTCGTCATCTTGCCCGATAACGCTTTCCACGATTTCGTCGTCAACAGCACCGAAGTTTCGACTCACATCAAACTTGACATCGACACCAAAACAGTCGCAAACGGTGCCCTGTGGACGAAAGAAGCCTTGCCCGCCGATACGCTGCTGATGAGTACCGTAATCGCGCACAGCTTACGTAGCACGACGAAGCCTGCCCAATTAGGTAATGGAAGTCCCGATCAAGTGATTGCATGGGTGCAAGGCGCTTGTGAGAAACGTATTCAGCTTGGTGGCGACGAGACGACTGGGCAGGGGATGGTCAGCTTACGCTGGCAGACTGGTGGTGTTCAATGAATCGCCAAACTCAGCCACCGAGTCGGCAGCAGACATTGCAGCAGGAGCGCGCTGCCAGCGCCTGGAACAACATCGAAAGTGTCCGAACGGCGCAAAAAGATTACGGTTCGCTAGTACGCAGCCTCCCAGCGATGATACAGTCGGATGGGCTAGCTCCAGCACTGGCATTCTTGAAAGCAAAGGCTAAAAACAATGAACACTCATATCATATGGTGTTGTTCCACCATATATCAGATTGGGTAATGGCACGGATGGTTGCGCAAGGTGATTTACTCGAGGCATTAATGCACTGTGACACGGCGGATTATCGGCGCGCCGCCGTCGAAACGCTGGCCTATGTGTCTTGGCTCAAACGCTTTGCTGAGGCGCAAGGCTGGGGTGATGCGACAGGGGACAATCCATAACCATGCCCAACTATCTCGTACCCACCGACACGAAAAAGATACTGGATGACCATGCAGGCAAATGCCAAAATCTGGGGCTGATCCTTGCTCGCTATGTGCCGGCGGAGGCCATCTATAACAGAGAAAACTGGTCGGATGATCCCAAACGTGATAAACGCATGTGGCGTGAGGGCTGGCTTCAAGATAAGGTGTGTGCAACTTTTAATTTGGAGCAGCGTGATACCGACTGGCAAAAATTGTGCAAGGCCAGCCACCATCGCTGGTCGGCGTTGACCAGCAATGCCGAACGCTTCAGTGCGCGGCTGCGCGGACGGTTGATCGTCGGGTTGGGGGCCAAAGGTGTGCTGGAGTTTGGCCTGACACTCGATCATGTGACTGGCCTGCCGATCATTCCCGGTAGCGCGCTCAAGGGAATCTGCCGTGCTTACGCTCTGCTCGTGATCGCGGCACAGATTGGCGTCCCGGTGCTGACGCCCGCCGAAGTGCAAAAACGCAAGAATGAGAAAAAGGAAAAACACCCGTCATGGTTGCAAATGCTCGATGTTGCGCTGACCGCCGAAGATGAGGCAATCGAGGAGTCGCTCAAACCATTGGCTGCATTCAATGTGTCGCACGCGAGATTGTACGGTTTGCGCGAAGCGAGGCTGTTTCGAGCAGCATTCGGCAGCAATGAGCGAGCGGGGAAGTGTGTCTTCTATGATGCGTTTGTTAGTGGCTTGCCACCAATACATCCACAGCGAAGCACGCTATTCCGTCTCGATGTGATGACGCCGCATTTCAGCGAATATTATCGTTCAGAGGGTGGACAAGCACCACACGATGCTGACAAGCCGAATCCAGTATCCTTTCTGACGATAAGTGAGGGTACTCTATTTGATTTTGCCATCGGACTGCGACGTCCGACGGATGAAGCACGTCTAGCGCAACAACAGGCACTTGAATGGCTCAAACTGGCACTGACGGAACTAGGGGTCGGATCAAAATTGGCGGCGGGCTATGGTGTTTTCGAGCTACTCTAGCATGGAACGCTTTTACATCCATCCTGAATCCACGTGACGGAACTGGATGATAGAGGAACAGAAAAAACTAAGTGATGTTTGGACTCGTAGCCTAAATTGAGAAGTTGCCCCCATTCGCAGTGAATCTTTCCAGGTAAGCTGTTCCATTAATGTTCACCGGAGATTTGATCGATGCCCGATGTTTTTCTGGCAACCCTTGGTAAACGTCCCGAAGTGGTCACGATCGCGCTCGATTTACTGTTGGATCGTTATTCGTTCGAATTCGCTGTTATCATGCACACCGAGCCACATCGATCAGGCATTGCAGATGCGCTCACTGCCCTGCGTTCTGTAACCGATTCCGACTATCCAGCGCTGACCATGCGGTGGCAGGAAATCAGGGGAGCTACCGGTTCCCCACTACTCGATATCGAAAGCCGAGAGACTGCCGAAGATTATTTTCGCGCCATATATAATATACTGCGCACATGGTCGCAGGATGGGTATAGACTGCATCTGCTGATCGCGGGTGGACGCAAAGCAATGAGCACCTATGCGATGCTGGCCGCTGGACTGGTGTTCAGGCCACGCGACCGGGTATGGACGGTGCTTTCGCCCGATGAGATGCTGGCACAAGGCAGTATTTTTCATGTTCCGCCGGGATGGCGCGAACGGGTTCAACTCGTTGATCTACCTTTGCTACCTGCTTGTCTATCCCCTGACGAGCGTGCACAACTCGCTGATCCGGTGGCGCTGGTTGCCGAACGACGGGATATTCGTCGTTTGTTATTGAAAGACCTGTTTTCTGAAGAACGTCGGTTGGCAGACCTGATCGCGCAGAAACCAACAGGTACTTATGAAGAATACGCTGCGATCTTGGGGAAATCAGCTCGCACGATCGAAAATCAAGTCACGGCAATCTGCAACAAACTGGGGCAGTATATGCCTGAAGCATTATCTGGCGCACACAAGCGAATGGTGCTGACCGATGTGTTGACTGGACAGCAATAATCCATAAGCGTGGCGAATGCCATGCCAAATAACGTAAATTCCGATCGTTTTAATAAGGAAGCCCAACATGGCAAAGCATATCTTCATCAGCTATTCACATAAAGACAGCGATATTGCCGAGTGTATCGTTCATCAAATCATCGCAGCGGGATATACCGTGTGGCAAGATGTCTACGGCATCCAACCATTCGATCGGTGGGAATATGAGATCAAAAACGGGGTTGATGAGGCCGCCGCCGTTATTGTTGTCTGGTCGGCTAATTCGGGTGACTCGATGTGGGTCAAGAAGGAACGTGCCATGGCGCTCGAAAAGAATATACTCATGACAGCTATTCAGATTGATAAAACACCACTACCGCCTGATCTCGAAGGGATTCAGACCGTAGCACATCGCAATAATTTGATCGAGCAGGTAGAAGTCGTGATTGCGGCACTTCGTACTTTTGTACCCAATAGCCTGCTCCGCCAATATGATACGGTATTGCCTTTTGATGCAAAGAAAGCGCTTGTGCAGCAGACTGAGATCAACCGTCTAACGAAAGCTAGCGGTAACGTAGATTTGGTCTGTGTACCGTATGTATCGTCGAATCGCTTTTGCAAGACATTTCTCATCGGCGAACCGACCGCAGTCATTAGCGCACCGATGATGATGCAAGTTATCCTACAATGCCAAAAGCCAGCAGGCGAGCACATCGTCTTTGATGTCTATAAACATATAATTGACCACAAATTGCCCTTTGCCGGGCTTTGGATCACTGGCCCAGTTGCCAATAACAAAAGCCCGTTCGATGATTCTGCTTCATTCACCGTCGATCGAGGGAATCCCGAACAATGGTACGATATTGTTGGAATTACGGAAGCAGCATTTAAGCGGGCAAAGCGGGATTTCGGTATCACTCGCTTCCAGTTTTTCTTCGCAGGGCCAGCGGCGTTACTGCTCGGAGTTGGCAATACACTCCGCAAATTCTGGACGATTGATACCTACCATCGAGAGAAAGATGGCTATTTTCACGTCATAAATATATTTCCAGAGTAACTTGCTGCAAATGATCATGAGGTAATCAGATTCTGATCAGCAATGTAACGGGTGCAAATGGAAATCATTCAACCGCTATCGCACGAACCATACCCATTCCTTGTGCGGTTTTGATACCGATCCCGCTGTAAAACGCGAAATCTGCGAGCAAACCCAACATTCGCGCGTATTCGGTATGCCCTGTACGCATTTCTTGTGCCAACTGTTCATCGCGCTTTTTTAGCCCAGGATTGCTCGGCACGATCGAAAAATCAACTTCACCCGTGAAACCGCTGTGTTGCGATCCATCACTGAGCGTCACCGAATAGGTTTGGATGTTGCAGTGACGCACTTCCACAAATTGATCGATGAATAGGGTCAAGGATGGGCTGAGCGGCGCTGGGGCGAAACTGTTCCAGCGAGACAGCAAGCTCCCGAAAATCAGCGATGGAATCGGCAACGGAACGGCCAAGCTCTTGCTATGGAACGCAGTTGGCGTAGCGAACTGTAACCGGATTGACTTCGGTGGCCGCGCTGTCAACCAGCCTCGAAATAGATCGTCATAATTGTTTCGATCAGCCCAGGGTTGTTCGCGCGGCGAACTGCTCAGACTCTCAACATACCAATCTTGGTGATCGATCTCGATGGTAGTGGGTCGCCGCTCAACGAATACCTCAAGGGCTTCTACGATTTCGTCGCCCAGCCCTACTATACGTACCCAAGCTGGATCGCCCTCGGCGACGTGCCCTCGAAGCGCATACGTTCCACCTGGCTTGTGCAGCCCACTGACCAGATACGGTTTCGCCTCGTTCGTCCCGCCATGTAGTCGCTCGGAGAGCGACGGTGAATGTGTCCGAATCGCATCCAATGCCACGTACTGAAGCGCCCGCCCCATGTGCGCGTGTATCGTGAGCGGCTTTGGGGCGCGGAGTGTCAAAACCAGTGAGAAAAGGCTGCTTCGACCGCTCATTTCACCCCCAGAATGCGCGAGATATTCGTCAAGCGTAGCGAACCCTAATGGATTACGCAATCAAAAACTGGGTTTTTAACCCTCAAATGATTCACCCTAATCCCTGAATCACTTTATCTTGAGGGCAAGGCACTTTGGGTGTTTGATTGGCGGTAACCGACCGATTCGATCAAAAGCCGAGGTGCCCTGATGCCTTCTCCGCCCCATTATCTGCGCCCGTTCGCACGGATGACGTTTCTGATCTTGTTTGTAGTGATTGTGATTTTGCCTGGGTTGACTACCTCACAACCGAAACCTTATTTCGCGGCATTGCGAAGCATGCTCGAAAACGTTCCGCTCCCCTTATACGGGATTATCGGACTATCGGCAGGTGGCGTCCTATTTGTCGTCCATATCGGACGGCGTGCAGCACAACGCCTAAATTCGTCAGCACGTTCGACGGCAACGGCACTTGAGCCACTCTGGACGATGCCCATTGAAGAGGCCGTGTTGTCAAAAAATGGCGGTAACGGCCTCGCCTCTCGATCCTTTAACCTGCCCGCTCAGCTTTTCACCTGGGTGATCATTCCCACACCGGGCATGGAATGTGTGATCATCGATGGGCAGCGCGTCATCCGCCGAACGCGCCTTTGCGCGATGCCGATGCAGCTTTTGGGGCGACCAACACGCGCGCGCCGTGTACTGCTGACACCACGCCCGCAAATGATCCTGCCCATCAAAACGCTCAGCCGCGATCGGTTGGATGTTCAAATTCAGGCAACCGTAACCTATCGCCTGACCGATCCGCGATGTGCCCTTTCGCAAGCACCGCTCGAAGCATTCATCCAACTGGTACAGGGTGTGCTCACTGAACATATTCACGCCTATGAACAACTTGAATTGGTAGGTGATCGCGGCAATCTGCGTGCTGTATTGGAGGAAAAGCTCCGCAAACAGCGTTCGATGCGTGGTTTTGAAGTGATCGAAGTACCGATCGCGTCAATCGAAGGGGATATGCGGCTGATCGAAATAGGGCGGCAAACCCGCATCGAAGCCGTCCGCTCCGACCTAATCGAGCGCGAGGGTGAAAATCGCGTCAAGGAGGAACGGTACACGCGAGAAATCGAACAACTCCGCCGTCAACTGATCGAATGGGCGACCAATCAAGCGCATAACCGCGATATGGAACGGTTGCTCACAGAACTTCACACGCAAAACTTCGGAAGCGTAATCGAAGCCGCTGCCGCGATTGCCTTGTCCGGCCAAAACCCGCAAGAAGCACTCGACGCGATGCAAAAGATGCTCGATCAGTCTCTATCCCGCGAAGGGCAAGCACAACTTGGCCTGACCATCCCGATCTCGCCCGAAATCGCGCTCGCTCAATTGCCCATCAAAAATGTGATTTTGACGAAAGGATATGACTACCATGAAACTCTCCCAACAAATCAGCCGCGCGTCGATCTATGACGTAGTGAAATTGTCCGGCGGCAATGGTCTGGCCTCACCTACTTTTGAAATTCCCGCCGAATTTTTCGGCATCTTCTCCTGGCAATATGTCGAGGAAGGGACGGAAGCGCTGATCATTGATGGGCAAATCATTCAACGCGCCGATCCGGTGGTCAATCTACTCAGCTTCTTTCGGCGAAAGTACGGACGGCGGGTGCTTTTACGGCCCGCGCCACTCATCGATTTGAGCGCCAATGCTTTGACCAGCGACCAAATGGCCTTGACTTTGACTGTCTCTGTAAACTATGCCGTTTGCAATGCACAGCAAGTCGCAGCGATGGAGCGTCCCATCGAAACCATCCGTCAGTTGGTGATCGGCACGGTTGCTGAGCACATCCGCACGGATACTTTGTTGAACATCCTCAGTGACAATGGCGTGCTGCGCAACGAACTCTGCGAGCGGCTGAACCATGCGCCCAGTATCCGCGAAATCTTCAACGTAGTGGAAGTTTTGAAGGCGCTTCCAACGGGTGATGAGCGTCTCATTGAACTTGGTCGAAAAGTGCGCGAGGCTGAAATGCGCCAACCGTTGATCGATCTTGAAGGGCGTAATCAGACCGCTGCTTATGCCTACGATCACCAAATCTCGATGCTGAAGGCACATCTCGACGATCAAGTGCGCGCTTCAGAACACCAGCGCGACATGCAGCGCCGCCAAACCGAACTTGACGCGCAAAACTTTCAAAGCATGGCCGCGTCGATCGCGCTGGCCGCAAGTACGGGCGCAGACCCAGCACGAGTCGCTGAGGTGTTTTTGACAATGGCGCGTCAACCACCCGAACTGAAAGCGCCGACTCCGATCCCATCCACCGAAGCATTGCCGCCCGAAATCTCACCGAAGGAGTCTTGATCGATGGATGCGCAAATGCAACACATGCTGATCTATCTACCGTTCGGGTTGGCATTCATCTTCGGGCTATGGGCGATGAACGGTACATTCTGGCGTGGGCTGCGATTGGCGATCTTTGGTTACGCGGCGTGCGTTCTGACGGCGCAACATGCGGCGTTGCTGGTTGAACTCGTGCATTATCTGCCGTTTATTCCGTTGAGCCGACCAACGCTTGCTTTTCTCGTATCTGGCGGTTTGCCAACCCTTCTATTCGCGGGGTTGCTCCTGACCTTTTGGCTGTTCTGGCGACCCGGCGCACCAAAACACGCCAACCCTTTCGGACGCTTGGTTAGTTTGGCGGTTGGCTCAGTCGTGGGTTGGACACTCGGCGCGACGCTGTTGACGGGTTTCGCTGATGCGGGACTCCTCGAAAGCGTGCCGCACCTGCTTCAATCGGATTATGGCGCGCTGCTTTATCACACGGTCATCCTCGTCTCCTCTGCCGTAGAGCCGCTCTTGCCCTGAATCTGCACCCTGTCCGCGAAAATAAAAACCCCGCCTGTAATCACGATCAACACGGATTACAAGCGGGGTTTCGTTTTGTCTGGCAATCTCCTGACACAAGGTGAGTACAAAGTCGGCGCTACGATTCACTGTTCTCAGGCGATAACAGAGTCACCTCATTATTTATAAACTAATTAAAGACGATACACAAACGATAACGACACATTAAAAACAACCCCCTTGACGGGGTAGACGGTTTCCCGCCTTCCAGGGCCAACTAACACCTTCGTGCCAGCTCCAAGTTTCAATCCCCTTGACGGGGTAGACGGTTTCCCGTCCGTATTCCATCACCGATGGGGCGAACACCACGCGGGTTTCAATCCCCTTGACGGGGTAGACGGTTTCCCGCCAAACACGCCTCACGGCGTGTATCAAACCCTAGCAATGGTTTCAATCCCCTTGACGGGGTAGACGGTTTCCCGCCGAGCAAACGAGGCAATTCAACATCTTCGGTCACATGTTTCAATCCCCTTGACGGGGTAGACGGTTTCCCGCCCCTGGGCCCTCGTGGCCTCGGGGATGCACTAATCGGTTTCAATCCCCTTGACGGGGTAGACGGTTTCCCGCCAGTGGGTTGCCAACTCGAACGGTTGCGGCCTTTCAGTTTCAATCCCCTTGACGGGGTAGACGGTTTCCCGCCTAGACGGTTTCGGGATTCCGGGGGATCAAGGCACGAGTTTCAATCCCCTTGACGGGGTAGACGGTTTCCCGCCCAACACCGTACTGGTTTTCGGGATGATCCTTGCCAGTTTCAATCCCCTTGACGGGGTAGACGGTTTCCCGCCGGGGGGCATTGGCAAACGCCGTCTCAGTCAGTCAAGTTTCAATCCCCTTGACGGGGTAGACGGTTTCCCGCCTCTGGGGATACCAATGGTATTCGCGCAGGCATTACCGTTTCAATCCCCTTGACGGGGTAGACGGTTTCCCGCCTTGGTCGTCCCTACCAGCAGCACTATTCCGACCCGCGTTTCAATCCCCTTGACGGGGTAGACGGTT
>JBBRMW010000233.1:0-9609 GCA_038230635.1 Aggregatilineales bacterium | reverse complement strand
CTGATTTACGGCAGCGGCTGCTTGATTTCATCGCCTTTTTTAACCAGACTGCCCGACCGTTTAAGTGGACGTATAAAGGCCGCCCGCTTCAGGCTTAACTCTCTGATTATTTCCGCTTTGCTGTACTAGGCGCTTTTCTTTTGGGACTTCGATCTTGGCACGCCCTACAAGTTCGCGTCCCAACATGCGGCGGATGAAGTTGGCATAGAGCGCCCCACGATTGCCAGGGATGTCGCCGCGTTTGTCCACCCACGCTTCTTTGATCAGCCATAACAAGAGCGGGGTGGCGGCCAACTCGCGCATTCGCCCGTCGAGGCGCGTCCAGAGTTCGTGACCGTCGCGGTCGCCCAGGTGCGCCTTCAGATAAGTTTGCGCGGCTTCTGGCGTGATTGGCTGTACCACGAACGTCTTGCGGATGGCATCGCGCTGCCGGAGTTCACGCCAGCTTTCGTCCTGCACGCGGCTGGTTACGACAACCCGAAAATGGGGCGCGGGAAAAGTCAGCGCCAGCCAATTGATCTCGTCGATCAGCTTTTCACGGTGGGCGGGCCGCACTTCGTTTAGACCATCCAGCAGGAAATAGCCGTCGTAGTGCATCTCTTCCAGGAAGCGCTCGGCATCTTCGGTTGTATCCAGCGCCCTGATCTCGCCACCATTCTTTAGAAGCAAACGTACCCATTCCAACAGCGGTTTTCCATCATAATCGCGCAGCTTGATCGTGATCGGCAAAATCGGCGGCTCAGCTGTCGCCAGTTCCCAGGCCAGCCGTTCCAGGGCGACGGTCTTCCCGATGCCCGGTTCACCCAAAAGTAAGATGCACACACCCGTCCGCAGCAGCCCTAACAGATTTTCACGCGATGCGCCGAGGACGCCGTCTTCGTAGGGGCTGGCATCGATAGGCAGCAGTCGCGCCTCTTCCTGAATATAGTGATCCAGCCCCCATTCGTGCGACAACAGTTCCGCCGCGATTTTTCGGCAGTGTCCGGGCACGCCGATCGACGCTTTCGGGATGCGGTCATTTTCGAGCAGTTCGGCAAGCCCAACCGCATATCCTTTGGCGTGGAAGTCGATATATTGAATACGGTCGAGACCGAGATCATGATAGTTTTTTTGATCGGCGGGATCGGTCAAGGGGCGCACCAGGATCGGGATCAGTGCGCGGCGTGCCTTACGCGCGACCTCGATTTCAATCCGCACATAATCCGAGCGAATCGCATCGGGTGAGACAATGAGCAGTACCAACGCCGAGGCGCTTACCCCATCCACGATGGATTGTCGCCAGTCAGCGCCGCCTTGAATACCCTTGAAGTCGATCCAAACTGTCAAACCATGATCGCGCAAATCGCTGGCAAGTTTTTCAACGAGCGCCCGATCCACATGAGCGTAGGAGATCATCAAATGATCGCGCGTACTGGGCTGGGCGGAGGGTGGCGGGAACTGATCCGACATGGGCGCGCCTCGATGTGCTTGAGTCAGGTCAAATAATAGGCGTAAGTATAGCCAAAGCGCGGCGTTTGGGTAATGAAAAAATGCGGAGATCAGGTTACAATTTCCCGCGTTCGATTTAGACTCGCGGGAAATCTCGATGCAGCACACCCCTTTTTCGCGGTTGGAGATCGTGGGCGAATATGGCGCGTTGACGCCGTTCCGGGCGGGTGGCGCGGAAGGTGATCTCGCGCTCGATTCCGAAGGTCGCCCGATGATCCCGGCCACCACCTTTCGGGGCGCGCTGCGGGCGTCGATCGAGTCGATGCTGCGCAGCCTGGACTCCGAGGCGCTGACGTCGCTGTTCTATGTGCTCGTCGCCGATTCGGCGGGCAAGCCAGCGCCCGAAGTGCGTCGCGTCAGCCTGTGCTGCGATTCGGTCGATAAGCGCGCCGACGATCTCGATTATCAAGGCTGCTTGACCGAGGCGATCGTGGATCGGTGGCGCGGCGATCCGATCCTGCGACCCGATTTCGATCGGGCTCTGATCGGATGTACATGCGCGGCCTGCCGATTGTTCGGAACAAGCTGGTTGGGCGGGCGCGTCCGCATCGACGATCTGACGCTGTTCGAGTCCACCTGGGATCGCGTATATGTGCTGCGCGGCGGCATCACCATCCGGCGCGACACCGGGACGCTGCTCGAAGGGAGCGTCTATACGCGGCAAGCTGTGCCCGCCGGGACGCGCTTCACCTTCCGGCTGACGCTCGAAAATGCGACATTCGCCGAACAGGGCATGATCTTGCTGGGACTGCGCGCTTTTCAAGAGGGACTGATCAGCCTCGGAGCGGATCGCGGGCGCGGCTTAGGGCACGGTCGGCTGGATATCGATTGGGCGAACTGCCGCTATATCGATCCAGCCAATCTCATCGAATCGCTGATCGGTGAAGTGTCCGCACCGTTCACCGAATCCGATAGCGAGGCACGGATTGCGGCCTTCGCGGAGATGATTCGGGGGCTGGTGCGCAAACCGTAGACGGGAATCACCCGCATCTCCGTTGGCGGAAATGATATTTACCGCGCCGGTACGCCAGCCTCCGCCACTCGCGCATCGGACTCCACGACGGGCTTCGGTGGCTTACGCCACAGATTCGCCAGCGCCACCCCACCTACGATCATGGTTGCGCCGACTATCAGCTTCCAATCTATCGGCTCATGTGCAAAGATCAGGCCAAGCAGCACGCCCACTGGCGGCGGCACATAGGTGACCATTGTCGTCCGTGACGCGCCCCAATCGGCCATCAGCCCGAAGAACAAGATATACGCGATGAACGTATTGACGATGCCCAATTCGACGGCGGCCAACACAGTTCCTGGCTGCATATTGGTGAAGACGGGCAGCGGACGCACGGTTGCCAATGTGATGATCAAAAGTATGAGCGCGCCCGCGAAGATTGAAACGCCCGCCGTGGTCATCGTCTCGACATGCCGCAGCCACGCCCGGATCATCACCGCCGCAATCGCGTATGAGGCCGCTGCCACCACGATCGCCAGTTGCCCTTCGACCGAATTCGGGTGCATCGGATCGATGCTGCGCGTTGCCAACAGGACGATTCCCGCAAAACCGGAGATCAACCCCAGGATTTTGCCCATGCTCATTTTGTCGTCGGCCAGCGCAAAGTGGGCGATCACGAGACTGAACAGTGGCACGGTGGCATTGAGGACGCTCGCCAGCCCGCTATCGACGGTACGCTCGCCCCAGGTGATCAGCGCATAGGGAATCGCGTTATTGAAAATGCCCACGATCACCAATGCGACGAGGGTGCGCCGATCGGTCGGTAGTTTGCGATGTGTCACCGCGATCAAGGCCATGAAGCCGATCGCGGCCATCATCAGACGCGCCGTTGCCAATGAGAGCGGATCGAATAAGCCAGCGCTGTTCGGATCAACGCCAGCGGGCGCGACCGCAATCTTGATCAGCAAAAATGACGAACCCCAGATCAAGCCAGCCAGCCAAAACCTTGCCCAGTTTTTCAAGAGTATGCGCGCCTTGTCTCATCCTGCAATCGCACAATTATACATGTGTTCGATCGCTCGGTCTACCCGCTGTGCGACATGCCCCAATTGGTTGCAGCCAAATTGGTATGATTTAACGAATCATGGAACATCCGACGATTGTCTGCTAGGCGTGTCACCCGCTATACTTCGGGTCAAATATCATTTTCTTTAGTCACTCGCAAAATAAGGGACGCTAATTGGTTATGGATGCAAACGTCATTCTGCCCAATTTGGGCTTCGGCATGGAAGAAGGACGGCTGATCGCTTGGCTGAAGCAGCCCGGCGAAACCGTCAAAAAAGGCGAGCCGATCGCCGAAATCGAGAGCGATAAGGCGACCGTCCAGTTGGAGGCGGTCGTTGACGGTGTGCTCGCCGAAACGCTGTTTCCCCCCGATACGGTCGTCCCGGTCGGTGCGGTGCTCGCCCACATCCGCACGACTCCCCTCTCGCCAGCGGGAGAGGGGCCGGGGGTGAGGGCTGCTGGGTTGGGGCTTAGCGCTCCTGAACCCGAATCGCCGCGCGCCAGCCCACTCGCCCGCCGCATCGCCAGCGAACAGGGCGTCGATCTGTCCAGCGTCACGGGCACGGGTCCAGGCGGTCGCATCACGCGCGGCGATGTACAGAGCACACTCACGACAATCACGGTCGCGGCGCGTCCGGTACGCGTATTGGCTGCGCCCGCCGTCCGCAAACTGGCGCGCGATCACGGGGTCGATCTGTGGCTGGTGCGGGCGACCGGGCGTGATGGACACGTCACGCGCGGCGATCTGGAAACCGTAATTGCCGCCGCTGCGCCCGCCAACCCGATCGTGGCTGCGCCACCCGCCACTTTGCCCGAAGTGGTGGACGCCGCGCTCAGCCCGATACCCGAAGGCGCGCACGATGTGCCGCTGAGCGGGATGCGCCGCGCGATCGGCAAACGGCTGGCGCAGAGTATGCAAGACGCGCCCCATTTTTATGTGACCGCCGAACTCGATCTAACGCCCGCGCTCGCCAAGTTGCCCGCCGGCATCGGCCTGAACGCGCTGCTCCTGTTTCTGACCGTGCAAACGCTCAAATCGATCCCTGAGTTGAACGCGATCTACGATGGCGGTCACCTGTACCAAATGGAACACGTCAATTTGTCGCTGGCGGTTGCGCTGCCCAACGGGTTGATCTCGCCTGTGCTGCACGGCGCGGATGATTTTTCACTGGCTGGATTGGCGACACGTACCAAAGACCTGATCGCCCGCGCGCGAGAGAATCGACTGCGCGCCGAAGAACTGCGCGATGGTTCGTTCACCGTCAGCAACCTGGGTATCATCCAACAGATCGAGCGCTTCACGGCGATCATCAACCCGCCGCAGGTGGCGATCCTGGCGGTGGGGGCGGCCAAACCGCGTCCATTCGTGATCGATGGCGGCTTGTTTGTCCGCACCACGACGCATCTGACGCTCTCGGTCGATCACCGCGTGGCCGATGGGCTGACGGCGGCGCGCTTCCTGGAGTCATTCGACGAGCATTTGGGCGATTTTGCAAGGTGAATCCGGGCTGCAATTGAGGGTCATTTTTTCTAGAAAGGCGATTTTACGTGACAGCACAAACGAATCCCGTTGAGCGACTCGATCCGCAGACCCGACGGCATATGCTGCGCAGCATGATCGAAGTGCGGACGGTTGAGGCGCAGATTCAAGAACTGTTCCTCGAAAACGTGATCCGGGGCACGACGCACTTATGCGACGGCCAAGAGGCGGTTTCGGTTGGCATGGCCGCTGCCATCAGTCCCTCGCGCGGCGATACGGTGACGTGTACCTATCGCGGACACGGCCATGCGCTGGCGTTGGGACTGCCAATCGAGACGATGATGGCCGAAATAATGGGTAAGGCGGCGGGATCATCCAAGGGTAAAGGCGGCTCGATGCACCTGACCGATATGCGCAATGGCTTGATCGGGACGTTCGCAGTGGTCGGCGCGGGGCTGCCGATCTCGAACGGTGCGGCGCTGACCGCCCAGATCAGAAAGACTGGCGCGGTGGCGGTCGCCATTTTCGGCGATGGCACGGCCAATATCGGGACGTTCCATGAGGCGCTGAATTTGGCCGCCGTCTGGAAACTGCCGACGATATTCCTGTGCGAGAACAATCTATACGGCGAGTACAGTGCCTACGAGGACACCGCACCTGTCGCCAACGTGGCCGATCGGGCCGTCGCTTATGGGATGCCCGGCGTGATCGTCGATGGGCAGGACGCCGAAGCCGTCTATGCCGCCATGCGATCGGCGGTGGCGCGCGCGCAGGCGGGTGATGGGCCGACGCTCGTCGAGGCGAAAACCTATCGCTATCGCGGCCACTCGCGCACCGATCCCGCGTCCTATCGCCGCGCGGGCGAACTCGATCAATGGCTGCGCCGCGACCCGATCATGGTGCTGGCCGATCGGATGATCGCAGATGGTGAATTGATGCAAGAAGAACTGGAGCAAATCGGGCAAACCGCGGTCAAATCGATTGAGGACGCCACCAAATGGGCGATGGCGCAGCCGTATCCGGCGCTCGATTCGGTCTATGAAGATATTTGGGTTTAGGCGGAGAAACTAATCGAAGATGGCAATCTTAACTTATCGTGAAGCGGTCGTCCGGGCGCTCGATGAAGAAATGGCGCGCGACGACGACGTGATCTTTTTTGGTGAAGATGTGGGCAGAGCGGGCGGCGTCTTCAAAGTCACGCCCGGCCTCTGGGAAACCTATGGCAACGATCGCGTGCGTGACACCCCAATCTCGGAGGCGGCGATCGTCGGCGCGGGTATCGGCGCGGCGATCACAGGGATGCGTCCGGTGATCGAGTTGATGTTCGCCGATTTCGCGGCGGTCACGCTCGATCAGATCGTCAATCAGGCGGCCAAGATGCGCTATCTATCGGGCGGCCAGATCACTGTCCCGCTGACGATCCGCGCGGCGCAAGGCGGCGGCGTGGGCTTCGGCGCACAGCATTCGCAGTGCTGCGAAACGTGGTTTATGCACGCGCCCGGCATCAAAGTCGTCGTGCCTTCGACGCCCGCCGATGTGCTTGGTCTGCTCAAGACCGCCATCCGCGACGATAACCCGGTCGTTTTCCTCGAACACAAAGGGCAGTACGCCGAAAAAGGCGAAGTCCCTGACGGTGAGCACCTCGTCCCATTTGGTGTGGCGAATATCGTGCGCGAGGGGCGCGACGTGACGATTGTAGCAGTACAACGTATGATCGGCGTGGCGATGAAAGCTGCCGTTGAGCTTGAAAAATCGGGCATCTCGTGTGAGGTGATCGACCCCCGGACTCTCGTTCCGCTCGATATGGCAACGATCACCGAGTCGGTCAAAAAGACGGGGCGGCTGATCACGGTTGAGGAGGCGGTGCAAGCGGGCGGCTGGGGTGCGGAAGTCGCCACGCAGATCGCCGATCATGCGATTTGGTCGCTGGAAGCGCCGATCGTGCGCGTCACGCTCAAAACCGGGCTGATTCCGTTCAGCGGCCCGCTCGAAGAATATGTTACGCCCAGCAAAGACGATGTGATCGCTGCCGTCCGCCGCGTCATGGAAACATAAAGCAGACCCGGCAGGCCGACGCTCCTACGGCGACTCATCACTTGTAGGGACGGCGGTCTGCCGCGTCCGTCACCCGTCAGCGACCGGGCACAGGCGTCAGAATATCTTGATCGATCAGCGCGCCAGTCAACGTGCGATACGCCTCTGGATCACCATCGATGAACGCTTGCGTCAGATCGCGCGCTTCGTCGTCGTGATGCTGGACGGGCGGCGACTTCATGAAGTAGCTGGCGGGCGCTTCGAGCGTACCCTTCAGGCCACGATCGAGTCAGAGCTTGGCGCAGCGCACGGCATCGATCACGACTCCCGCGCTGTTCGGGCTATCCCATACTTCAAGCTTGAGTTCGAGCGTCAATGGTACATTGCCGAAGGTCGTACCCTCGACACGGATATGCGCCCATTTGCGATCTTGCAGCCAGGGCACATAGTCGCTGGGGCCGATGTGGATATTGTCGGCATCGATCGCATACGGCAGTTGGCTGGTGACGGCATTCGTCTTGCTGATTTTCTTGCTTTCCAGCCGCGACCGATCGAGCATGTTGTAGAAATCGGTGTTGCCGCCGATATTCAACTGGCTAGTGCGATCGACCTTGACGCCGCGATCCTTGAACAGATTGACCAGCGTCCGATGCACGATCGTCGCGCCGACCTGACTCTTGATGTCGTCACCGATCAACGGCAGACCACGCTCGGCAAAGCGACGCTGCCACTCCGGCTCGCGCGCAATGAACACGGGTATGCAGTTGACCAACGCGCAGCCCGCTTCGAGGATTTGCTCGACATAGTTGCGGGTGGCTTTTTCGCTGCCAACGGGCAGGTAATTGATCACCACGTCGGCCTTCGAGTCGCGCAGCAGCTTCACCAGATCGACGGGCTTACCGGGCGCTTCCGTGATCTTCTCAGACAGATACGGGCCGAGACCATCGAGCGTTTCGCCGCGCTGCACGGTCACGCCGAAATGGGGCACATCGGCAAACTTGATCGTGTTGTTCTGCCCTGACCAAATGGCCGCGCTCAGGTCCTTACCGACTTTATCGGCGTCGATGTCGATGGCGGCCACAAATTCGATGTCGCGGATATGATAGCCGCCGAGATTGACGTGCATCAGGCCGGGAACGTCTTCATTTTCCGGCGCGTCCTTATAAAACTGGACACCCTGAATCAACGAGGACGCACAGTTCCCCACGCCGACGATCGCCACGCGAACTTTATTTGACACAACTTCCTCCAACATATTACAAGCACCAACCGACTATCGGCGGGTGCGAGATAGTCGCACACTGATCAGCATAGAGCAGTCCGCCCTGTGAAGGCTTACCACAGTTATATTAGAAAATTGCAAGAGTTTTATATTAGAACACATGTATAATTAGCAGAGCATCGCAAGTCGAAGCGTGTATATGCTACCATAGCGGCAGAAAAACGAACAAGGAAAACCATTTGAAATCCATACGGCTACAATGGGATCGTGTACTTCCATACCGCGCGCATATCCAATCGAATCCCATCTTTTTGTATGAATTGCGCCGCTTGCGGTTGCAGCAGTTCAACGCGAACTTGAGCAAATATGGCCTTCGGGTCATCCTTGGCATTCCAGCCATCGCCGTCATATGGTGGATGTTAGAACGGTTTCCGGTTGGCTCCGTTGTCTTCACCACAATCAACCCAGGCTGGGAATATTACCTGCCTGACGCGATACTCTTGATCAGCCTTTTGTTTACCGCGTTTTCCAGTTTCGCCACGTCCATGATGACTGTCAACAGCATGCAGTATCATCTCGACTCCGGTCAGTGGGACGATTTGCGCTTGACGCCCCAAAGCTACAATTTCAACCTCGTCACGTCAGACATTACGATCGGGCAGATTCGGGCTTGGCGGTTCACGATCGTTGAAATGGCACTCCGCTTGACTTCAGCGATGCTTATTTTGCTCAACCTCTTATATTTTTCCTGGTTTAATTTTCGACCTCATGATGATCTAATTGGGTGGATACTTTGGCTAACCTTAGGAGCGGTAATTGGCGGAATAATTGCAGGTATTTACATCCTTGAACCACTGTTCAGGATACGGTTGCTCGTTGCATTTTGCATGGCAATAACGCTGCGGTTCGAGAATTTGATAAACGCGATTTTATTTGGCCTCAGCGTGGTAGCGATGCTTCACCTTATTCAATTCGGAGTTTTCTTGAGTCTATGGTATTTAGCTATTCCTTCGCCGTATGATTTGATCCCTTTGGGACTTATCTGCGGCGTTCCAATGGCCGGATTCTTCGTGGCGTTTGTTTTCGGCTATCTCTATCAATTCGTCAAAGTAAGGGTGGAATCCTTTCTTTGGCAAGCTGGGGCGACGCAATAGAGGGTCTCGCTATGCACGTTGACGCTCCGCCAGGATGCCCCGGATGCGATCGGCCAGCATCTCGACGGCGACCTGGTTATAGCCGCCTTCGGGGATGATCACATCGGTGTCTTCTAACCTGACAGCAAGCATACTTGATTTCTACACAATGCTGACATGCAAAAGCGACCAATCATCGAAGGTGTAGAATGAGACAAAAGCCATACGTTGGAGG
>JBBRMW010000232.1:0-9656 GCA_038230635.1 Aggregatilineales bacterium | reverse complement strand
CGCCGAGTTGAGCAATCCAGCGAACGGCTTGGTGCAAGGTCGGTTCAGCCGCGGCTTTGGTAGTGTGGTTGATATAAGCGCTCAAAGCGTGCCATTCGCTGGTCGTCAAGGCGACGCTGGCCGGAGCATCAGGGGTCAAACGGGCTTGGTAAGTCAACCCGAGCAGCGACCAGGCGACGAGCGAAAACACGGCCAGCAAACGTTCAAGGCGTGCTTCGGTTTGCAGTTGGCGTGCTTCAACCTGGCAGCCACTCTTGAGAACGAAATGAAAGCGTTCAATAAGCCAGCGATAGGTGTAATAACGGATCACGGTTAAAGCATCAGCGACCGAGTTCAACGGCAAGGTGGTATACAACAGCCAATGGACAGGCGCTTCACCGGGCGGTGGCTGGGCTTCGATGGCTTCAACGACGCCAATGGTCAATGGCTTCAATGTAGGGCTGCCCGCCGGGCGCGAGGGCGGGTTCAAGGTGACGGTCGTAAAGCGCACCTCGACCAACGCCTCGCGTTCGGTGCGCTTGGCAGTCCCTTGAACGTGCAATTGATAACGGTGTTGCAGCGGTTGGCCATGAACCGTTTTGAAGAGATGTTGGCCTTTGCCATCGGCCAAGGCGCGATCCCATGAAACGCGGATAACGCCATCCAAATCAGGGCGAGCGCGGCAGGCTTGCAGCACCTCGTACACATCACTTTCGCGGTCACTAACCATCACCACCTTGCGGCCCGCCGCCTTGACCGCTTCCGGTATCTCTGGCAAACCATTCAGCCATTTAATGCTTTCTTTGTCTGCTATGACCCGTTCTTTGCGACTATGACGCTTGCCGAGCGCTTCGACGGGGCGTGTCCACAGGTGTTGGCCGACCAAGCCCCACGGCACGCCTTGGTCGCTAATCAGCAGTTCGCTGTGCATCAACAGCCCTCGGCTATACTCACTTTCCAGCAACCCTCAGCCGCTGGTTTCTTTATGGCTGCTGTCGTCTAAACTGGTCGTGTCTTGCGCCACTATCACCGCCGTCGGTTTTTCCTGTTCCACCCGGCGCCAAGTCGCTGTGCTTTGTGCGCCGATTAGCGCCTGATGTGTCACCCGCTTGTTGTCAAAAAATCGGTAGGCCGCCTTCGTCGCCTCCACACTGCCACTCGCTTGTGGAATTGACGCTCCCGGTTGATAGATAAAGCCGTCTACCGCTATCTTTAGCCGCTCACCCAGCCGCCGATCTGGTAAGCCGCTATAATCGAGCATGGCCTCACCGATGGTTGCTAACATTTGACCCCTTTCCTTTTTGGTTGCTGCAGTTTACGCTTATTTTTACCCCATTTTGAGATGTGGGTAACGATAAGCCGTCAACGGAGAGGAGTCCGGGGGTGAGCTTCTGGGGCTTCTTAAAAAGTCTCTGAGGAATTTCGCCGTGCGCTGTGTAATTAGTCCGACCCGTGCCCAACCAGCAACCATACCCGTATAAACACCAGTGAGATAATGCCTGATGCTTAACGAAAACCCCGACATGACGCGCGAACCCAGCCAACCTGCCATGCTCGCTATGCTTACCTCGCGCCGCATCCATATCACGCGCGACGGGCTGATCACGCTGGCGCTGCTGGCCGCGATCATGCTGTTTGGCGCGTATTTACGGTTCATCGGCCAAAATTGGGACGACTTCACCGATCTGCACCCCGACGAGCGTTTCATGACGCAAGTCGTCAGCGAGATCGGCGTGGTAGGCTTGAATCCGCCGCCGGACACGGCAGCAGCACAGATGGCGGAGTGCACGGTGCGCTACCCGGATACGCATGGCGTCGGCGGCTATTTCGACGCGCTGTGCTCGAACCTGTATCCGCCCAACGTGGGGCACAATACGTGGGTCTATGGTGAACTGCCGCTGTTTATCGTCCGTTTCAGCGCGCAGATCGTGGCACAGGTGACGAGCGACCCATCGTGGGCACACTATGATCGGGTTCATTTTGTCGGGCGCACGGTGTCCGCGCTGGCGGATATTTTCACGATCCTATTCATATTTCTGATCGGGCGGCGGCTGTACGGGCGCTGGACGGGACTGCTGGCGGCGCTGCTGTACGGGGTGGCGGTGCTGCCGATCCAACTCTCGCATTTTTGGACGGCGGATGCCTTCTCGAACCTGCCCGTGATTATCGCGGTGTATTTTGCGGTGCGCGCGCTCGATCTGGGCGATTGGCGCAATTATCTGGGCTTCGGGATCGCCCTCGGAGCGGCGGTCGCCAGCCGCGTCAATACCGCGCCGTTGGCGGGCTTGATCGTACTGGTCGGCATTATCCGCACGCTGCCCGTCCTCGATGTGCGCGTGCCCCGGAGTGAGCGCGCGCTGATGCTGCGGCGGGCGGTGTTTGGGGTGCTCATTGCGGGCATGGCGACGCTGATCGTGTTCCGCTTCGCGTATCCGCACGCCTTTTCGGGACCGAGCATTATTGGTTTTCCCGATTTCAATCTGTTGCTACAACCCAGTGCGCCCGACGCCAAGCTAGAGCACCTTTTGCAGTTCTTGGGCGTCAACCCGAATTTCGTGTTTCAACTCAAGCAGGCGGCCTATTTCACCAGCGGCAATTATGACGGCCCGCCAAATTACCAGTGGATCAATCGCCCGCCGTATTTGTTCGCGCTGCGCAATATCGTCGAGTGGGGCTTGGGCATTCCGCTGGGCGTGACGGCGGTAATCGCCTGGGTATGGGCGTTCGTCCAGATGATCCGCGCGCGCAAATTGTGGACACGACACGCGCTGCTCGTGGTGTGGATTTTGGTGTATTTCGGTTATCTGGGTAAAAGCTGGGTGGCGACAATGCGCTACTTTATGCCGCTGTACCCGATGTTGATGCTGTTGGCGGCCTGGGCGATGGTCGAACTGGTCAAACGCGCCCGCACGATCAAGCTGCCCGTCGCCGAAGTGAACGCGATGATCACCTCGGCGGGTGAGTCGCTGCGGCGGCCAACCGTGCACACAGCGATCGCTTCGCTGATTTTGATCTTTGTAACAGGTTTCAGCGTGCTGTGGGGCTTTGGCTTTTCGCGGATTTATACGCGCCAACTGACGCGCGTCAACGCTTCGCAGTGGTTTTTGCGCACGGTGCCAGGTGCGCTGGCCGCCACGATCAATATGCCGAATGGCGATGCGGTGGTCATGAATCTGCCGTATACCAGCGGCAACACCATCCCGAACGATCCGAGCGCACCGTTGGCTGTCCAACAAAAAGCGCCCGCCGACGGTACATTCAGCACACTGACGCTCGCGCATGTGCTCGATCCAGCACACACGGGCAAAACGACGATCTCTGCACACCTGATCGACATCGTGACACAGCAGCCGCTCGCCAGCGGTACGCTCGCCGCGAATTTCGGCACGACGAACACGTCACCACTCGGCGACGGGTACACGATCGCGCTCGATCGGACGGTGATGGTCACGGCGACGCAGCAGATTCGCATCGAACTGTACAGCGATAAAGCGCCGCTGCAATTGACGGGCACGAATATCGCGGTCGAGGGTCCCTGGGATGATGCCATCCCGTACAAGGTTTGTCCGATCCCGGCGTCGACGCCGCTCACGCCGGATACATCTTCGGGTCTCAGCTTCAATACCTGCGAAGGCACGGATGGCTTCAACATCGGCTATTACAGCGTGCCCGACAATGACGGCCTGTATTTGGTCGCCGATGACACACAGAGTAAACGCGATTACATCCAAAAGGGCATGGATCACGCCGACTACATCACGATCAGCAGCAATCGCTTCTACGACTCGCTGCCCCGTGACCCGATTCGTTTCCCAATGACCACCAACTTCTATCGGGCGTTGTTCGCCGGACAACTTGGCTTCGACATTGAAAAAACGTTCACCTCGTATATCACGATTGGGCCATTCACGTTCCCCGATGAAGACCTGCCGACTTATGGGTGGGCGGATTGGACGAAGGATTGGTGGCAGGTCGAGGAGGCGTTCACCGTCTACGATCACCCTGCCGTGTTCGTGCTCAAGAAGAACGCAAACTACAACCCGGCGGCGGTGACGGCGGTGCTCAATGGCACGGACATCACCGATGTCAGCGCGATCCAAGCCGGCAGCTACGACTCGCCGATCGTCGCCAATCGCATTCCCTGGCCGACATTCACGGGCAACACCGCACCCAGCGGCTTCATGATGTCGCCCGATCAAGCCAGCATTCAACAATCGGGCGGGACGTGGAGTGATCTGTTCCACCGCGATTGGGCGATCAATGCGGGCGGCGTATTCACAGTATTGGCGTGGTGGCTGGCACTGATGATCTTCGGCTGGATCGCGTGGCCGATCCTGTTCACGATCCTGCCCGGCCTGCCCGATCGCGGCTACCCGGTCGCCAAACTGGTGGGCGTGCTGATCGCGGCGTGGCTGGTGTGGGTGGGCGGCACCTTGAAGTTCCTCACATGGTCGTCGCCGGGGATATTCGGGGCGATGGTGCTGATCGCATTGATCAGCGGCGCGCTCGCGCTGCGTCAACGGGCGGCCTTTTTCGAGTATATCCGCACGCATCGGCGACACATCCTGATCGTCGAGGGGCTGACGTTCGCGCTGTTCATCGGCTTTGTGCTGGTGCGGCTCGGCAACCCCGATCTGTGGGCACAGACGCACGGTGGCGAAAGGCCGATGGACTTTGCGTACTTCAACGCGGTGCTGCGCAGTACCGTGTTCCCGCCCTACGATCCCTGGTATTCGGGCGGCTTCATGAACTACTACTATTTCGGGTTCGTGTTGGTCGCCACACCCGTCAAGCTGTTGGGCGTCATGCCGTCGATCGCGTACAACCTCGTGCTGCCGATGCTGTTCGCCTTCACCGGGATCGGCGCGTTCTCGATCGCGTATAACGTGGTGGCATGGCGCACGATCGTGCCGCACGACGATGGCGATAGCGATCCAGCGGCGACGTTCCCGGCTCGCCGACGCTGGGCATTGCGCGCGCCCGCAGGCAGCCCGTATGTGGCCGGAATCGCCGCGCTGATGCTGTGTGTGGTGCTTGGCAACCTGGATACGCCGCGCGTGTTCACGACGGGTTTGGCGAGCGCGGGCGGCTATCGCGCGCCGACCAGCGATCTGTTCCAAAATTTGGTCAACGACTTCGTGGTCAAAAATGGGCGCGCACCGACAAAAGAAGAAACGGCACAGCTTCAAGATCAGGCCAACAATCCGGGTGCAGCCGATCAGGTCTCGATGGAAATCGGCGGCTTCGAGACGTATCTCGCGGCAATCACGCGCGGACTGGGCAACTCGCTCCAAGCGGGCTATTTGCCGATCTCGCCCGAACGCTGGTACTGGGGGCCTAGCCGTGTGATCGGCGAACTGCCAAACAATAGCGCCGAAATTACCGAGTTTCCGTACTTCACCTACATCTACGCCGATTTACACCCCCACATGATCGATATGCCCGTCGAGATGTTGGCGCTGCTGTGGCTGTTGGCGGAGGTATTGGGCGTCGGCGTGATTCGGCGATCGCGGCCCGTGGTAATCGCTTCGACGGTCTTTGGCGGCTTGGTGGTTGGCGTGATGTACGCCATCAACACCTGGGACTGGCCGGTTTACATGGTGTTGACCATCTTGGCGCTGGCCTTCACGACCTACCTGCGCATGGGTGATGATCGGCGCATCACGCGGCGGGTGGTCTTGACGTGGGCGGGGCAGATCGGTTTGTTCGCGGTGGTGCAGCAAATCGCAGGACTGCCGTTCCGCACGTACTTTGCGACGGCATACACGGGCGTCGATCCGTTTAAGGGCAACAAGACGCCAATCTGGGCCTACCTGGATATTCACGGCGTGTTCATCTTTTTCTTGTTTTCGCTGCTGGTTTGGCAGACGGTGCGGATTTTGCGGCGCACCTATGTCCGCGACCTGATCCAGAATCAGCGCGTCGTCCTGCTGATCCTGAGCGTGATCGGCCTGACCGTGTTGGCGACGGTGCTCTTCGGCGTGCCGACGCTGAGCGTCTCGATATTCAATCCGCCGTATCCGGTCGCGTTCCTGGTTTTCCCGCTGATTGGGTGGGCGACGATCTTGTTCTTTTTGCCCAATCAGAGCCGCGAGATGCGTGCCCTGCTCGCACTGATGATCCTGGCGTTGGCACTGACCTTCACCACCGAGATGGTCACGCTGCAAAACGACAGTGGCCGTCAGAATACGATCTTCAAATTGTATATGCAGGCGTGGCTGATTTTTAGCGTGATCGCGGGTGTGGCGCTGGCATGGCTGCTACGCGCCTCAGAGCGTTGGCGTCCGCTGCTGCGTTCACCGTGGTTGGCTTTTGCGGCACTGCTGCTGAGTGTCGCCGCGCTGTACCCGATCATGTCCACCCAGGGTAAGATCGCCATGCGGATGGTTCCGCGCGCGCCGAACACGCTCGACGGCATGGAATGGATGCAGAGTGCGGTCTATGGCTATGGCGACAAGAGTATCCCGCTGATCGACGATTATAAGTTGATCCGCTGGCTGCAAGACAATATCCAGGGATCGCCGGTGATCCTCGAGGCGCAAATGCCCGAATATCTGTTGGGCAGCCGCATCACGATGAATACCGGGTTGCCGACGGTGTTGGGCTATCGCTTCCACCAAACACAACAGCGCTCAATCGATCCGCTCCCGACGCTGATCTGGGGGCGCGTGGGCAACGTGACCTCGCTGTACAACACGACGGAAATGTCGACGACGCTCAGTCTGCTGCGCTTTTACAACGTCAGCTATATCATCGTGGGCGGCCTGGAGCGGGCGATCTACACGGGCGAAGGACTCGCCAAGTTCGACGAAATGGTGAACGAGCGCACGTTGAAAATCGTCTACAATGAGAATGGCACGGTGGTCTATCAAGTGCTGCCGTACACACTAACGAGCGTCGCACAAGCGGGGGCGAATCAATAATGCTGGATTGGCTGTACCGCGAAGGCGGATCCGTACTGAGTTGGTGGCTGCTGACGACGCTGGCCGGGATCGCGGTGTTCCCGCTGACGTTTCGGCTGCTGCGCGGGCTGCCCGGTCGCGGCTATGCGTTGGCGCGCGCCGCCGGGATTATCGTGGTCGCGTATCTGTTCTGGATACTCAATATCCTGCACATCATGCGCAACGACTCCGGCGATGTAATCCTGGTCACGCTGGCCGTGTTCGTGGTCGGCGTGATCAGTTATGCGACGTGGCGCGAGCGTGAGCCGATCGTCCCGTGGCTGCGCGCGCACCTCGGCCTGATCGTGATGACCGAACTGGTCTTCGCGGCCGCGCTGTTCAGTTGGGCGACGGTGCGCGCGATCAACCCGAACTTGACCGGCACCGAAAAGCCGATGGAGATCGGTTTTTTGGCGGCGACGCGGCGCAGCGCGACCTTCCCGCCTAACGATATGTGGATGAGCGGCTACGCGATCAGTTACTACCACTTCGGTTATATCATGATGGCCGCGCTCGCCAACCTGAGCAGTGTCACGAACGGTACGGCCTTCAATTTGGCGGCTGCGCTGTTGTTTGCGCTGGCGGCGACGGGCGCATTCGGCCTCGGCTATGAATTGATCGCGGCGCGCCAGATCGAACAGCCGCCCGAAAAACGCGATCCGGTCTGGACGCCGCACGTCGTCGGCATTTTGGCGGCGGTGATCCTCACGCTGATGAGCAATCTGGGTCCCGCGCTGATCGAAGTGCCGTATCAGTACAAGGCGCTGCCCGACAGCTACTTCGTTTTCATGGATGTGCATGACCGCGATTTCGCCAACAATGGCTGCCCGCAGCTCGGTGAGATGCCGCCAAGCTGCTTTTATTGGTGGTGGCCGTACAGCCGCGTCGTCCGCGACCGCACGCTGACCGATCAGCCGCTGGAGATCATCGATGAGTTTCCGGCCTTCAGCTATATCCTCTCGGATGTGCATCCGCACGTTTTGTCGCTGCCATTTGTCTTGTTGGCGCTCGGCCTGATGCTGAATCTGGTACTGCTCAAGCGCGATCCGAACGGCGGCGAACTGCTGCTGTACACGGTCTGCGTGGGCGGTTTGATCTTCTTGAACTCATGGGACGGCAGCTTTTTGGCGCTGTTGATCGGGGCGGAGGCGCTGCGACGACTCATTCGCGGCGGCACGGGTGGCCTCGCGCGCGCCGACTGGTTTGGGATCGTCCGTTTTGGCGCGACAGTTGGCATCGGCACGGGGATTTTTTATCTGCCGTTCTTCATCAGTTTCCGCTCGCAGGCGGGCGGTTTCGTTCCCAACGTGATCTGGCCGACGCGCCCACAGCAGTTCTTTTTGATGTTCGGCGCGTTTGCGATCGTGCTGGCATGGTTTGTGGTGGTTGAGGCGTGGCGGGCACGCGGCACATTCAATGTGCAGTTCGCGCGCAATGTGATTCTGTACGCGATCGCGGTAATCGTCGTGTTCTTGATCCTTCTGAGCGCGTTCGCATGGGTCAACTCCGATTGGCGGCAAGTCGTGTATAACGCCTTCGATGCGAGCGGCGGCTTGTTTGGGGTACTGCCTGCCGTCATTGGGCGGCGCTTGGGTGGCGCGATCACCGAGGGCTTCTTGCTGGCGCTGATCTTTGGCGTGCTCGGACGGTTGTTTGCGCGTGCGCCGCATACCGCGCCGGATGCCGATGCGCGTGCGCGGCGCATCATCACCTATTCGCCCGTGACGGGTTTCGTGCTGCTGCTGGTCGGGGCGGGCGCGGTACTGACGCTGCTGCCGGAATTCGGTATCCTGCGCGATAATTTCGGCAGCCGCATCAACATGGTCTTCAAGTTCTACTATCAGGTGTGGATCGTGTGGAGCATCGCGGGTGCGTATGCGGTTTGGTCAATCCTGCGCGATGTGGCCGAGTTCCGCGTGCCCGCCGGGGTGCGCATCGCGTTTGGAACTGTCAGTGCGATCTTGCTGGCGATGGGGCTGATCTATACGCCGCTCGCCACCTATTCGCGCGCGGTGGTCGATGGCGGCCATGCGAACGGCGGCGGCGCGGCACTCACGCTTGATGGTGGCAATAGCCTAGCGGTGGGCGCGGATGATTACACGGCCATCGGCTGTCTGAACAAACTCGCCAAAGGCGATACCGGAGTCGTGGCCGAAGGAATGATCGTGCCAATGGCCTATAATAACCAGTATGGGCGCGTCAGCATCCTGACGGGGATTCCGACGCTGCTGGGCTGGTCGAATCATGAGGGTCAGTGGCGCGGCACAACTTACGCCGAAATTGCCGGAACGCGCGCCGAAGACGAGGCCACGCTGTATAATGCGCCGGACTGGACGAGCGCCACGCCGATCATCCAGAAGTATCACATCACCTATATCTATATTGGCCCGACCGAGTTGGGTTTGTACAAAGGCAACGGCGGCCTCGACAAGTTCAAAGCCCTCAAGCCCGTGTGTACGAGCGGTGAAGTGACTGTGTATGCCACCGACACGATCGCGGCGAGCGGTGTGGCCGCGCCCGCTAATGCAGGATCGAGCACGGGCGGCTAAACCATATAACGAATCGTAGGGGTATTTGCGCATGTTATGCACTTCCAAGACGGACGCGGGGGGGCGCCGGCCCCACCAAAAACGCCCACATTTGTGTTTTGTGGACGGCGTGCGGCGGGGCGTAACAACCAACCCCGCCCAAATCCAACAGAGAACCCCAGAAAACACCACAAAACCCAAAACAAGT
>JBBRMW010000231.1:0-9666 GCA_038230635.1 Aggregatilineales bacterium | reverse complement strand
ATTTTGCAGACCGATAACCGTACCAATACGTCGGAATCCCCGAGCAATCAGGTGGGTTGTTAGCAAATACGCCGACTGAACATTGTCACTCACCACGGAATCGACGTTTGCGCCAGGTAGTCGACGGTCAATGGTGACTACTGGCGTATCACTTTTCAACAGAAAACCGAATGGCTCCAGTGTCTCGCGGGTCGGTGACAGGATGATGCCGGCGACGTGTTCATCAAGCAGCGTTTCAAGATACACCTGTTCTTTATCGGAGTTTTCGTCTGTGTTGCAAAGGAACACGCTCATTTGGTGGCTGTTAGCCGTATCTTCGATGGCGCGCGCAATTTCGGTGAAGAACGGATTGCAAATATCCGATACTGACAGGCCAATCACACGGGCGCTGCGTTTTCTCAAACTGCTGGCGACTCGATTTCTACGATAGCCTAATTCATCGATAACGACGAGAACACGATCGCGCACGATAGGTCGGACATGGCTTTTGCCAGAAAGTACACGCGAAACGGTGGCAATGGAAACTCCGGCTTTTTCTGCGACATCTTTAATGCTTGGCATGGTCGAATAACACCAAAACTTGCTTAATGTTTCAATGGTTGTGTAAACGATTACAGATTGACGACGTTCTCATTATACATGAAAAGAATGGGATCGCATTGTCCATAAAATACGAGTGCAGGTTGATTGGAATTGATGAAATGGGTAGCGCTCTCTCTAAACAGGAATGACCATCGCATGAAACGATCCTACATTTAGTTTTGACAGCGTGCATATTTCTATGGTATGGTGTTTCTTCAGCGATTCAAAAGATTTAAGGATTTTTGTCCGTATTCTCAGCGGCAGTCACCAATTACAGTTTGGAGGCCTTTGTGGAGCATCCACTTTCTGGGAAGGTTGTTATTATTACCGGGGCAAGTTCCGGGATTGGCGCAGCAACCGCCCGCCACTTGGTGGAACTAGGCTGTAAAGTGACCCTGGCGGCACGCTCAGCCGACAAACTGCACGCCCTGGCACAAGAACTCGGCCCTCATGCAACGGATGTGCCTACCGATCTGAGCATTGCGTCTGACATTACCAACATGGTTGACAAAACCATCGCATATTTTGGCCGTGTCGATATTCTCTTTGCCAATGCGGGCTTATTTATTCCGGGACAAGTGGCGGAGGGAGACCCTGATGACTGGGCAAAACTTATGGAGGTCAATGTTACGAGCGTGTTTCGCTGCGTTCATGCCGTACTGCCGCACATGATAGCGCAACATTCAGGGGATATTCTCGTCACCAGTTCCATCGCCGGCGTCACTGAACTGCGTGATGAACCCGTCTACAGTGCCTCTAAATATGCCCTTCAGACGTTTGTCCATACTTTCCGTCGGCAGATTGCCTCGGACGGTATTCGAGTCGGCTTGGTTGCGCCTGGCACCGTTGCTAATGAATTGTGGGGCTATACCAATCCAGCAGAAATCGACAAGCAGATTGCGCAACGCACAGCAATACGGTCAGAAGACGTGGCTCGGGTTGTGGCGTTTATGCTCTCACAGCCCGCCCATATCACTATCCGGGATGTAGTCATTCTGCCGCAAAACCAGGATATATGAGCGATCGAAATCCGTAAAACACCGAACCTTTAGGGCTTACAAAATGCAAACAGGCGACAAAGCCCCGGACTCCTTCCATTGCCGTTGGACAGGAAGCAATCGGGCCGTGACGCTTCCCTACCTGCCAAAGCGCTGAAGGGTTAGAGCTTTTCCCCGACTTTGCAGCGGCCTTGACCTAACCTTTGCGAGTTTCTTGACAAAATTCTGTAAACGATTACAATGTTTTTTTGTCTGATAGTGGATCAATTTAAGACTCTTAACCAATTTTTCAACATTGCAACCCGACCAAAACAAACCCTATTGGATAAGGCCCTGCCGTAAAATTAAACAGAGGAGGGTGTCGATACAAAAGACCAACAATGTCCTCCAAGATTGCCAGTCGAACAGTCTATTTTCATAAAGAGGAACGAAAATGTTGCCAATTCAGCTAAAAAAACTCACCCTTGTGGCCGCCGCTTTTGCCGCTGCCGCCAGTATCCAACTATCCCATGTGAACGTGCGCGCCGCTGATCAAATTCTGGTCGGCCTGATCACGAAAACCGAAACTAACCCCTTCTTTGTCAAGATGCGGGAAGGTGCTCAGGCAGAAGCCGATAAAGCCGGGGTCAAGCTGCTGACCGCTTCTGGCAAAACAGATACTGATAATGAAAGCCAAGTCACAGCTATAGAAAACATGGTGAACGCGGGCGTGAAAGGTATCTTGCTCGTTCCTGCCAACAGCAAGGCGATAGTTCCTTCCATCAAGAAGGCCCAGGCGGCGGGTGTCTTGGTGATCGCACTCGATACTCCCACCGATCCGGGTGACGCTGCCGATGCGTTGTTTGCTACCGATAACTTTAAGGCAGGCGTGTTGATCGGTAAATATGCGAAGGCTGCTTTTGGTAGCAAGCCAGCAAAAATCGCCACACTCGGTCTGATTCCTGGCATCACTGTCAGTGAACTGCGACAGGGCGGTTTTCTCGAAGGCTTCGGCATCAAGAAGGGCGATCCGTCCATCGTTTGCGGGGGAGACAGTGAGGGTGATCAAGCGTTAGGCCAAACTGTGATGGAAAACTGCTTGACCAAGAATCCAGACATCAACTTGGTCTATGCCATCAACGAACCCGCCGCCGCTGGTGCCTATACCGCCCTGACGAAGGCTGGTAAGGCGAATGATGTTATGATCGTGGCCGTGGACGGCGGCTGTGCCCCAGGTATCGAATACGTGATCTCTGGCAAGATCGCTGCGACTTCACAGCAGTATCCGTTGAAGATGGCCGCTTTGGGTGTTGCAGCGGTCGTGAAGTTTGCCAAAGATGGTACGAAACCCTCTGGTTACACCGATACCGGCGTGGCGCTCATTACTGTAAAGCCGTTGGCTGGTATTGAAAGCCAGGGCGCTGTCTTCGGCCTTCAAAGCTGCTGGGGTACGCCGAGCGCCGGCGAACTGGATGCCGCGACGAAAGCCGATGCTGCCGCAGGTATCAAGCCTCCCGCTGTAGCCACGATGTCTGCAACCATGGCGGCCACAATGTCTGCAACGATGTCTGCAACCATGGCGGCCACACCCTAACCTTTCGTTACGATTTGCAATCGTCTAAAGAGTGTGCAAGGATGGTACGAGCGAAATACTTGTACCATCCTTTCTTTTGAGGGAAAAAATGAACGAAAACGTCGAACCCCGCAACTTTCTTACTCGGCTCCGCAGACTCTTGCTATCCCCGACGATCGGCCCTTTTCTGGCACTGTTGATCGCCTGCGCTTTTTTTGCGACCCAAACGCCTCGGTTCCTGACAGGCACGAATTTCTCGTTGATTTTTCAGCAATCGGGGTGGATCGCCGTCCTCGCTATCGGCCAAACGCTGATTATTTTGACTGCCGGGATTGACCTCTCGAATGGTGCGGTCATGACCCTCGGCTCGGTCGTTATGGTCAATATTGCCGTCAAGAACGGCATCAATCCATATGCTGCCATATTCGTTGGGTTTATGATTACGGGCGGTTTTGGGTTTTTGAATGGCCTTCTGGTGACGCAGTTGCGGCTCCCGCCATTTATTGTCACCCTGGGTACGCTGAACGTGGCCTTCGCCTTATCCATAATTTACACCACGGAAACGGTGGTGGCTCCCACGGAGCAGACCTTCTTTGACACTATCTTCAAAATCGGTGATACGCGGATTCCGTATGGCACCGTTATGATGCTCATCTTATTTTTGATAATTTGGTTAATTTTACGGGAAACGGCTTTTGGACGGCATGTGTACGCGATTGGAAACAATGCCGAAGCCACGCGTTTGGCCGGGATTTCAACCGATCGCTTATTAATCGCCGTCTATACCCTGGCGGGCCTTTTCTATGGAATGGCCGGGCTGATGTTGGTGGCGCGTACCGGCGTTGGCGATCCGCAGGCTGGACAAACCGCCAATCTGGACAGTATAACCGCCGTCGTTTTGGGTGGCACGAGTTTGTTTGGTGGACGTGGCAATATCCTCGGAACACTCGTTGGCTCGTTGATTGTCGGCGTATTTCGCAATGGCTTGCAACTGATGGGCGTCCCATCAATCTATCAGGTGTTGATTACTGGCGTGCTGGTGATCATGGCCGTGGCCTTCGATCAACTCTCACAACGAGGTAAGCGATGATGAGTACAGCAGAACGCATTCCGGTTTTGGAAGCCAGAGGATTGGTCAAACATTACGGGCAAATTGTCGCTATCGATAATGCGGATTTTGAGGTATACGCGGGTGAGGTGCTGGCCGTCATCGGAGATAACGGTGCAGGCAAATCGACGCTCATCAAGGTGCTGTCGGGTGCGGTTATCCCCGATAAAGGTGAACTTTTTTTGAACGGAAAGCAAGTTCATTTCACCAGCCCAATTGATGCGCGCCGCGTCGGCATCGAAACCGTATATCAGAACTTGGCAGTCGCCCCGGCGTTGACCATCGTTGAAAATTTGTTTCTGGGTCGTGAGATTCGCCGCCCTGGTCTGTTGGGGACGGTCTTCCAAATGTTGGACAAGAAAAAGATGCTGGAACAGGCGACTGGCTACATGCAGGATTTGAAGTTTCGCATTCCGTCTATCACGCAGCCCGTCGAAACGCTATCCGGCGGCCAGGCACAAGGTGTCGCCGTAGCGCGGAGTGCCGCTTTTGCCAGCAAAGTCGTCATCATGGATGAACCGATGGCGGCACTCGGCGTCAAAGAATCGGGCATGGTCATTGACTTGATCCGCAAAATCCGGGATCGCGGCTTGCCGATCATTCTGATCAGTCACAACATGCCGCATGTATTCGAATTGGCCGATCGCATCCATATTCAGCGGCTCGGACGCCGCATTGCTATCATCAAGCCAACCGATTACAGCATGTCCGATGCGGTCGCCATCATGACCGGCGCGCTTGAAGTTAAAACCGCCTAGCCGCAACCGCAGTTAAAGCGTGGCACTAAACAGGAAATTAACCATGCAAGGGAAGTCTTCATTAGGCTGGGGCTTGATCGGAGCCAGCACCATCGCCAAAGAGCATATGATCGCCGCGATCAATGCGCAATCGGACAGCCGCGTCGTTGCCGTCATGAGCAGCGACGCCGATCGCGCGGGGCGTTTTGCCACCCAGAATAACATCCCGCATTCCTATCATGCGCTTGATGACTTATTAGCCGATCCCAATGTGGACGTCGTATATATAAGCACGACCAATGACCTGCATCTGGCGCAGACCGTGGCGGCGGCTCAGGCGGGAAAACATGTTTTGTGTGAAAAACCGTTGGCGCTTTCGTTGGCTGATGCGCTGGCAATGGTTGAGGCTTGCCAAAAAGCGGGCGTCGTCATGGGCACGAATCACCACCTGCGCAACGCCGTCACGCATCGCATGATGCGTAAGTTGATCGCGGATGGTGCAATCGGCAAAGTGCTTACGGCGCGGGTTTTTCATGCGGTATACCTGCCGACGAATTTGCAAGGCTGGCGGATCAATCAACCGGGCGCGGGTGCTGGGGTTGTGCTCGACATTACGGTTCACGACACTGATACGCTGCGTTTCGTGCTGAACGACGATGTAGACTCGGTGATCGCGCAGATGGCACAACATGGCCTTGCGAGTGGCTCAATCGAAGATACGGTGATGGGCGTGATGACCATGAAAAATGGGGTACTGGCGCAGTTCCACGATGCATTCACGGTCAAGCACGCCAAGACAGGGTTTCAAGTGCTGGGCACCGAGGGATCGCTTCTGGGCGAAGATGTGATGACACAGCAACCTCGCGGTCATGTGCTACTGCGCCGTCACAACCTGATCGAAGAAGTCGATCTAGGGCTGCCGGAGAACTTGTATATCCGCGCCGTCCGCCACTTTAACGATGCCGTGCGAGGAAACGGTCAGCCAGCAGCCACCGCCGAAGATGGTGTGAAATCTCTGGCGACGGCGTTGGCTGTGCTCGAAGCAGCACGAACGGGCTGCAAAACGACTGTGCAATATCGTTAACCGCCCGTTTCATTGTTGGGCGTTCAACTGACGGCATCTCCGAGTTTATATGCGCCTCAGCGTATTAGATAGATAGGATTGGTCAAGGCCAGACACCGTGTAGAAGCTGGCTCTACAAGCTGCGCGCGGATATACAAGTTTGACTCACTGCCGATTTCAAAATCGAACGTTTGCGGCGTATCGGTGACGCCTCTGAATACAACGATCCGAAGCGCCCATTCATGCAAGCCTGGGTTCCTTCGACCCCTTATATCGGCGCACAACAGTTTTCGCTTGTCCGCAACCCGTATTATTTCAAGGTCGATCCGGCCTGCAACCAGCTTCCGTATATCGACAAGCGCACGTTCACGTTGGCGACCGAGCCACAGGTGCGTCTGCTGCAAACATTGAACGGCCAGAGCTATTTCTCGGCGCAGGACATTAGCCAGCCGCCGAACAAGGCCGTCTTCTTCGATAACCAGGCGAAGAGCAACTACCGCTTCATCAAGGTCATCAACAGCAACTTCAACACGATGTTGCTGCTGTTGAATTTCAATCACCCGAACACGGTCAAAGCGCAGGTTTTCCAAGATAAGAACTTCCGCATCGGTTTGTCGTACGCGATGGATCGTCAGAATGTGATTGATACCGTGTATGTCGGTCAGGGCAAGCCATTTGGCGATGGCCCGCGCCCCGAATCGCCATTCTACAATGATAAGCTGGCGACGCAGTACACCGCGCACGATGCTGCCCAGGCCAATACGTACCTGGACAAAGTGCTGCCCAACAAAGATGCCAATGGACTGCGGCTCGGCCCGGATGGCAAAGCGTTCTCGCTCACGATCACCATCGATCAGGGCTTCCGTCCCGATTGGGTGGATGTGCTGCAAATCCTCCAGCGCAACTGGAAAGATGTCGGCCTGGATGTAAAGCTCGACGTGGTATCGGACGACCTGTTCCAGACCCGTCAACAGCAGGCTGATTTGGATGGCTATGTGTGGGCTGGCGAGAACGGCCTCGGCCAACTGCCGATGCTCGCTTTGTCGAAACAATCGGGAGACTTTCTGCCCGGGAATGGCTCCTGACTCGGCTGTGAACGGTGGTTGGTCAGCCTGGTTCTACCAGCAGCTCGACCCCACCTACAAGGCACCCGTGCCACCAATTGCACCGCCCGCCGGCTTGCAGCGCATGTACCAGATCAGCACGTTGATCCAACAGGCTGCCAACGCCGATGATCAGAACAAGCTGATGACCGAATTCTTCAACCTCGCCGCCGATCAGTTCCTGACGATTGGCCTCAGCTTGCCAGCGGGTGACTATCAGGTTGTGAATAACGTGCTCCGCAACGTGCCCGACACCGTGATCTCCGGTTGGCTGTATCCGGGTCCGTCCCCGGCCAACTTCGAGACGTTCTACATCGATCCGAGCAAGGCCGCCAAGCCTTAGTGCTCTGCTGAAAAGCGGGCGGCTACAGCGAACCGCCCGTACCCAACACGGTTTTCGTAGGGGCGATCCCGGCGTGGTCGCCCGCTCTTTCACAAATGGCACACGCGCCATTGAGAACATGTTCGGTTACAAGGGTTAACCTTCAAGATGCTGCCCTACATCGCCAAACGTCTGATGTATATGATCCCCACCATGATCTTGATCTCGGTGGTTATTTTTATCGTGATTAATTTGCCGCCCGGCGACTTTGTGGATCGGCTGGTCGCGCAAGCCAAAGGTTCTGGTGAGATCATCAGCCCACAAGATGCAGCCAGTATGCGGAAGTTTATGGTTTGAACGATCCGCTGCCCGTGCGCTATGTCCAATGGATTTCCGGAATCGTGCTGCGGGGCGACTTTGGGACATCGTTTCGTTGGAAACTGCCCGTCAATACGTTGATCTGGGAGCGGCTGGCGATGACGTTTTTGCTCTCGCTTTCCAGTTTGCTATTGATCTGGCTGCTCGCCATCCCGATCGGCGTCTATTCAGCGGTGCGGCGCTATTCGGTCGGCGATCATTTTTTCACGTTCATCGTATTTGTCGGCGTCGCCGTGCCGGATTTTTTGATCGCGCTGGTGCTGATGTATTTCTCGTTCAAGTTTCTCGGCCAGAGCGTCGGCGGGCTATTTTCGCCGCAGTACGTCAATGCGTCATGGGATGCAGCCAAAGTCCTGGATTTAATGAGCCATCTATGGATTCCTATCCTGGTATTGAGCATGTCCGGTACAGCCAGCCTGATTCGCACCCTGCGCGCAAATTTGCTGGACGAGCTGCACCGCCCCTATGTGACCACGGCCCGCGCCAAAGGACTGCCAGAATTTTGGCTGCTGATCAAATATCCGCTGCGTCATGCGCTCAATCCGTTCGTGAGCAGCTTGAACGACATCTTTGTCAGCCTCGTATCGGGCGCGACGATCGTGTCGGTTGTGCTCGGCTTGCAGACAACGGGACCGCTGCTGCTGGAGGCGTTGCAGGGACAAGATACGTTTCTGGCCTTTCTGGCGCTGCTGGGCACGCTTTTTTCGGATTTGCTGCTGGCTTGGCTCGATCCGCGCATCCGGTTTCGCTAGGAAGAACCTTAGAAATAAGGTAACTGCTCAGGGGTGAAAGGGAAGAGTTGACAAGAAACATCGGCAGGGGATAATGAGCGGCATGGAACAGCCGAAGCGAACGCTACTTGAAGAGCTACATGCGGTGTACCCAGACGGCGAAGGGGCGGTGGTGGCATGGGTGGTGGCGAAAATCGAAGGGCTAGAAGCGCACATCCAGCGCTTGGAAGCGCAGCTGGCGAAAAACAGCCAGAACAGCGGGAAGCCACCATCGAGCGATGGGCTGAAAAAGCCGGCGCCGAAAAGTCAGCGGCGTGCGAGTGGGAAGCGGCGGGGCGGACAAAAGGGACACGAAGGGCATCGGCTGGAAATGGTCGCGGTGCCTGACGCGGTGGTACGCCACCGGGCGGGACAGTGCGACCACTGTCAGGCGGGATTGGCTGAGGCGGCAGTGACGCGCGTTGAAAAGCGGCAGGTGTTCGAGTTGCCAGCGGTGCGGTTGACGGTGACGGAGCATCAGGCAGAAGTGAAATGCTGTGCGCGGTGTGGGCAGGAAACACAGGCGGCTTTTCCCCAGGACGTGCAGCAGCCGACGCAATACGGCAGCCATTTCCGAGCGCAGCTGGTCTACTTCCATAGTGGGCAGTTCATCCCGCTGGGACGCACGGCTGAAATCATGGCCGGGTTATACGGACAGCCCGTTTCGGAAGCGACCATTGTCAGTGCGGTGCAGGCGGCAGCGGCGCAGGTGGCGCCCGTCACGGCGGCGGTGACGGCTTATTTGGTGAACACTCCTGAAGCGGTGCATTGCGATGAAACAGGCGCCCGCGTGGAGGGCAAGCTGCACTGGGTGCATTCGGCCAGTACCGCTCAGGCGACCGTTTATGCGGTTCATCCCAAACGCGGTACGGCGGGCATGGATGATTTGGGCGTCCTGCGCCAACGCTGTGGGTGGTGTGTCCATGACGGCTGGGCGCCCTATTTCCGTTATGACCTGCCCCATGCCTTATGCAATGCCCACCATCTCCGCGAACTGACCTTTATCGCCGACCAACACCACCACGCCTGGGCCACCGACATGCGTCATTTCCT
>JBBRMW010000230.1:0-9744 GCA_038230635.1 Aggregatilineales bacterium | reverse complement strand
TATCTGGATGCGGCGTACATGGCCGGACTGCCGTTCGTGCGGATCATTCACGGCAAGGGCACGGGTGCGATGCGCAAGGCGATCCGCGATGTGCTGCACGGGCATCCGCTGGTCAGCAACTATGAGAAGGGCAACGAACGCGAGGGCGGCGACGGCGTGACGGTCGTCAATCTCGCGCCGACGGTGTAGCCCTCACCCCCGGCCCCTCTAGGAAATTGGGATGAGAGAGACTGCACAGATGGTGGGCAAAAACTCGAAAGTGAGACGTACTCTGCCATTTGATCTGCCGCGTTAATTCCTATCAACTGAACCCTTTACCTAACCCTGGACGGCGTTGCGCCGTCCACCTGATCTGGCATTCGCACTATGACCGTCGCCATTTATTCACTCAGGAGATCGCATCATGGCAGTTAACGATTCCATTAATAGTGGGTCCACACCTTTGAATTCAGGTGTAATGGTCCCATCGGTTCAGAAGCACGTGGCGCCGCTCTCAAAACGCCGCGTCGATTGGCCTATTTTGATCTTCTTCTTGCTGAATCTTTTCCTAATCACCTATATCGTCGATCTGGAACAACTGGTGATCCCCGACGCAAACCATTTTTCCTATCCGGCATGGCCTCCTGCGTTTATGGTGGATGTAATTCATCACTATGGCAACACATTCGATCCCGTACTCATTGCACGTCCCGCATGGTGGCGGGCAACGATCTGGATCGATGTGTTGCTGTTCGGGCCATTTTATGTGCTGGCAATCTATGCATTCATACGCGGCAAAAACTGGATCAAAGTACCCGCGTTGGTTTATAGCGGTATGATGTTGTCCAATGTGTTGATCATCTTGTTTGAGGAATTGTACGGGCCATCGGCCACACCGCAGTTCGGGATCGTCCTCATGCTCAATTTGCCGTGGCTGCTGATGCCGATGTTTATCATTTACCGATCCGTGCGGGCACCACAACTGTTTCCTCAAGAATAGCGTCGGTCGTTATTCGTACATGCGGCCAATTCGTGCAAGTTGGCGGTCCAAAAGTGCTGGGAACCACGAATAAAGCACCACCAATAGCTTCCCCGCTGCCGTCGTGACCAATTGGCGGCGACGATTTGCGCTTGCCTGGATTGTGAGTTGGGCACAACGTTCTGGAGTCATGGTCGGAATAGTATCCATGTTTTTGCCCATGGTCTCACGCAACCGTGCTGTGCTGATTGCGCCGGGGAACACGACGGTCACCGTGACGCCGGTGTCGATCAATTCAGCACGCACCGTATTTAAGAATCCGCGTAGGGCGTGTTTGGAGGCATTGTAACCACCCGTCCCTGGTATTCCCACGAACGAGCCGAAACTCGATACTGCGACAATCTGACCCTTTGTCAATTTAAGATGAGGTAACGCATAAAACACGCACGACACTAAACCGAGATAGTTCAAATTGATCTCATTGCGGATCGAACTCAGATCGGTCATCTTATCGAAGCGCTGCGGATAGCCTTTGCCCGCATTATAAAGCAACGTGTCGATTCGTTGATAGGTAGCTACCGTATGACTGACGAGCTGCTTGCATTGGGCTTCGTCGGTAAGATCGACGACAAAAGTTTCGGCCAAGGCGCCGCGGCGACGGCATTCTGCCGCAACAAGTGCCAGCTTATCAGCACTCCGTGCGGCTAACATCAGCCGTGCGCCCTGATCCGCGAGTTGGTAGGCAATCTGCTCCCCAATCCCCATCGAGGCTCCGGTGAGCAGTACGACATTATTTTTAAATATTTGAATTTCAGCCATCACCACGATTATTCCGTTGATTCCATCAATAGGCGCAAATTGTCAGATTGCGGATCAAGTTTCAGGGCGACGTTGACTGCCGACATTATTGCACTTTCGTGACAATCAATATCATGCATGTACAGCCCGGCAAGCCATAGGTTATTTTGGCCTTGTTGCTGGATCAAATTCCGTTGCGCTTGGAAATGATCGAGCGTTATTTTGAGATGATCGTAGGTGCGGATATGGTACAGCGATATTGGCATTTCTTGATCGAAAGTTACCCAACTTCGGAAAATAGGCCGCTTACTGCGCCATTTTTTGTAAAACGTGTTGGAACTGTGCGTCGTTTCGTACCGTGTGTTCACGACCGACCAATGATCCGGATTAGCAGGCATGAAACGCGGATCGCTATGAACCGCGATAGTCGTCTTAAAATAACGGATGCGATCCAACTCGGCGTGGCGTTTTTCTGCCCACGTGAACGGCTGCAAAAAGGAACTCGCCTGCGCCGCGCTTGTAGCGATGATGAGATGATCAAACGTGTGTGAACCGCTGTTGGCATCATGCACTGTGAACTTATCATTTGTGTGCGAGAGATGGGTGATATTTGACGACATCAGGATGCGTGTTTGTGTTAGCTGTGCCCGCATCGCGTTGACGTAGGCGCGCGTTCCGCCGGCCACCTCACTGGCGTAGACAATGCCCAGAAGATTGCGTGGACGGCTCGTCACGACATATTTAAAAGCATTGTACGCGGAAAAAGTTTTGAATTCCTCAAGCTCAACGCACCATTCCGCCAAGAGAAAGGGATACAGAAAATTGTTCTGAAAATCTTCCGATAAGTTGAGCGTCTTGAAGTATTCCTCAACCGTGATAAACGGATCCCCCTTGTCGATCAACGGGATAGACCGACTAATAACGCGCTGGAATTTTAGCAATTCTCCGATAGCTCGGGGATTGTAGGCCGACCAGACAATCCGGCTGCGATTGAACGGCGGAAGTAGCGTAATCCTGCGATGATTTGTATCGTACAAGGTCACCGATGCCGGGAATTTATGGACCGGGACACCGATCAGGAATAACAATCGGTTGAACCGTGTGAACATTTCATCATAGAAAAATTCAAAGCCTGCATCAATCGGGAAAACCTCGCCGTCCTGCTCGACCTCAACGGTATCCGCATGGCCTCCGAGTCGATCCTCCTTCTCGAACAGCGTCACCTCATGATGACCCTGCAATAACCAAGCTGCCGTTAATCCGGATCCGCCACTTCCAATGATTCCAATTTTCATAAAAGTTTGCCAGTATGTTCTAAAACACGAGGTTGCAAGATTTTAACCGGAAACGCCTGAGATGCGTAAGTTTTCTCCCTGGTCGTCGCGGCCTCGTCGGTTGGAACAACCTGACGGTGTTACGGTAAAGAATTCGCTAAACGTTCGAAAATCGCTTCTTATAGTTTCAAACCCATACACCACTTATATCGTTCAGCCTTGCAGAATGGGGCATCCCACAAATGATTACTCATGATCTAACACGTTTTGTTCAGATTGGTACATGTTGTTCGTGCAGATATCACATTATACCGACTCTGATTCCGATGGCTTGGGCAGCAGTGGTTGGTCCGTGACCAGATCGTAGCCGACCGCGTCGGCCAGTTCTTTGGCTTGACGGTGAAACAATTTGGCCGCATCCCAGACAATATCCATAGCGGAGTGCAGGGTGACGGTTTCAGCGCTGTTCAGGCGATCGGTGGAGAGTTCTTCGGCCAAGCGGGTGTACATGAGCGCATATTTGCCGAAACTGTCGCGCGGATTCTGCTTCGGGGTAATCGCTAACTCGGTGCGCAGTTCGGCGGTGGTGCGATCCCACAGTCCTTTGTATAGCTGCTCGGTTGTCTGTGCGTACATAGCAGGCAGTTGATCGATCACAGCATTTTTGAGGGCATCGACAAAGCGCTTGCGGGTAACAATGCCCTCAACGCGAAAGCCGATCCAACTATCGGGCTTACCGGCGCGTCGGTATTCATCTACGGTTCGATCCAACGAGCGGAAAAGCCCTAATTCCGGGTCTTCGGATTCTTGGAGCCGCTGCGCCCCAACCTGCGCCAGCCAGAGTTTGAGTGGTTCGACTTTTGGCGATGGGATCGATTGAATCAGGCGCAAGACCTGCTCATTATTCATCACATCGGCTTGATAACGCTTGCCATCAACCGCTACCAGTTTTAGTTTCTTACAATTTATACTAGACTCACTCCCCTCCCGCTTGAGCCGCCCCTTGAGAACATGATAGTAGTTCTGTGCCGTCTTCTTGTCAGCCTCCATCAACTCCATCACAATATCGACGACCGAATAGTACCAGTCGTCTTCGTTCCAAACGCGCCGAATTCGTTCACCATTGAATGCCGGGACAATATCGTTCATGGATGATCTTAGCTCACGCAATTTTGCAGTACACTTAGATTATACGAGAACTCATGGCGTGTCAAGGAGATATATCGTATGGCTGGACTTGCCGGCTCCGCCTATTGATCGGATTGATCCATTGATGGTTTTGGGATCGCCTGGATCAATGCGGTTCGGGAGGCGGTTTTCCGCGTAAGGACGCCATTGGAGCGAGTCGGTGGTGTGAGAACGGCAATGCGGATCAACGTTGATCGGGGTGGGGTGCAATGGCGAGGGTGGGCGGCGACGGCGAGCGATCAAATCTCCCAATATGGGAGAGAGGGGTAAGTTTATCATAGAACTTATGTTCTGTAAAGAGTGAGTTTGAGCAAAGGCGGACGAGGCAGGCCGCGTCCCTACATTGCAATGTAAACGAATCAGGATTCAGGAATTAGAAGATCAGAAACTCAAAAGACAGAATATCAGTAACATCAAGAAGAGCGGGCACAGCGGACGCCGCCGAGGTAGCTCACGTAGTCAGGCGCGCCCCAGTCCCGAATCGCCACGCGGAGAAACGTAGAATCGTAGCCCCACGAGCCGCCGCGCAGCACGCGCGTATTATTACCGTTAATATTTTCTATCCCGTCATTTTTGTATGGGTATGAAAAGCCATCGTAGATCGTGTTCACCCATTCCCAAACGTTGCCGCTCATATCCAGCGCGCCCACCCACGAGGCACCCGCCGAGCGCTTGCCGTCGTCCACCGGAGCCGTTTTGTTCCCCGAATTGCCACTGTAAACGACATTGTTGGCAATGAAGGTGTTGCCCCAGGGGTAAAGGCGTCCATCGCCCCCACGTGCCGCATATTCCCATTCGGCTTCGGTGGGCAGCCGTCCGCCCCGCCACTTGCAGAAGGCATACGACTCGAACCAGGTAATGCCGACACGCGGCTGGGTACTGCCAGTGAGGCCGATGTAATCATGTGGTTTGGTATGTGCCTTCAGCCAGTCTATGCCCGCATCCGTCCACAGCGTCTGATTTTGGTAGCCTTTCGCATCGATGAACTGCTGGTAGGCGGCGTTGGTCACTTCGGTTTTGTCGATCCAGAAGCCGTCCGCGATGGTGATGGTGGTTTGTGGCTGCTCTTCCGATCGTGCATCTTTGTCTTTGGCCGGGTCGCTGCCCATCAGGAACTTTCCAGCGGGCACCCACACCTGGTCGATGCCTTTGGCGTCCTGGCTGATTGTGCCGGCGGGAAGCGGCGTGAGTGTTGGTGTCGGCGTGGGAGTCAAGGTCGGCGTTTTTGTCCAGTGGGTGGCAGTGGCGGTCAGGTTGGCTGCGTTTTTGGTCTGCGTCCCGAAGGCGTGCTGGGTGCGGATCGCGTTGGCCGTGGCCGTAATGTTGGGTGGGCGGGTGTCGGTTGGGCTGGGCGTTTTCGTCCAATGGGTGGCGGTTGCGGTTTGGATGATGGATGTCGCCGTTAGCCCACCACTGACCATTATGGCCGTCCCTTGTGCATCCAAGTAATCCATGGTCACCGCCAGCACATCAGGATCGATCGCGATGATATTAGTCGGCGATAGTGCAGATGATTCAATCGCAGCGGCGGTGAGCGTGGACGTGATCGTCGGCGTCGGGGTTGACGTAAGTGAAGCGGCCATCGTCGGCTTTGTGGTGGCGGGTGATGTGGGTAACGGCGTACCGGTCGGCAGGTTGGCGATCACGGCGGTCGGTGCGGGGGTCGTTGGCGTATTGGTGGGCGTAATCGCTGCGCCGCCGCCGCGATTGCCGAGCAAAAGCACGCCGATACCCAACACGGCCAGCAAAATCACCGCACCCGCCGCGAGCAGTCCACGCGGGAGCGGCGCGCGTGGGGTGGGAAGCAGCGAGTCGCAGCGATCGGCGATCTCTTTGAAGGTGGTTTGGCGGCGCAGCAGGCCGATCAGCCGCAGTGCTTCGGGGCGGGTCGTGGTGGAGCGCTTCCAGCCGGAACATCAGGGCGGTTTGATCGGGGAAATTGAGTTTTTCGCCCGTTTCGAGGATACCGCGCAGTTCATCGATCGGCGCGATCGGCGGATCGGGTGGCGTCGGGAGCGGATCGGGCAGCGGTTGATTCGCCGGACTGCGGTTGATGCCGCCCAGGAGTCGGATCAGTTGATTCGTGTCGCCTTTGCTGTAATCGCCAAATTGGATCAACGCATATTCGGTGGGCAGCGCGCTGATCGGCCCAACCCGGATCAAAAAAGATGGCTTTTTGAGCGCTTCGGCATAGCGACGTTCGCGCTTGCAGGGTTCGCTGCGCAGGGCGATCTGCGAAATGGCGAACACGAAGACATCGCAGGCGCGGATTTGTTCGAGGATCACGTCCCACCAATGATCGCCGATCGCCAGGGATTGGTCATACCAGACTTCATGCCCGGCAGCGATCAGGTTTTCGGCCAATTGTTTGACGCGCGGGCGGTCTTCGCGTTTGTAGCTGATAAATATGCGCGACATGGAATCCTCGCGGTGGCGGTTCGTGATGCTCGTAAGAGAGGATAACGCGGGAGATGCGGGGTGTCGAAAAAAAGCCCTCACCCCCAGCCCCTCTCCCTCAGGTAGAGAGGAGTCGCGGGGCAACTACAGCGATCAACTGGCAGATTGAGCTATTCACCTCACCCCCCAGCCCCCTCTCCGTGATGACGGAGAGGGGGAGTCGCCCTCGCAGCAACGCTAATAGCTCATCCTTTTGAGAAAACGTTCTGGGTTAAATCTCGCTGAAAGATCGGAACGAGTGTAGCTTGTGGTAGAATCAGGTAGATTTGGTTTCGTTTAAGATCTTCGGAGGCGGATCATGAGCGATATCCTGCTGACTATTCATCTTCCCGAAGCATTGGCCGCCAAAGCAAAAGCCGCCAATCTTCAGCTTGAATCGTTTATCATTCAATCGCTGGAACGTGATTTGCGCAATGTTCAGGTCGCGGTGCAATCCGACCCTGAAGGCGCAATCATGCCTTCGGCGGAAACGATCGAAGCCGCTATTCAGGCGTCCATGCGACGGGTGGCCGTCGGGGAAGTGCCGTTACGCACATTGGGCTTGCAAGCGGGAACGGTCTGGATGAGCGACGACTTCGACGATCCGCTTCCCGACGCGGTTTGGGGCGACTTGTCTGCGTGAGTTAGGTGCTCGATACCGACTCTGGTACGGGTTCGCCCGCATAGGCGAGGATGATCTGCGCGCGCGGAATACCCGCCTGTTCCAGGGCATCGACGAGTTGTTTATCATAAATATCACGATCGATCACGATTTTGTTTCCGAAAAGCTGAACGATCATCGCCGTGTTGACGATCCGTTGACCGCGTACATTGCCAACGGATGTGATGACAAAATGCGACTGATCGCTACTCACCGTGAGGTAGCTGTACCCGTTGAATGCCTTGCCTGCGTACTTTTCTAACTCTTGCATCAAGATTTCGCGTAGGGTATCCATGCGGTGATCTCCTCTCGTTCAGGCGAGAACACGAGCAAATCGATATGGTTTTGTTCTCGCATTGCCAGCCCTAACTTTTCTGTCAAAATTCCCTGATAAGCCATATCGGGAACTGCAAGCCAAAGTGGCGTGTCATGTCCTAAATCATCTAGCATGAAGCGATAGATTTGAAGTTTACCGATGGCTACCGCGAGTTGTTCAATCGGTGAACGTTCAAAACCTTTCACTTCGACCAAAATGATGTCCCTTTGCTCATTTTTTGATGCTTTCAGGTCGATCACAACTTGGCGATTGGCTATGATAAATGTTACCTGTTCAGCTTCGCTCGCCCACCCATCGTTTATGAGCGCACGTTTTACGGCGTCGTGATAATGGTCTTTGGCAGGCAAGCAAGGTCTCCATCTATTGGGGGGGCTGATTCGTTACCAGCATCATTATTGTTCTGGAAAATATCACGCAGATAATCGCCGACGTTCACCGAAAGATCGGTTACGTTTGCGTGGAATAGACCCGCCATACGCTCCAGATCGTTGCTTTCCGGCTAACTGCCAAACGATAATTCGCGCTCCAGAATATGCGTTTTGATCTGTTCCACCTCACCGATCGAAAGCCGATCGATGGCTTCAAAAATTTCTTGGAGTGTCATCGGGCAGCTACTCCCTTGCAAGAAAAACGTTTGCTCACGACAAGAATATACTGCTATTGCCTATCGCTTACAATCGGCGGCAGGGATCGTTTCTCTGCGCGACATGGGATTGAGAGAATCGGCCAAATGCGGATCATTGCGAGGCGTGTATTAGAAATCCATAAATATTCAAAAAGACTGTTGACGATATATCGCTATCGTACTATGATATACATATCACGATATATCACTAAAGGAGATATGCGATGTTTCACTCACACTTTCCCGGTAGGAACAAACACCACGACCACGAATTTCGACATGGCCCATTCGGCGGTCACCCGTTCAGGGGCGGACATGAAGGCGGTGGCCGTCAACGCCAACGTCGTGGCGATGTCAAATTCATCTTGCTGGAGCTGCTCAAGGATGAGCCGCATCACGGCTATGAACTGATCAAGGCACTGGAGGAGCGTTCGTCGGGATTCTATCGTCCAAGTCCGGGGCTGGTGTATCCGACCCTTCAACTTTTGGAGGAGGAAGGCAACCTGACGAGCACGATGATCAACGATAAGCGCGTATACACCATCACGGACGCCGGACGCCAACTGCTCGAACAGCGGGAGGGCGACGAAACCGGCAATCGGCGTGGGCCATGGGGACGCGGCTTCAACGCCGATATGCCGCAGTTGAAGGAATTGCAGCGTAACGTGATGGCACTGATGGAAGTGGTCATGCAGGCCGCTCGTTATGGCAACCCGGAACAGATTCAGGCGGTGCAGGCACTGCTCAACAAAACCAACCAGGATGTCCATGCGATCCTGGCAAAAGGCACCGAAACCAAGTAGGGATGTGGCCTGCCGTGTCCCTATGGTGAAACCAATTAGACACCACGCATTGAAGAACCTCACCCCCAGCCCCTCTCCGTCCTCACGGAGAGGGGTGCAGGACTCGACTCGGTCGCGATCTGTGGCGGATGCGGTGTGGTTTGACGCCCCCTCGCTGTGGTGACGGAGAGGGGGTTGGGGGTGAGGTGAATTTGTGGGTAATGCATAGCCCCCGGACCGCTCAACCTTTCCGAAATCCGGTTTGAGCAAGGTGGCATCAGCCCCTCGCCGCAATCGGCGACCCGATAATTTGCGGACAATCGATCCGCACCGAGATGCCCCTCAGCGCGCGATATGCTCCGCGCCCAACCGAAAAACCCCCGGCCAACCCTCGCGCCGAAACGCATCCAGCAAATCGCGTTCGCGGACATCAAGTTCAACGGGCGAATAGAGGCCGTGCGGATCATCGGTCAGCCCGACCAGATAGTCCATGCTCACGCCCAACACCTGTGCGATCTTTGTCAGTGTCAGCGAACTTGGGCCATTACTGCCAGTTTCATAGCGATTGATTTGATTGATGCCTAATTCACAGCGCCGCGCCACTTCTTGCTGACTGAGACCGAGCTTTTCTCGCGTCTCACGAAGGCGTTGTGGTAGCAAAAATTCTTGATCACTCAACAATTCG
>JBBRMW010000229.1:0-9745 GCA_038230635.1 Aggregatilineales bacterium | reverse complement strand
TCGAGCCGCCCGGCGATGGCGAACCTCAAACTCGTTTCGCAGCGGATGGCGGTGCTGCCAGAATATCGCGGAGCGGGCGTGGGCTACGACCTCAAACTGGCGCAGCGCGAACATGCGATCCAGCAAGGTATCCGATTGATCACCTGGACGTTCGATCCGATGAACAGCCGCAACGCCCATCTCAATATCCGCAAGTTGGGTTGTGTTGTGCAGCGCTACGAGCGTGATTACTATGGTGCGAAAGAGTCGGCGCTGGTCAATCTGGAGCAGTCCGATCGGCTGCTGGCGGATTGGCGGATCACAACGCCGCGCGTCGAACAGCGCATCGCAGGTACGCGCGGGCCGCTGGCGCTCGAACAGTATTTGAGCGCGGGCACGGTCATCGTCAATCCAGCGAGCTTCGGCAAGAACGGGCTGCCACAGCCGGGCGCGCCCAACCCTTCGACGGGTATGCTGGCGTTGGTGGAGATTCCGGCACAGTTCGCGGCGATTCTGAGCGCCGACGCAGGCTTGGCGCGGGCTTGGCGCTCACAGGGGCGCGAGGTGTTTTTGCAGGCCATCAATGCGGGCTATATTGTGACCGATTTCGTGCGCGCGACCGTCGAAGGCCATGAGCGCAGTTTCTACGTCTTGAGCGCCTCGGACACCGCACCGACGGGTTTCAGCGCGAACTGAGGGCGCATCACCGCCCTGATCGGTATACACTGTTTTCTGAAATGGTTCGATACGACCACTTTGGGGTGGGAAATGAAAATCGAAAACGCATCACAAGGCGACTTTGCGATTGGACTTGAGCGGCATGACAAAATCCTGGCCCAAATCGTGCGTGATAAATGAGTTACCTTATGCAATCTGCTCCTCCCTCAACCCGCAGTCGCAAAAAACGAACACATGAGCTAAAATAATAAATCGTGCTGGATAGAGATGCTTGCCCACTACAGGAGTAATCGCATGGACCAAATCACGCGCGAGCACGTGGAAAACCTTCGCTCTCAAGATCGCGACTTGCAAAACAAGGCTTTTTTCTATGTGATCGAAGCGACGGATAAAGCGGTTGATTGGACCTATGAAGTATGGGACAAAATGGTAGCAGCTTTAACCGACCAGGATAACCATAATCGGGCGATTGCCGCTCAGGTTCTTTGCAATCTGGCAAAAAGCGATTCAGAGAACCGGATACTAAAGGATTTTGACGCGCTGCTTGCCGTCACCAAAGACAAAAGATTTGTCACTGCGCGCCACTGTATGCAAAACATCTGGAAAGTTGGCACCGCAGGGAAGCTGCAGCAGCAGAAATTAGTAGACGGACTTGTAGGTCGTTTCAAAGAGTGCAGCACCGAAAAGAACTGCTCATTGATCCGCTACGACATCATTCAGGGTCTCAAGAATCTATATGATGCGGTCAAGGACGAAAAAATAAGGGAGAAAGCGTTGGCATTGATAGAAACTGAGGAAGATCTCAAAAATCGCAAGAAGTGTGTAAGCGTCTGGAAACCCAGATCAAAGGGAATTTCATAGTTTGTGCTATCTTATACAGCTTCATTTTACGCAGATGAAAAGAAATCTACATAACCCTGATCAGCCCTGATGCCAGGGTGGATGCTGCTGCTGCCGCGCACGCTCACCGACGGGCGCGGCACGCTGGTCGAAGATACGATGAAACGGTGATCGCCAGTCCTGGCATGACGATCAATATCCCACCCGCTGTATGGCACGATGTTCAATGCGTGAAAGGTGGCAAGCTGCTCACGATTTTCAACCCAGGCGGGTTTGATCGGTATTTGATGGAAATGGCGTCATTATCGCCTGAACAATTCGCCGATGAAACACGAATGACCGCGCTCGCCGAAAAACACGATACCTGGACGCGCTAGACTGAGGCGCTTTCGCCAGAACGTTACACATTTGAAATGGTGCGTTTACACTTCGTTGATGAATCAGAGTCAGACTATAATCTGATCAGAAACCGCGTTATCCAGACGGATGTGGCTGCTATGACCTTTGCGATCGGGGAAACTGTCGGCGCGTACCTTATCACCGAACGGCTCGGTCAGGGTGGAATGGCCGCCGTTTATCGCGCCTACCACGCCAAACTCGATCGCTATGTGGCGATCAAAGTGCTCCATCCCGCCTACCGCGACGACACCAATTTTCTGGCGCGTTTTCAGCGTGAGGCGCAGATCGTCGCGCGGCTTGAACATCCGCACATCGTGCCCATTTACGACTCGGCGGATCACGAAGGTCAGCCGTATCTGGTGATGAAGTTCATCGATGGTCAGACGCTCAAGGCACAGCAATCGGAAGCACCGCTCGCCCTAGCCGCGATCGTACCGCTGATGACCGCGATTGGCGGCGCGCTCACCTATGCGCACGAGCAAGGTGTGCTGCACCGTGACATCAAGCCCTCAAATATCCTGCTGGAAAAAGTGGGCACGCCGTATCTGGCCGATTTTGGGCTGGCGCGCATGGTCGGCGCGGGCGAATCGACGATGAGCCAGGATATGATGCTCGGCACGCCGCAGTATATTTCGCCGGAGCAGGCGCAGGGTGTCCCGGAATTGGATGCAGGCACGGATATTTATTCGCTGGGCGTCGTGCTCTATGAGTTATTGGTCGGGCGCGTGCCGTTCAGCGCCGATACACCCTATGCCATCGTCCACGATCAGATTTATGCGCCGCTGCCGCTGCCGTCGCTCGTCAATCCGGCAGTGCCACCCGCGATCGAGAATGTGCTGCTCAAAGCGCTCGCCAAAGAACGTCACGATCGCTATGAATCGGCGGTGCAAATGGTGACGGCTTTGCGCGTCGCCGTCGAAGAATCGCCGGATGCGGCCCGCGCCTTCGATGGGCGGCGTGCGCCGATCGCGCCGCGCTCGAAAGTCGCGCCCGCGACCAATATCATCGCCACACCTGCCCCTGCCGGATCGCCCTCGCTGGCCGCCACTTTTTCGTCTGTGCTTTCACCCTCCACCCTGACGCCGGCACCCGCGTTCACGCAGCCCTTGATCGCACCGCCGATCGCCGAACCGTCGAAGCCAGCGAGCGGGCGACATTGGGCGCGCTGGGGCTGCCTCAGCCTGATCGTCGTCGGCGTGCTCGGTGTACTGCTGGCAGGCGCGTCGGCACGCAATAAACAGCAATCGATCGCCGCGCTGCCCAGCGCATCGGCTGTGCCAACGCGCACACCGAGCGTCGCCCGCCCGACCCGATCCGCCACCTCGCCCGCCACCGTGACATCTGCCCCGACGAACCCCGTGACCGCGTTCGCCACCCCATCCAACATCACGTCCAGTACCCTGTCCGGCACGGCGACCGCGTTCGCCCAGGTCAGCATTCCGGGTCCGCTGAGCTTCGATGCCGCGCAGTCATTGGTGACTGCTGACAGTACCAATCCGGCGAATTGGTTTGCGCTGACGCTTGCCTCCATCAAGGAAAAGCGTCCCTCCAAAGTCCAGGACACCTTCAGCAAAGCAGTTGAACTGACAGGCGAAAACGTACCCATTTTGATGGCCGCGATCCGGGCATTTGCGACGGCACACGCCACCCCTTACACCATCTTTCTGGAGGCGCGCCTGCTGAGCATCCCCACGATTTCGGGCGATGTGTACGATACTGCCACGTATTACCTATATCAACGCGCCAAATCGCCTTCGACCACGGACCTGGCCGCCTTTAGCAATGTCACGCGGAGTTTCCCCCAATTGGCCGATGGCATTGCGTTCGCGGCGTTGGCTGCCTCGAACACGAATCATCCTGATGAGGCCACGCTCGCCATTGCGGTGGCGCTGCGCATGAGTACCGACCGGGCTGAAATCCATTTGGCGCAGGCGATCATCCTGGTGAATACGAATCGCGCCACCGACGCGATCCAAGAACTGCATATCGCCCAGAACACGAGTCACGCACCGCATTGGGTGATAAACGAATCTACCGCTATACTTGCCAAATTATCAGCAACCGCAACGCCACAGGGAACCGAATCTGCATGACGCGCATACCCATCATTGCTGGAAATTGGAAGATGCACAAAACCCTGCACGAATCGATCGATTTTGTGCGGGTGCTGGCCGAGGAACTCGTATCGATCACGGGCGTCGAAATAGTGGTATGCCCGCCGTTCGTGGCACTGGCCGCCGTCCACGATGTGCTGCGCCATACGTCGCTCAAAGTCGGCGCGCAAAACGTCCACGATGCGACACACGGCGCATTTACCGGAAATATCTCGATTCTGATGCTGCGCGGCCTCGTCGATTATGTGATCGTCGGCCACTCTGAAGTGCGTCAATATTTGGGCGATACTGACGAAACGATCAACCGCAAAATCAAGGCGATTCTTGCAAATGAGATGCGCCCGATCATCGCGGTCGGTGAAAGCCTCGCGCAGAATGAAGCGGGACATACCGATTCGTTCATTGAAGGGCAAGTGCGGGCGGCACTGGCGGATATTCCCGCCGAAGCGATGGCTAACATCGTGATCGCCTACGAACCGATCTGGGCGATCGGCACAGGGCGCAGTGCGAGCGGTATGCAAGCTAACGCCGTGATCGGTGGCATTCGCGCGACGTTGAGCGCCTTGTACGGTGAAACGATCGCCGCGAGCGTGCGTATTCAATATGGTGGCAGTGTCAAGCCGGGAAATATGCGCGAATTCATGGAACAGCCAGAAATCGACGGTGCATTGGTCGGTGGTGCATCGCTGGACGCCGCCGATTTTGTGGCATTGACGCGCATCGCGGCGGAGGCGAAAAGTACCTCAGCCCCCGGCCTCTCTTCGTAACACAGCGAGGGGGAGTCGATCCGATGAAAGTTACCCGATGGTTTTCAACATTTGCACCAGATAGAGTGGGCGGGGTGAGGGGTTTTTTCAGGCGAGGTCACATATAAAAATCAGCAGATCACGATTTGGCGGGGAAACCCCTCTATCCCCCGGCCCCTTTCCCCCACGCACGCGGTGGGACAGGGGAGATAAGCCCTTCGCCAAGAGGGAGAAGGGTTGTGGGGTGCGGGCACTTTTTCGATCTACTGAAAATAGGTCCCATTTGAATCATGACCGGTTTTGATCTGCTCACCCCCTGGATTGTGTTTGGATTGACGCTCGCGGCGCTGATCTGGATTCAGCGCTGGCTGCAACGGCATATCTTCGGCGTGGGTTGGATCGTCGCCCAAGAAAACCACTTGGCGACCGTCATTTATTATATGGTGCTGCTGCCCGGCGTGTTCATCCACGAGTTCAGCCATTGGCTGGTGGCGGGCGTCGTCAACGTCAAAACCAAACGCCTCACTACGTGGCCGAAAATCGACAAAAGCGGCGAGTTAGAACCCGCCTTCATCAAGGTCGAAGACACCAAAAATCCGGTGTTTCTCACGCTGATCGGGATTGCGCCGTTCGTTAGTGGACTGGCGCTCGTGCTGTTGATCAGCGGCTCGATGCTGCATTTGCCCGATCTGATCAAGGCGTTCGCCACCAATGATGTGAACGTGATCGCGGCGGCCTTTCAAACGCTGCTGCTGCGCCCCGACTTCGTGTTATGGTTCTATTTGCTGTTTGCGATCGGCAATACGATGATGCCCGGAAAAGCCGATCGGGAGGGCTGGCTGATTATCGGCGGCTTGATCGTGGGCGCGCTGATCTTTTTGGCGGTGATCGGGTTCAGCGCCGCCGAGATACGTTGGTTCAGCGGGCCGATCCCGGCAGTGATCAACTCCCTGACGGCGGTCTTTTTGATGATCTTCGCGGTTGATGTGGTGGTGGCATTCCTCTTATTTGCGATCGAGCGGCTGGCCGAACGGCTCACGCAGCGCCAAGCGCCATACCGCAAAGCGCTCGCCACGACCGCCAAGAGTACCGAGGCCGCCCGTGCCCGTGCCGCGCGTGCACCGACTCCGCTCACCTCCATTTATGAGTATGTGCTGCCGCTGCCCGTCCCTGGCTATAAACCGCCACGCCCGGCATTGGCTGCTCGCACCGGATCGCCTGCGCCCGCTGGTGGACAAGCTGCGCTGCCACGTCCGACACCCGCTAATCAGCCCGCACTCGGATCGCCTGCGCCGCGACCGACTCCTGCCCTACCCAGTATCGGATCGCAACCTGCGCCTGCTTACGGCAGCGCGCCGCGTCCTGCTGAACCGCCACGTCCCGCGAATGTGCCGTTGACGCCCGCACGTCCAGCAACGGGGCCGCTGACGCCGATGAATCCGCCGCGTTCGGGAATTCCCGCTTCGACGAGTCCGAGTCCCACGCCGCTCGCCCGACCCGGCTTGCCCGCACCGGGAATCGCGCGCCCTGCCGCCGCATCAACCGGATCGCCCACCACAGCCGGGGGCATACCACCCCTCCGATCGCCATTGGGTGCGCCGCGTCCCGCGCCCGTAGGGAGTTCGCCATCGCGCAGCGACGATTATATTGATGCGGACGTGATTGAAGATGACGAGCCGGATTTCATGAAGGATATTCGGGGCGGGCGGCCCTTCACCGGGGCGAGCAGCGCAAAACCTGCGGCGGGTGGCAGCAAAGTGGACGATTCGGATGACGTGCGATATGTCAACCTCGACGACGCGCCCTAGATTCGACGTGACTCGCGAAAGTCGGCCAGTGCTTACCGGATAATTTGTGCGCAGACCCACGAATCCGTAGCAAAAAAAACTGATAACAGAAATTTAACTGGACACGCGCATAAACTGTGGTATCATATCAACGCACCCAGGAGACTCATCTTGACTCAACGCGCCTCAATCACTGTCCCGCTCAATACCCGTCGCTATGCCGCCGCCCTGCTGGTCGTGCTGAGTGCGCTGTTGCTTATTAGTTCTACCCCCCCCCCATTTATTAGCTAAACCATTATTGCAAAGCGCGGGCTGCCCGTCGCCAACGCCGCTGTTCATGGTGACGGATACGCCGACCCCGATTCCCTGCGATACCAATACGCCGCCGCCGATTATCGTCTCTTCGACCGCATCACCAGCAGCCACGACTTTGCACCAAGCGAACGTCGCCCGTATTGTTTTCAATGATAGCAGCCGAAACTTGTTGCTGGCGGATGGTCGCGGCGGGGCGAGCATTTTGTTGAGCAACGCCACGCAAGCCGCTTGGTCCCCCGACGGCACGCAATTGGCCTACAATTCGTGGGTTTACAGCCCCGCACAGGGTAATTCTAACCCGGATGGAATCTGGATCGTGACGGTTGCGGCGAACGGCACGCTGGCCTCGACACCGCGCCAAATTGTCAGCGAAACGACTGCTAGAAAGCCGTCGTGGTCGCCGGACGGACACTACCTTTCGTATACGGTGAGTACAGGCGCGTTTATTGACCTTTGGCTGATCGATACCAGGATATCCAATGCAGTAGGCAGCCTCATATTGAGTGGCGCGCACCTTTGTAGTCGGGTGCTCGATCAGAATTGGTCATACAGCAGTGCCGACATTCTCGAGCCCAGTTTTGTAGCCGATACGGTGCCCGATTTCGATGGCGCGGGGATGCCCTATCGCATCACCTTCGCCACTTTTTCATACGATGCAGCGGATATTTGGAATGAAAACATGCACGCTGAATCGGCCATTTGGGTGTATGGCTTTCGGCCTGGCAATGGTTCCACCAATTTTCAATGTGAAGATACCACGGTGGCGCATCCCCCCACGCCCAGTGCGACGCCCACGCCCAGCACCAGCAATCGCCTGCTCGCGCTCAAAGTATCCGACCATGGGGTTTATGGCACAAGTAGTCGGTTTGAATTTGAGACTTATTCGCGACCCGTGTTTTCCCAAACCGCAGGCGACTCCGAGGTTGTTTATGTCGTTAGAAACTATAATTATATTCAATGTTACGACGGATGCGGGGGTGAGTGGGGATTTTTGATTTCCGATCCCGGTTCGAGTTACGTCTTTCCCGTTTACGATTACGGCATTTACGCTTATCCCACTAGCGCGGGCGGGTGGAACCCCGCTTGGTCACCGCCGAGTGTGCAGCGTGCTGAGCTTCTTACCATCATATCGTACAGTGCGTATCCCGATCCCGGCATGTTATTTCGACCCGAAATCTTGTGGACAGAACTCGGTGTTTTGAACGTGATCACCAATGGCAGCACCGGTGCCTACTATGATCCCGCATGGGGACTGTTGCCCGGATGGATCGCGCCGACGGCCACGACTACGCTCACCCCTAGTCAAACGCTGACGCCGAGCAATACCCCGACCGTCACGCCCACCCCAACCCTTGTACCCCATAACCTTATCGTGACTAACACGAATGACAGCGGAGCGGGTTCGCTGCGCGCTGCCATCGACACGGCAAATCAGACGAGCGGTGGCGTCAACAACATCACCTTTGCGGCGGGTGTTTCCGGTACGATTCAACTGCTCAGCCAGTTGATCATACAAACCAATGTCGTGATCCAAGGCCCCGGCGACTCAACCCTCACCGTGAGTTTGCCAACGAACCTCTTTGCGCCCGTGTTCAAGATTGTGGCTGGCGCAACTGCCACCCTTTCTGATCTGACTATCCAGGGTGGCAATGATGCAATCGACAACTATGGCACATTAGTTTTACAACGGGTGACCATCTCTGGGAGCAGTGGATGGGGTGTGTCCGCTGGTGCCTCACTCGATGTTGAGAACAGCACCATTATTAATAACACAGGCAGCGGAATTTTTGCTAGTATAGGAAGTTTTGATGTCATTGTCAACAGCACCATCGCGGGCAATAGTACAGGTATTTATTCGAGCGCGTCGCTCTCCATCTTCAACAGCACCATCACTCAAAATACGAGCAACGGAATCTGGGCATCTGCTGGATCACTCGCTTTGGGAAGTTCGATTGTTGCGCAAAATAGCAATGGAAATGACCTCATCGGTAACGTGATCTCACAGGGTTACAATGTGATTGGCGACGCAGATTCCGCAGGCGGTCTATCAGTCATAACCCACGATCAGGTTGGCACTTATGGCGCGCAAATCGATGCGCTGCTCGCACCATTGGCTGATAACGGCGGCCCCAACTTCACGATGGCGCTAACCAATGGCAGCCCCGCAATCCAGGCCGGAATCTGTATCGGCAACACAACTGACCAACGGGGAATCGCGCGTCGCAATCCGTGCGATGTCGGCGCGTTTGAGAGCAGTCTGAGTGCGCCGCCAACGATTACACCAACGCCCAGCGCCACGCCAACGGCAACTCTCACCCCTTTCATTCTACCTACTGGTGGCATGTGCTATTACAGTGCCTCAAATTCAGGCATAGCGGGTGCCGCAACACCATGCCCTACCCTTCCGCCACCCACACCAACCCCGATACCACCGCTTGACCATGTTTCGTGGACGAATTTGCGCTTGTTATCGTCAGATGATATGTTGAAAGCAGTCATGTTTTGGACGACTTATCTGGATAAAAGTAGTGATACATTTTATTCGAGTCAAGATGTGTCGCGAAATGATTTGCCAGAATATGATCGCACATCCATTTCGCACATGAGTTTTTTAGGGACGGGAACAGATTATTGTAACAATTTTCAGAATTTGGTGGAAAAACCTGCAAATTGGGGAAACCACGCACTGCCAATTACAAAAATATGGCAAATTCAACACTGCTATGATTATCGCTACTTAAATGCCCGTAACTGCTCAGGGGGAGAGGCAGGGCGGGAAAAAGGGATGACCTTGGAGGGCGCGGGTGAGCGCTTCGAGAGCGGAGAGGCCGTTTTTGCGGGCAGTGGACAGGTAGCCACGCAGGGTGCAAAAAGCTTGAGCACCGGA
>JBBRMW010000228.1:0-9909 GCA_038230635.1 Aggregatilineales bacterium | reverse complement strand
CTCCCGATCGCCTCCTGACGAATTTCGGCGGCGTTGCGCGTATCGGCGGCGGCCTCCCACAACTGTGCGGCGGTGAGCGTGTCCAACTGATCGATGCCGTCGATCGTCATGATGGCAACTCCCCTGTTAGCGAAGATTCCGAGGATTTGCGCGACGCCATCACCACTGTGCTGGGACTGGAAGGCTATCCGTTTGCCACCGCCGCGAATGGACTGCTCGCCCTAGAAGCCGTGGCCGCAGCGGATCACAGACTGATCTTGCTGGATTTGGCAAATTCCGTCATGGATGGGCTAGAATTTCTGAGTGCTTATGAACGCCAGATGTGCCCACACAACCCGGCGATTATTTTGAGCGGCGAACCAGACCTGCTCAGCCAAGTTTTCCCCGCGTTTGTGATTGCAGTCATCGCCAAACCATTCGAGATCAGCCGCCTGCTGTTGGCCGTTGAAAAATATGCAGCGCGTGCGAGGATCGACCTGTATTCGAGGAAAGAGCCATCATGTCCCCTTCATCAACTGTACACCCGATCAAAAGGAACGGCAGCAAGTTGCACCGGCTAAATACCCTTCTCGATGAACGGGTCCTGCCCTATCCGGTCAAGTTTCTCACCAATCGGGTCGTCATTCTGGCAACTTTGGGGCTGCTGATTCCGCTCCTGTTCTTTACGGGCAATCAGTCATTCGTCAATACGGTAAACAGCTACCTGAACGTGATGTCGGTCGTGGTGGACAGCACCGTGCTGCTTTACGCGACTATCGCCGACGTGCGTGACCGGGCGGCGGCCAAGCGCGCGGAGGAGATCGCCAAGACCTACGAACGGGTACTCGAAGATCGCATTCAGGAACGCGAAGACATTGCGAAGGCCTATGAACAGGTGCTCGAAGAGCGTGTCAATGACCGCGAAGAAATCGCCAAAACCTACGAACAGGTGCTCGAAGATCGCATCCAGGGGCGCGAAGACATTGCGAAGGCCTATGAGCAAGTGCTCGAAGAGCGCGTCCAAGCCGATCACGAACTGATCCAGCAAATCTTGCAAAATAGCATTGAAAATATCCTGGGTGGTCGCCTGGAAAAAATTCGGCTTGAAGATCACAAACAGCTCGAAGATATGCAGCAAGCCGTGATCGCCAGTAATGCGGCGCTGCGGGCAGAACTGGCGCAGAAAGCCCTGATCGCCAGCAACGAATCGATGCGCGCCGAGTTGGCGGAGTTGCGCGCACTGGTGCAGGCGCTCTACCAAACGCAGGTGGGCAAAACCGACGGTTGATAATAATTCTACAACCGAAATTATGCAGCGATAGCCGCAGTGGGTATGGGCCGGCTTCTCCCTCTCCGTGAGGACGGAGAGGGGGACTGAGGGGGTGAGGTAAATCTGTGGCATTTGACGGGTCAAATCTAAGTTCGGTTGTAGAAATAATTGAGCGGCGCGATGGGGTGCGACTTCAATCTTCGCGGCGTTCCCATTCCGTACCCCGCACGGGGTTCAGCGTGCGCCATTCGGGTGAAACGACGACGATCCCCAGCGTCCGCACCAGCTCGCGCGCGGCCAAGCCCACCACTGCCGCATACGTCGGGTATGCCAGTTCCAGATCGGCAAGCTGCTCGATCCGCATTTCGGCAGCCATGGCGGTGGCAATCAATTGCACGATCTCGACCGCCTGCTCACCGACGACGTGCGCACCGAGGATTAACCGCGAGTCCACTTCGACGATGAATTTGCAAAAGCCGCTGGTATAGCCATCGATCACCGCCCGATCCAAGTCGGCAAAAGGCACGCTCGCCACCGCGCAGGTGTGGCCCGAACGGGCTTGTTCCTCGGTCAGGCCGACGCCCCCATACTCCGGGTCGGTAAAGCCCCCGTGTGGGACGAGTCGATGTTCCGCCGTGCGCTTACTGCCTTCCGACAGCGCATTGTCAACCGCGATGCGCGCCTGATAGCCCGCGCTCTGCACCAACATCATGCGCCCGGTGATATCTCCGGCAGCGTAGATATGCGGCGCGGAAGTTTGCAACGAGTCGTTGACCACGATGTAATTGCGGTTCACCGCGACACCCGCCGCCGCCAGATTCAGATCGGGCAAATTACCCAGCCAGCCGACCGCCACGAGTACCGCATCCGTCGGCAGCGCCATTTGGGAACTATTCTGCGTGTAGGTCAGAGTCAGCCCTTCGGCAGATTTTTCGATCCCGCCCAAACCGCCGATCCCGGTGATCACGCTGACGCCTTGCCGATCGAACATACCCAACATGGTTTCGGCGACTTGAGCGTCTTCGGTGATCAGGATACGCGGGGCCAAATCCATCAGGGTAACGTGCGTGCCAAAAGCGGAAAATATCGAGGCCAGTTGGCAGCCCGTCGCACCCGCACCAACGATCACGAGCGAGGCGGGCAACTTTTTCAACGACCACACATCGCTGTGCGTGAGCGCATATTCGCCCCCAGGAAAATCCAGCCGCCGCGCCGCACCGCCCGCACTTACGACGAACTTCCCCGCGCTCAGGGTTTGGCCGCTCGCCAGTTCGACCGTATGCGGATCGCTGAAGCGCGCCGGTCCGACGCCGTGCAATGTGGTCACGCCCGCCGCTTCCAGGTGCGCGATCAACTGCTTCTTCTCTTGCAATTGATATATCACCTGCTGCGTGCGCTCGATCACTTTCGAGAAATCCACCGTCGGGATCGTGGCTTGTACCCCGTACATCTCGAACTGGCGAGCATCGCGTACCAGCCGCGCCACCTTCGCCAGGACGCGCGTCGGCGCACAGCCATCGTTGGTACAGGTGCCGCCGAGGCGTCCGCGTTCGATTAAGGCGGTGTGTGCGCCAAGTTCGCTCGCGCGCAGCGCCGCCGTCACGCCTGCTGGCCCACCGCCGATCACGATCAGATCAAAGTTGTTTTGTGCCTGCATCCGATTTTTTTTTCGTGTCCCCATTTCGCTGCTGAGCAAGATTGTACGCTCGATTGGGATTTGCGTGCGCATTCGGCGCAGAATCTCAGGACGCATCCGCTTATTCGTACCTTGCTCAAAACCTGCTAAAATCACCACCCCAATTGAACGTTACGGCTTACGTAAAAATCACCGAAGGACGGCAACACAATGCGCGACTGGTCGAAGACTGCCCTGATATTTCCTGGTCAGGGATCCCAGATTGTTGGGATGGGCGCGGATTTGGCGCGGGTCTATCCTGCGGCGGCGACCGTCTTCGCGGAAGCCGATCGCGTGCTCGGATTCGCGCTTTCGGGGCTGTGTTTTGAAGGCCCCGCCGAGTCGCTCGATGAGACGCTCAACACGCAGCCAGCGCTGTTCGTGACCGGGATCGCCACTTTACGCGCGCTCGAATCGATCGTGGGTGCGGTGCAGCCGGTGGGCGTGGCCGGACACAGTGTCGGCGAAATCACCGCGCTGGCGGCGGCGGGCGCGCTCAGCTTCGAGGATGGCCTGCGGCTGGTGCGCGAGCGGGCGCGTCTGATGCGTGAGGCAGGTATCACACATCCCGGTGGGATGGCGGCGCTGTTGGGCCCAACGGTCGAGGAAGCGCGGGCGATCTGCGCCGAGGCAAGCGCGCTGATCGGTCACCCCGTCGTGCTGGCAAACGATAATTGCCCCGGCCAAGTCGTGATCTCCGGCGACATTGCTGCACTCGATCGGGCGTTGGAGATCGCCAAAACGCGCGGTGTCAAACGGGCCGTCAAGCTGGCCGTGAGCATCGCCGCCCACTCGCCGCTGATGGCCGCCGCCACCGCCTCGTTCCGTGCGACTCTGGCCGCGACTCCGTTCACCGCGCCGCGCTTCCCGGTGATCGATAACGCCAGCGCGGGGCTGCTCACGACGCCCGATGCGATCCGTGCGGCATTGGGTGGTCAATTGACAGCACCCGTCCGCTGGACCGATTCGATCCGATTGCTGCGCGGTCAGGGTGCCGCAACCTTTTTGGAACTGGGGCCAAAAGATGTGCTGACGGGTCTCTTGAAGCGAATCGATCGAGAGGCGGCGGGCGTGGCACTCAACAGTGCGGAGGCAATCGCTGCCTGGGGAAATTGACGGCGCTGTTTTGCTCAAGAACTGAGATGTGCTCATCCATCGGTTGTACTTTGGCCTGAATCGGACGAACAGCGATGGGTCGCGTCCATGAACCGTCGAAAAAAAACGAGATATACTCCGCTGGCAAAAGCGCGACGAGGATTCGACTCAATGCCCATCGAACAGGGAACGCTCCCCTACTTGATCGAAACACCCTTCACGGCGGATCACTGCATCAAGTGCAACGTCTGTACGGCGGCCTGCCCTGTTTCGGCGGTGACGCCGTTGTTCCCCGGCCCGAAGACGGTAGGCCCGCAAGCGCAGCGTTTCCGCGAACCGGGTTTGCCCTCGCCGGATAAGTCGCTTGATTATTGCAGTGGCTGCGGCATTTGTTCGCTGGTGTGTCCGCATGGCGTGCGCGTCATGGAGATCAATACACAGGCCAAAGCGGTCAAGGTCGAGCAAGATGGCCTGCCGCTGCGAAGTTGGATCCTCGGCCACAATGCGTGGTGGGGCGTGCTGGGGACACCGTTCGCGCCGCTGCTGAACTTCCTGTTCACGTTCAAGCCGTTTCGCTATGCGCTCGAAAAGACGATGGGCATGTCGCGGCGCGCGCCATTTCCCCGCTGGGCAGGCTACACATTTCGTAGTTGGTGGCGCAAACACAAGAATCCGATGCCCGCCAACGCCCCGACCGTCGTTTATTATCACGGATGCAGCACCAACAGCTACGAGCCGCGCATTGGCAAATTGGCCGTTGCCGTACTCGAACACAACGGCTTCCGCGTGATCGTGCCGGAGCAGGCGTGCTGCGGCCTCCCGATGCAGTCGAACGGCGATTTTGCGGGCGCGCGCGCTTTCGCCGCCAAGAATACCGATGCGCTGGCGGATTATGCGCGACAGGGAGTCCCGATCGTGGGCACGGCGGGAAGCTGCATCATGGCGCTCAAAAGCGATTATGAGCATGTGCTGGGTTTACACGATAGCGCGACGAAAACCCTGGCGGCGGGCGTCTGGGATATCTGCGAATTCCTGGCGATGCTGCATAACGAAAAGCGCCTGAAAACCGACTTCGCACCGATCGAGCGAAGCGTCCCGTATCATGCGCCGTGTCAGTTGAAGGCGCACGGCATGGGGCGACCCGCGCTCGACGTGCTCGATCTGATTCCTGGTCTGCGCGCGACCGAAATGGATGCCGAGTGCTGCGGGATCGCGGGCACGTATGGCTACAAGGTGGAGAAGCGCCAAATCGCCGAGGATGTGGGCGCACACCTATTCGCGCGGATCGCCGAAAGCGGATCGGATATGGCGGTGTGTGATACCGAAACGTGCCGCTGGCAGATCGCGGCGGCGACGGGCGTGCGCGTCGTCCACCCGATCGAACTGATCGCGCAGAGCTACGAGATCATGGTTTCTTGATTAGGGAATAGCCGTGAATAGATTAGGGCGTGTCTGCAAACCCCTCTATCCCCCGGCCCCTTTCCCCCACGCAAGCGGTGGGAAAGGGGAGATAAGCCCTTCTCCTAGAGGGAGAGGGGTTGTGGGCTGAGAACACTTTTTCGATCTACTATAATTGGTTTCACCATTAGCTTCTTCATTGTCATTTCTAATCGGTGAGTTATTTGCTCTGACCCGTCCCATACGCTTTGAGCGCGTCATAGACGGGGCGCGGCGTGAAATCGGGATCGACCAACCGGAAATAGTAGGAGGCTTGATTCTTTTCGTTATCTGACGCGCGCTTGAAATACCAGTAACAGGCCACGCCCACCCACGGCCACTCAGCGCGGGTACGCTGATAGGCTTCGACGGCATAACGCGCGTCTTGTTCATCGGTGACTTGGCCCCAATCTTGCCACTGGATGATGGTCGGATCGTTTGGCACGGGATTCCAGGCCATTTCGGTGATCCAGATGGGCTTGGCGGCGTCGCCATTGGCAACCATCGTGTCGCGTACCCAGGTGACGTGCGAAAAGTTGATGTCGGTTGGCCGCGAGCGGTGATCGGTGGGGCCGCTGCGCAAGCCGTAACCCTGCGCACCCAGAATATCGAAGCACAATCCCGCGCCCGCATCGTACATCCGCTGCAAATACATCAGATCGCTGAGGGCGAGATCGCTGATGTCGATGGTGGGCGCGAGCGTCGCCGACAGCACCACGATCGACGGATCGACGGCTTTGAGCGCCTTATAGGTGCGGCACAATAGATCGGTATAGCCGATCGGATCGGGCGGACGATCGCCCCATTCACGCGTGAGGTTCGGCTCGTTCCACACCTGGAAATAGTGGATTTGCCCCTTGTAGCGCGTCGCCACCGCACGGGCATAATTCACAAAATCCTCGAAATCCTGGGGCGGTGCATAGCCCGGCTTTTGATTGGCCGAATCTTGACTCCAGGCGGGGGACGAATTGAGACGCGCGATGATCCCCACCCCGTATTTGGCGGCCAGGGCGACGATGCCGTCGTATTTGTCCCACGCGCTGACGGGCGGGTTGTTGCGAATGTCCATGAAGTTGCCGCGTCCGCTGATTTCGAGATCGTCCCAGCGAAACTGTTGGCGAATCCAGCCAAAGCCCGCATCATGGATCATTTGCAATTGGCGTTCGCGTTTAGCCGGTTCAACTTCATCTTCCAAAAACGTATTGACGCCCATCGGATTCATGCCCGTGTTGGCGCGTGGGGTCGCGGTATCGGCGACGTTCGGCTGTGGGCGCGTAAAGTTGCCCAGATAACTGACGAATCCGACGATTTGTTTGAATGGCTGTTCTTCGCCGGTGACGCTGTACCAATAGCGCCAGACGAGTCCGTGCGCGCGCAGATCGAGACCCAATCCGCCGCCCAGAGTCGCCACGAGCAGAGCGATCAGCGCGCCAATTTGCCACTTTTTGAGTCGTTTAATTGTTGCCAACACAAGTAATCCGCTGCTTGATCAAAGCGTGATCGTAACCAATTGTTGCCGAAATCTCCAAGTTTCGGTGCAGCAACCCTGCCATTGTACGGATTCGGTTCGCCAAACTTGACGAATGGTATTACAATTTGTGCTATAACCGACTCTCAACCGCACCCCATTCCTTTTATAACTATTGACCTTCCTCGGTCATGGCTGTATAATGCCGCGCGGCTTGCGAGCCAATCGTGAACGAATCCAGGAGCAGCATCCCCATGAGCACAGAAGTGGAAGAGACCAAACCCGCACTCGCCGTCGGCGATTTAACGCCCAAGATGGAAGTGCATGGGAAGGTCACACGTATCGAACTGTACGGCGCATTTGTCGATTTTGGCGTCGGACAAGACGGCCTGCTCCACATTTCGCAGCTAAGCACCGAACGAGTCAAAAACGTAAACGAGAAGGTCTCCGTTGGTGACGAGGTGACGGCCTGGGTGCGTAACGTGGACACGGCACAAGGCCGCATCGATTTGACCTTGATCGAACCAGCGGGCATGACCTGGAACGAAATCCATGTCGGCAAAGAATTGACGGGCAAAGTGGTCCGCCTCGAAAAATTCGGCGCATTCGTCGATGTCGGCGCGGAACGTCCGGGCATGGTTCACGTCTCGGAAATGGCGAATGGCTATGTCAGCTCGCCTTCAGATGTGGTCAAAGTCGGAGAAGAAGTCACGGTGCGCGTGATCAAGGTCAACCCCAAGAAGAAGCAGCTTGACCTGAGCATGAAAGCGCCCGAAGAAAAGCACGAAGTGGTGCATGACGCCGACGAAGACCTCGGCGAAATTCCGACGGCGATGGAATTTGCGCTGCGCCAAGCCATGCAGGGCACGGATATGGGCGCAGAACTGTTGACGGCGGTCAAGCCCAAAGCGGCGCGCAAATCCGATAACAACAATGACAAGCGTGACAAGCAGCGCAGCCAGCAGAAAGAAATTCTGAACCGCACGCTGCAAAACCGCGTCAAGTAGTTCGGGACGGGCGACCACATCGTGTTCGCCCCGCCTAAACGGCATGGGTGATTAGCCGATTTTCGGCGAGACTGAAAACTCCCCAAACGCGCCGCAAAACGTTATAGTTTGCGGCGCGTCTTGTGATCCGATCCTTCGATCGACCGCACAACCGCAGAAAAACAAGAGCTTGTGACTATGACAACGCGCGTTATCGTCATCGACGATCATCCGGTTTTCCGCAAAGGGGTGCGAGCACTGCTCGAAGGCAACGCCGATCTCTCCGTCGTCGGCGAGGCGGGTACGGGCAAAGAAGCGCTCGAACTGGCCGCCGCCACGCTGCCCGATGTGGCGATCATGGATTTAATGCTGCCGGATATGAGCGGCCTCGAAGTGACCGAGCAGTTGCGCAGCCGTTCGCCCGATACGCGCATCCTGGTGTTGACCAGCCACGCCGAGGCTGATGCGCTCGTCCCGGCACTCAAGGCGGGCGCGACGGGATACGTGCTCAAGAGCGAAACGCGCGTCGAACTGGTCAACGCGATCCGCACGATCACGCAGGGCAAATCGCTCGTCCCGGTCGAGTTTACGTCGAGCCTGGTCAACGCGATTGTCGATCCGCATGACGAACTGAACACGCTGACCAGCCGCGAATCCGACGTGCTCAAGCTGATCGCGCGTGGCCTGAACAACGCCGAAATCGCGGTACGGTTGTCGATCGGCGAAGGCACGGTCAAAACGCACGTTAGCGGCGTGCTCAACAAACTGCACCTGAGTGATCGCACGCAAGCTGCGTTATTCGCCATCAAGCGCGGCCTGATCAAATCCGAGGAGATCGAACTCTGAATCGATTCGTGGCGTCGCTAGTCTGGTGACTTGGGAAATAAAAGTTCATCGGCCATTGAACGAGGCGTTACACAAAATGACCCTGTCTCATTTGAGCGCTGCCTATCGGAGCGAAACATATTACTTTCTCCTCACACCACGGCATGAAAAATTCATCGCAGGAGGAGTCAAGTTCCATTCACTCTCAATGCCACAGCGGATTATAACTTGGATAGGGACCTTTATCATTATCCTTTGGTGGTTCTTTTTTTGCGGGCTTCCAGCGTTTCGTAGCATCTTATATCAAGTCGCAAGTGTTCCCGCGACTGCAACGATTAGGCAAATGGAGGAGCGACCTATCAAAGGATCGCCTTCATATTTTATCACTTATACCTTTAATGCGATTAACAATGAGACGGTTTTCGTTGACGTACCTTATGCCCTTTATAGTCAATGGCATAGTGGCGATAGCATTCCGATAAGATATATCCCGAACTTTTCGGATATTTCGGCACTTACCGAAGACATATTTGCTGGGCGCAGACGGGCTTTTGATCTAATAGCTGGAATCATATTTTTCATTATTTGCGGTAAAGTGTTTCAACAAGTTTACGTACCAATGTGGCGTGAGAACCGCATATTAAACCGTTCTGGAAAAATCCTTCAGGGTGAAATAACAGAAATCACCAGTCTCGACCGAGATTTAACTCTTTTTCATTGGAATCAAATTCGGTTTCAATGGAAGCTACATTGGATCATCCTGTCATACAGTTTCATCGAACCCGAAGGCAACACTATTAGCGGTAAAACGAGTGACGTCCGCAATGAGCTTCGAGATAAGCCGCTACCGCCTCCCCATACACCATTACTCATTTTGTACGCAGCCAAAGAACACCATACCGTGCTGTAGTACCCTAGCCTAGTGTGATACCTTCGGAGGTTAGAAATATTGAATGCCATAAAACTCTATTGTTACGCCAAATCTTATATTGTTTTTACTGCGGTCAATCCCAGAAAACAACTTTTTATCCTAACTCACCTAACGCAGGAAGCTGGACAGGATTGAGTTGACGGAGCGAATCGAAGGCGGCATGAAGCGCACCGACGTAAAGTTTGGTTTTGAGGGCAAAATGGTTGAGATGGGTGGCCTTGCGCAACCATTCAAGTTTGATGT
>JBBRMW010000227.1:0-9944 GCA_038230635.1 Aggregatilineales bacterium | reverse complement strand
GGGTGGGGGGCGGGGGGGTGTGGTAAACGGAGAGGGGGTTGGGGGTGAGGTAGGTTTGCGATACACTCCGCGCAATCCACAGAAATGGCACACATACGTATGTCCGATTCGATCCACGAACCGCTGACGCTCGATCAAAATCTGTCGCTGACCGATGTGCTGGCCGTCGCCCGCGATCGTCGCCGCGTCGTGCCATTGATCGCCGCCGAGAATCGAGTCGCTGCGAGCGCCGCCTGGGTGAGCCGCGTTATGCACGATCAAAGCGGTAATGCGCCCGCCTATTATGGGATCAACACAGGTTTCGGCGATAATGCGGGACGCGCCGCCTTCCAGAATACCGCGCAAGCCGAGCAACTGAGTCGCAATCTGCTGCTGAGCCACTGTATCGGCGTCGGCGAGCACTTGCCCGAAGAAGTCGTGCGGGCAGCGCTGTTGATTCGCGCGCTGAGCCTGACGCAAGGCTACAGCGGCGTGCGCCTCGTCGTGATCAACACGCTGATCGCCATGCTGAACGCCGATGTGTTTCCGGCGGTGCCCGCGCAAGGATCGCTGGGCGCGAGTGGCGATCTGGCTCCGCTGGCGCATCTGGTGATTCCGTTGAGCGCGCCGCTGCCGGACGAAGACCCGGATTTTCCCGGCGCAACGGGTCATTGTTATCACGCGGGGCGACTGGTCACGGGCGTGGAAGCGATGGCCGCCGCCAGAATCCCGCAAATCCGACTCGGCGCAAAGGAGAGTCTGGCGCTGATAAACGGCACGACGATCAGCACCGCGCTGGCGATTCTGGCATTGGCCGATGCGGAGCGGCTGTTCCGCTGGTCAGGGGTCGCGTTGTCGCTCTCGCTCGAAGCATTGCGCGGCTTCCGCGATGCGTATCTGCCGCAGATCAACGCGCTCCGCAATCCACAGCAGGCGGCGTTTGCGGCGCATATCCTAAACGCGCTCGAAGGCAGTACGCTGGTGCGCGGCGCGGCGAACGTCGATCTGTCGCCGGAAGAAGGACCGCCGCAAGACCCATATAGTCTGCGCTGCGCGCCGTCGGTGATGGGGGCGGTGGCGCAAACACTGGCGCATGTGCGATCGGTTCTGGAGGCGGAACTGCACGCCGTCACCGATAATCCGCTCGTCTTCGGCGACGAACTGCCGCGCGCCACCAAAGTGATCAGCGGCGGCAATTTTCACGGCGAACCGGTCGCCTTCGTGATGGACTTTCTGGCGATCACGGTCTCCGAGATGGCGAATATCGCGGAACGGCGCGTGTTTTTGCTGACAGATGCGCGGCTGAGTCGTGGATTGCCGCCGTTTTTGATCGCCGAACCGCCCGAAACCGCCGGACTGAACAGCGGCCTGATGATCGCGCAGTATACGGCGGCGGCGCTGGTCAGCGAGAACAAGACGCTGTGTCATCCGGCCAGCGTCGATAGTATCCCCAGCAGCGCCAACCGCGAAGATCACGTGAGCATGAGCAGCATCGCGGCACGCAAAACCCGCGCGATCGTCGCTAATATGGCGCGCGTCGTGGCGATCGAATTATTGTGCGCGTCGCAGGCGCTCAGTTTACGACTGGAAATGATGCCCGATCGGGTGCCGGGACGCGGCGCAGCAGTCACGCTGGAGGCCATTCGTAGGATGTCGATCGCGCCGGATCGCCCGTTCGACGTGATTCGGCGGGACGTTCCGCTGACGCCGTATATCGATCGGCTGCTGATGCTGATCGCGGGCGAGCCACCGCTCATTCCAGATTCACCTCACCCCCCAAGTCCCCTCTCCGTAATCACGGAGAGGGGGAGTCAAACTGAACGCCCCTCGCCATGACATGGAGAAGGGTCGGGGGTGAGGTACTGGATCAGAAGCCGCCCATCACGCTGATTGGGTTGACAGGCACCTGATTGATCCGAATCTCGAAGTGCAGGTGCGGGCCGGTGCTATTGCCCGATGTACCCACTGCACCAATCAACTGCGCGCGGCTGACGAATTGCCCGCACGACACGTTGATCCGGCTCAGGTGGCCGTACAGCGTCATGAGCGTGGGCGTATGTGCGATCACAATGCTGTAGCCATAGCCCCAATCGCTCCAACCTGCGAAGATCACCGTCCCCGCGCCCGCCGCGAAAACGGGTAATCCAGTTGGTTTTGCAAGATCGATCCCACTATGCCACGGCAAGAAACCACGGATTACTGTGTAACTTCCGGGTGGAAATGGTAGGCCGAGGCTGCCGTCGCCGCCGCCATTATGCTGATAGCCGCACGAGCCGGGGCCGCCGCCGAATACGATGTCGCCATCCTTGTTCGTGCCGCTGCCGCAGTTCGCGGTACAGGGGCCGGAAGCAGGGCGTGTACTGATCGTCGGCTTCCAGTAGATCACGTCTTTTTTGGTGATGCCACCCGGAATCATGATGCTAAGTGTGTTGGCGGGCACCAAAAAGCTGGGCGTGGCCGATTGCAGCTTGTTGTATTCCGAGTTGAGGATCGCGTAGGGCGATACTTTGAACTTATCGGCGATAGCCTGGATCGTTTCGTCAGCGGTGGGGGTATATAAAACACCATCGACGGGCAAAATCGTGAGCTGCGTTCCCACTTCTAAGCGGTTGATGAAGCCCACATCGTTATTCCAGATGATCGTATTCTCGGTAATGCGGAAGTTTTTGGCGATGCCTTCGATCGTGTCGCCCAGCCTGATCGTATATTGCATGACGCTTCCACGCGGCCCCGGCGGTGCGATCGTGAACGCCGATTGCTGGCGATACATCACATCGGCGGCAGGCGCGCTGTCGGCGGGTATGGCTAACAGCGCGGCGAGCACATCCGGCGCGGGCTGGGAATCGGCGGCCAGCGGATTCTCGGTGGGTGGCGGCTGCGTAGGCACGGACGTGGGTGTTACGGCGCGCGTGACGATCACCACTTGCGCTGGCGGTGGGGTGGGCGTGGGCGTGTTACCCTGCCCGATATATACGAGCGCCGCCGCCGCCGTCAAGCCTGCCGCCGCCAAAAACAGGATCGCTCGCACCAGCAAGCCGAGGCCATTGGTGGTTGGGCGATTACTGACGACCGCGCTGGGACTGGTATCGTCCGGGGAAATGGGCGGCTCTTGCATCATCGGATTTTGCTGCATCAATCATTCCTCAATTTGCCCCCCTCGGACAAACCGGGGAATGGTACAGCATTTTGGCGGCGAGCGCAAAATTTGGATGGTAGGGGGTGCATTCAGGGCTGGGGCGGAGTCGTTCCGAACCGCTCGCCCCTAGCGCCAGCGCTGCCCATTCGAGACGGACGCGGCAAGCGATGGCCTTCAGCCAAGTGGTAGGACGAGTTTACCTCACCCAGGTAAATCAGGAGCGTTGCGTCTGATCTTCATCGCTTAGGCGACCCAGGCCGCGCATCTCCGGCCACATCGCCGCCACTGTCAACACCACCAGGATCGTCATAACGCCGCCGCCCACCACCGCCAAAATCGGGCCGAAAAGCTGTGCCGCCAAACCCGACTCGAAGCCGCCCAGTTCGTTCGAGGCGCTCAGGAACATGTTGTTGACCGCCGAAATGCGTCCGCGCATGGCATCGGGCGTGCGTACCAGCAGCAGCGTACCGCGAATCACGACGCTGATATTATCGAGCGCGCCGAGCAATCCGAGCATCGCCAGCGACAGTATAAACGAACGCGACAGGCCAAACACGATCGTCGCCAGCCCGAAGCCGATCACCGCGATGATCAGGGTGCGCCCCGCCCGCTCGAAGGGTTTGCGATGCGCCAGCGTAAACGCCATCAGTACCGCGCCGATCGAGGGTGCGGCACGCAGCCAGCCCAGACCTTCCGGCCCCACGCCCAAAATATCTTTCGCATAGACCGGCAGCAGCGCAACCGCACCGCCGAACAAAACCGCGAACATATCCAGCGTGATCGCGGCCAGGATCACCTTCGTGTTCCAGATAAAATTTACGCCTGCGGCCAGCGATTCGCGCGTGGCAGGTTCGATCGAGCGCACGATCTCGCGGCCTTTGATGGTCGCCACCAGCCCAAAAGCCGTGATCCCGAACAGCATATCGATCAGATAGACCAACCCTGCTTTGTGTTGCCAGCCGATGACCAGCCCACCTAACGCCGGGCCAAAGACCGCCGCAAGCTGCCATGAACTGCTGCTCCAGGTGGCGGCGTTTTGAAAACTTTCGGGCGGCACGGTTTGCGAGAAAAGCGCACCATAAGCGGGTGCCAAAAACGCATTGGTGATGCCAATGCCAAACAGGCAGACGTACATCAGCGCGATCTCGCCATGCGCGAACGAGACCGCCGCCAAGCCGAACGAACAGAGCGTCAGCGCCCCTTGCGTGATCATCATGATGCGCTTGCGATTATAGCGATCGGCGATGTGTCCAGCGGGCAGTGCCAACAAAAAAATCGGGATTACTTCGACCAAGCCGACCAAACCGAGCGCTAAATATGAACTCGTGCGATCGTACAGTTCCCAGCCGACCGCCACGCCGACCATTTGTGTGCCCATCGTGGCGAGCAGGCGGGCGATGAAGATCAGGCGAAAATCTCTGAACCGCAGCGCCTGATATGGATCGTGGGCGGCTTGTGGCGGAACGGTTGCCATGAATTTGGAATCCTTCTGTGTGATGTTTTGCGCAATCTTACCTGACGGTGATCAGATTGTCGATCTGCATCAGACGCGCAACCGCGCGCTCCGGTTTCGCGTATAATCGGATACACGTATTCGATGTACCGTAACGGAGCAGCAGGCAATGGCTAACCAGGGATTCGATCCACTCAAGAGCATTTCAGGCATACGCGACTCGGTGAATCGCATTATCGAGGACGGGCTGTCGGTAGCGGGCGGTGTACAGCAGTTACCGGTCGATATTTATGAGACCGACGATGCTGTGATCGTCAAGACGGCGGCGCTGGTGGGCGTCCAGCCGGAAGCGATCGACGTTTCGATCACCTCCGATCAGTTGACCATCCGAGGTGAAACGCGCCCCGAAGACGACATCCGCGCCGAAAGCTACCTGCGCCGCGAGCGCAAATATGGCCCGTTCTCACGGACGGTCGCCATCCCGCGCCCGGTCAAGGCCGATCAAGCGGTGGCCGATTTCAAAGACGGCGTGTTGATTATCACACTGCCGAAGGCCGACGAAGCACGTCCGCGCACGATCAATGTGGGCGGTGTCGAAAAGCCGAAGCCGAGCGAGGGATAGGGCGGATTCACCTCACCCCCAGCCCCTCTCCGTAATCACGGAGAGGGGAGTCAGACCCGGCCACCGATCTGCATCACCACGACCGATTCGGTGCGGCGTTTTGGCTCCGTCCAACGACTACCGGCTCGATTCACAGCGAGTACGACTCTCCCTCTCCATTTGCGGAGAGGGGGTTGGCGGGGGAGGTTCTGTACTTGTGGCGAAGGCGCAAAAAAATAAGATGCGCTATGATCGGCGCTCGGTATTTTTTCCAGAAAACGAGTTAATCCACGATGCTTAACCTCAGCGAATATTCTCAGCGCCGCTATAACCCGCTCACGCGCGAGTGGATTTTGGTCTCGCCGCACCGCGCGACTCGTCCCTGGCAAGGGCAAGTCGAAACGCCGTCGGGTGATCGCCGACCGACCCACGATCCGAACTGCTACTTGTGCCCTGGCAACGTCCGCGCTAATGGCGAGCATAATCCGGCCTACGAACACACTTTTATCTTCGACAATGATTTTCAGGCGTTGTTGGCGGATGTTCCGACCAGCACTTTCGAGCCGCATCCCCTGATCCACGCTGAGAGCGAACGGGGTATCTGCCGGGTATTATGCTTCAGCCCACGTCACGATTTGACGCTGGCACAGATGGATCAAGCCTCGATTCGGCGTGTGATCGATGCCTGGATCGAACAGTTCAATGAACTTGGCGCGAAACCGTTCATCGGTTATGTGCAAATCTTTGAGAATCGCGGTGCGATGATGGGTGCAAGCAATCCACATCCGCACGGCCAAATCTGGGCGAGCGAACATCTGCCGCAGCAGGTTATCCTCGAAAATGCCTCACAACGCGATTATTATCGGGAGCATGGTCGATCCTTGCTGTCTGACTATTTGGCCGCCGAACAAGCGGCAGGGCAGCGCATGATCTACGAAAATGAGCATTTCGCGGTGCTCGTGCCATTTTGGGCGATCTGGCCGTATGAGACGATGCTGATCAGCAAGCAACACCTCACGGCCATCTCCGAACTGACCGGTCCCGCGCGCGATAGTTTCGCCGATGCGCTGCGCAATACGACGGCGCGTTACGACAATATGTTTCAGGCGTCGTTTCCCTATTCGATGGGCATCCATCAGCGCCCGACCGACAAAGAGCAGCATCCGGCGTGGCACTTGCACATCCACTTTTATCCGCCACTGCTGCGCTCTTCGACCGTGCGCAAATTCATGGTGGGTTACGAGATGCTCGGCACGCCGCAGCGCGACATCACGCCGGAACAGGCCGCCGCGCGCTTACGCGATCTCAGCGCCGTGCATTATTGATCAGGGCTTTCGCTGAGGACGAAAAGGGGTTAAGTTCCCGCCATGATAAATCGACGCGAGTATTGATGCGATTGCGGCTGGAGTAACTACCTAGTCCATATGGTCCAGGTAGCTATCGTTAGTTGGAACAATTCAGGTTTATCCATATTCCTGGCAAGTGCCTATCGCGCACAAGTAAGACAATTTGGTGAAAACTGAAAATCAAGATTGGAGGGCGTTTAGATGAATGCGGTAACTATTGACGCACGGGTCGGCTCAGATCGGCAACTGATATACACCCTGCCCCCTGATATCCCTGTTGGGCCGGTCAAGCTGATGATCCAACCCATCGAGGAGGTAACTTCGGCACCCGCTCAGCCGCTCACGCGCGAGGAAGCACGTCGGCGACTGCTGGCCGCAGGTAAGCTAGGCACCCAACCGCTCGCCCCGCCGGATGCGGTCGCCTTATCGGATGCCGAACGGCAGCACCTCGCGGCACTGTTCGGCGGCGGCCCGCTGACAACCCTGGATGTGATTAATCTGGAGCGCGGGCCGAAAGAATGACCGCCTTGTTTATGGACACCAGCGCGGTCATCAAACGCTATGTCGCTGAGGTCGGCTCGACCTGGGTGACGGCGCTGACGCAGCCCAGCACAGGCCATGTCATGATCATCGCTCGCTTGGCGACGGTTGAAGTGTGCTCGGCACTGGCGCGTTTGCAACGTTTGAAACAATTGGCAAGCAGTGATGGTACGCGCCTCCGCACCGATTTCTTGTTTCATGCTGATACGGAATATTTGACGATCCCGGTCGATGATGCGGTCTTGGGTCGTGCGCGTGACCTAGTTGCTAGATACCCTTTACGTGCTTTGGACGCTGTGCAGCTTGCCTGCGCCTTAGAAGCCGCGAATGGCTTGGGCGAACCGCTGACCTTTTTGTGCGCCGATAGCGACCTGCTGGCTGCTGCCGCTGGCGAGGGCTTCGTAACCGACAATCCTCTGGCGCATCCTTGATAGAAACTTACACGCTTGGGCACGCGTCGCAGCGTCATGCTGTTGAAATGCGAGCCGTTGTGAATAAAATAAATCAAATCAGGACTTTCACATTGTTGAGTAGCAAAGGTTCACAACGGGTCAAGTCTGGATGATTTGAGCCACTGTGAACTCTATATTATCCAATCGAGCGAAAGTCCTTTTGATAATACACCTCAACCCCTAACCCCTTCTCCCACAAGGGGCGAAGGAGTATCTAATCGCACATCGTCGGCGGATTCATTGAGCAAGCGCGCGATCAAATGGCGCAGATGTTCGGGATCGCCGCTGGTGAAATAGGTCACTGCGCCCGCACCCGATTCGGCGGCGAGATTGCGCTCAGTCAGAATACGTGCCGTCTGCCGCGCGACGGCGGGACCTGGATCGACGATCGTCACGCCATCGCCGAGGTAATCGCGGATTTGTTCGCTCAAGAATGGAAAATGGGTGCAGCCGAGCACCAGTTGGTCGATATGGGCGGCGCGCAGTGGTTCGAGATAATTGGCGAGGATGGCACGTGCGGCGGGTGTATCGGGCGCGCCTTCCTCGACCAGCAGCACCAAATCCGGGCAAACCTGCGCCTCGACGCGCACATTGGCCGCGAAGCGATCGACGACGCTGGCAAATAGTTCGCCCTGACGGGTGGCGCGCGTGGCGATCACACCAATCACGCCAGTGCGGGTGGCTTCAGCGGCGGGTTTGATAGCGGGTTCCATGCCGACGATCGGCACATTGGGATATTGACCACGCAGCCAATGGAGCGCCGCCGCACTCGCCGAATTGCAGGGAATGACCAGCAGTTTGCAACCGCGATCGAGCAAGAATTGCGCGATATGTGCCGCGAAGCCACGAATCTCGTCGCGCTCACGGGGACCATAGGGCAGATGGGCTTCATCGGCATAATAGAGAAAAGTTTCGTGGGGCAGCAGGCGGCGCAATTCGCGCAAGACGCTGAGGCCACCAACACCGGAGTCGAAAAGGCCGATCGGACGCGGATCAGCCATATACGTTAAATCCCGTTGGCGGCCTGGGCGACGAAGCCCGCGAACAGGCGGCGCATCGGTTCGCTATCGTCGTAGAGTTCTTCGGGATGCCACTGCACGGCGACGAAGAAGCGCAGGTCAGCGCGCTCGATGCCTTCGATCAGGCCGTCAGGGGAAGTTGCTACCGGGCGCAAAGAATCACCCAGCGCGCGGATCGCCTGATGGTGGAAGCTATTCACGGCGGGCGTCGTTTCACCGAGCAAAGCGGCTAACCGCGAATCACCCTCGACGACGACCGTGTGCCCGTTCATTTCGCCCGGCTTGGGACGTGAGCGATCGTGATCGACGGTTTGGCCGTATTCGCTCGCCACATCGCGGTACAGCGTGCCGCCCAGCGCAACATTAATCACCTGGATACCCCGGCAAATGCCGAGCAGCGGCTTATCATCCTCGATCGCCCAGCGTGTCATGCTGATCTCGGAATGATCGCGGTTGGCGTCGAGTCCGCGCAGGGGCATATCGTCCGGCGCACCGTATAGCGTGGGCACGACATCGCCGCCCCCCGTCAGCAGCACCCCATCAAGCTGATCGTAGATTATGCGCAGCGATTCCGCGCTGAGATCAGGAACGATCAACAGCGGCAAACCACCCGCTGCTTCGACAGCGTGGGTATAGCTGGGGCGGATGCCATAGACGGAGCGCCCGTTTTTGGTGCTGAACGTATCACAGGTCAGTCCGATCAACGGCTTGCGCATTTGATGCACGGACGCTCCGCTTATTCGGCGGCGGGTTCGGTCGCCTCAGACGCAGGGGGCGCGGCGTCGGCAGTCCGTGGCACGGCTACGGCTGGTTCCAGACGACGTTCCTTGAGACGCGCTGCCTTGCCACTCAGACCGCGCATGTAATACAACTGCGCGCGCCGCACTTTGGCATTGCGGATCACTTCGATCTTGTCAATACGCGGGCTGCGCAGCAAAAAGGTACGCTCGACGCCGACGCCATGTGTGACGCGCCGCACGGTGAAGTTTTCGCCTTGGCCGCCGCCCCGGTTGCGGATGATCACGCCCTGGAAAACCTGGATGCGCTCTTTGTTGCCTTCGACGATTTTGACGTGAACTTTGACGGTATCGCCGCTGTGCAGCTTGGGAAAGCCGCGATCGGGCGATTCAACCGCCTTGATTAAATCGATCATGGACGCACAATCCTCTCAAAACCAACCCGGTGATCGGGTAATAAACATGGCAAAGCAACGCCGATGCGCCGCGAAAGGCATTATAGCAGGCCAGCATCGAGTCGCCAATAGCGAGTTGCGCAGGGTGCAGGGCAATTGCGTCTAAACTGAAGAAAGTAAAGACGGCAGATCAGCCATAGGGAGCACTTTAAGCAAATAGTCATTATCCCAGCCAGCCCGAAGTCGTTTAACCTGAATGCCGCCTGTGGCTGATGATTCTTGTTCG
>JBBRMW010000226.1:0-9983 GCA_038230635.1 Aggregatilineales bacterium | reverse complement strand
GATAGTCTCCCTTGACGCTGTTGGTAAAATAAAAGCAGGCGAGTGTCGAGGAAGAGCATGAGTGAATTAGTAAGTGTGGGGAGTTTCTGTCCCAATCCAGAGTGCGCTGAGTATGGGAAAGTCGGGGCAGGGAACATTATTCGGTATGGGAAGTCAGGCGAAGGCCATCAACGGTTTCAATGCAAAGGGTGCCAGCATACCTTTAATGAGAGAAAAGGGACGCTGTTTTACAACCGCAAAACAGCGGAGGCTGACATGCTCGAGTGTTTGGCGTTGCTGGCAGAAGGCACCCGGATCAGTAGTATTAGCCGCACCAAGGGCATTAAGGAAGATACAATTTTGGACTGGTTACGCCAAGCCGCTGCTCATGCTGAAGCGGTCGAAGCGGTTTTGCTGAATGACTATCGGATTGGCTCGGCTCAGATTGATGGGCTGTGGACGTATGTCGGACACAAAGGAAAAAAAACAAAGAACGACAGCCGGATGACGCGGGCGAATACTGGCGTTGCACCCTCATCGAAAGTCGAACGCGCTTTCGAGTAGGACGCGGCTTAGGTCAAAATGAAACGGAGGCGGCAGTGGACTTGTGGACACAGGTCAAACAGCGTCAAGCGCATCGGGAAAGTCCGCCGCCGCTCGTGTCCGATGGCTGGGGTGGACATCGTGAAGCGCTCGTGGAGGTCTATGGTCAAGTCCCCCCGTATCGTGGGCGTGGTCGTCCGCCGACCTGCAAACAGCCTGATGAGACTTGGCGCTATACCCAGATGGTCAAGCAACACGATGACCAAGGGCATTTTCTGGGGGTGGATATTCGGATTATCTATGGTGACGCAGATACCCTGCAAGCAACTGGACAATCGACTGCCTATTGCGAACGAGCGAATTTGACCGCTCGGCTCATGAACAGTCGTTTAGTGCGCAAAACACTCGGCTTTTCCAAGCAAGTGGCGATGCTACGAGCCGCCAGTATCTGGGAAGATGTCATTTACAATCTGACGCGAGCGGTTAAAACTTTGCGAGTTGCGGTGACTGAGGACGGTCGCCGCTGGCAACCTCGTTCCCCTGCTATGGCGGCTGGTTTAACCGACCATCTTTGGTCAATTAGGGAACTGCTAACACGCATCCCTATCCCTACCAACAGCATTTAGGGAGACTACCCGTTTTGCCCACCCGCCAAAAAGTTGCACGCCCGCAAATTGAACGTCCACTGATCAGCGCTTGTAATCTACATAGATGCGCATCGAACCGAATTGACCATCACGCGAGCCGCCGCCGTCATAGGCGAGTGCTCATGCCCCCTATGGCAAATCCATAGTTATCCAGTTCGCCTTGCTTTTGCAAATGAGGTTCGATATGAACAACAAGCGTCTTCCCCGTATTCAATCGCTGCTCGCGCTCGTCGCGCTGGCTGCACTGGTCTTGCCGCTGGCGAGTCCAGCTTTCAGTGCTCATGCTCAAGCCAAAAAAGTGCTCAATTACCAAGCGGGCGGCGAACCCGCCACGATCGATCCGCAGGTCGCCAGCTACGGCGATCAGGTCGCCTATACGCACGCGCTGTTTGCCAGCTTGCTTCGATATGATCACGACAGTAAGCCGTCACCCTGGCTCGCCAAAGAAGTGCCAACCGTCGCCAATGGTGGCATCTCTGCAGACGGCATGACCTATACGTACAAACTCCGCAACGACTTCAAGTGGTCAGATGGCAACGGCGTAGTCAAGGCACAGGATGTCGTCTATGCCTTCCAGCGTCTCGCCAACCCCAAGACGGCAGCCGGCTACGGAGCGTTCCTGAACGGTTTGCTGGTCAACGCGGATACCGTCAACAATACCGCCCCCGATAAAGTCGATCAAAAACTGCTCGACTCGCTCGGTGTCATCGCCGTCGATGATTTCACGGTGCAGTTCAAGCTGGTTCACCCTGCCGGTTACTTCAACCAGATCGCCTCATTGTGGCTGGCTTCGCCCGTGCGCAAAGATAACGTCGAGCGCGCTGGTCTGCCCGATCCGACTGGCTGGACTGACCCCGCCAACGGCCCCGTGGTCGGCAGTGGGCCATACACCCTGACCAAGTGGGATCACAATAAAGAGATGGTCTTCACCAAGAACCCGAACTATGGCGGAACGCTCGCCAAGATCGACGAGATCGACCTGCCGATCATCCAGGATACCGCCATTGCCTATGCGGGTTACAAGTCGGGTGCGCTCGATATCTCGCTGTTCCCGGCGGCAGAAATCCCCAACGTCAAGGCTGATCCGGTGTTGGGCAAGCAGTTGTTGCAATATCCCTCGGCCTGCGAAATCTACATGAACTTCGACAACACCAAACCGCCATTCGATGATCAAAAAGTGCGCGAAGCCTTTACCTATGCGCTGAACCGCGACCTTTACATCCACGTCATCACACAGGATACCTACACCAAGTTCCTGTCCTTCATGTCCAAAGACGTGGCCGGTGATGCGTTCGATCCCGATCTGGGCAAGGCTTACGATTTCAACCCAGACAAAGCGAAGGCTGCCCTGGCCGCCTCGAAGTATCCGGATCCGGCGACATTCCCGGCGGTGAACTTCAACTATGCGGCGGGTGCCGATGGTCAACGCCGCGCCGACTTCATGCAGGCGCAGATTCAGACGATCCTTGGTATCAATATCACTGAGAACCCGATGGATAACGCCGCTTACCAGGCCGCGACCACCGACCCGATCAACAAGCTGTCGGGCTTCCAACGCGCGGGTTGGTGCGCCGATTATCTGCATCCCTCCGATTGGTTGTACACCGTGTTTGGCTCGAACGGCAAAGCGGGCAACGCCAACAATCAAGCCGGTTTCACCAGCAAAGCCTTCGATGACGCTGCCCAGAAAGCCGACAACGAAGCTGATCCCGCGAAGGCCGCCGAACTGTACAAAGCGGCCAATAAGATTCTGACCGATAGCTTCGCGGTCGCCTATATTGGCAGCAACCTGAACCTCGATCTGGTCACCCCGCGCGTCAAGGGCTTGATCGCCAATTCGCTCGATGGTGGTCTGCCCGGTTCGTTCTTCTGGGAAGAAATCGACATCGCCAACTAACCTCCGATTTTCCCCTCTCCGTGATTACGGAGAGGGGGCAGGGGGTGAGGTTCATTTAAGGAGGGGAGTATGCTCGCCTATATCATTCGCCGGGTGCTGTGGTTGATCCCGGTATTTATCGCAGTATCGCTTATCACGTTCGCGTTGATGCACCTGACGCCCGGCGGTCCCTGGGATACCGCCACACCGCGCGCCGTCCCGCAGGCTGTGCGCGACGCGATCAAAGCGAAGTATGGCCTTGATAAGTCGCTGCCGCAGCAGTACATCGACTATATCTGGAAAGCGCTGCATGGCGATCTGGGGCCGTCGTTTTCAAGTTCCGTCCCCGTCAGCCAACAGATCGCCCAGGGTTTCCCGCTCACCGCGTCGCTCGGACTCGCCGCCTTGTTTGTGTCGATCATCATTGGCATTCCGCTCGGTTTGATCGCCGCCTTGCGCCACAATGGCTTGGTCGATCAGATCAGCGTCTTTATCGTGACAATGGGCATTTCTGTACCGAGTTTTGTCCTGGCGATTCTCATGATCGTCATTTTTTCGGTGGTGCTGCGCATTCTGCCCTATCAGTTCCAGCGAGATCAGTGGCAAAGCTGGATTTTGCCCGTGTTTATTCTGTCGCTCGCTCCGACGGCACTGATGCTGCGTCTGACACGCTCCACTGCGCTCGATGTGCTCAACGAGGATTACGTGCGTACCGCCCGCGCCAAAGGGCTGCCTGCCAGTACCGTAAATCTCCGCCATGTGCTGCGCAATGCGCTCATTCCGGTCATCACGTTGATTGGACCGCTCACGGCGGGCTTGATCACGGGATCATTCGTGGTCGAGACCCTGTTTGGTGTACCGGGCATTGGTCGGCAGTTCGTGCAAGCCGTGAATAAACGTGATTACGGCCTGCTTATGGGATCGACGCTGTTTTACACCTTGATCATCGTGGTGTTCAACTTGGCCGTCGATGTGACCTATTCGTTTATCGATCCGCGCATTGCGCGCAGCTAGGAGATTTGCCATGACCACGCAAGCTATTCCAGTGTCGGGCGTAGTGCTCAATATTCAGGTTGAAAAACCTGCGCGGACGCCGATGCAACTGGCACTCGATCGTTTCCGCCGCAACCGATTGGCCGTCATCAGCATCGTCATCGTCACCATTCTGATTGCAATGGCGCTGACGGCGGGCGTTTTCGCGCCGTTTGCACCCAACTTCCAAAGTGCCGTCGCCCAGGATGCCGCACCCGGAGCGGTGGAACCTACCACGCACCGCATCAATGTGTTGGGTTCCGATAACTTGGGGCGAGATATTCTGACGCGCTTGATGTACGGTTCGCGTGTCTCGTTGGCTGTCGGGTTCGTGGCAAATTTCGTCGTGTTGGCGATCGGCGTACCACTTGGTCTGCTGGCGGGCTATTTCGGCGGCCTGCTCGACAACCTGATCATGCGGTTCACCGACATCATGTACGCCTTTCCCAGCCTGCTGTTTGTGATCATCATTATCACGACGTTTGGACGATCGCTGTGGGTGATCTTTATCGCGCTCGGCCTGACCAGTTGGGTGACGATGACGAGGCTTGTGCGCGGCCAAGTCTTGCAGGTTAAACAGATGGACTACGTGACCAGTTCGCGCAGCCTCGGCGCGCGCTCGCTGGGCTTGATTCGGCGGCACGTCCTGCCAAATATTATGGGGCCGATCCTGGTGGTGATCACGCTCGGTATCCCAGAGACGATCATCGCCGAAGCCACGCTGACGTATCTCGGCTTGGGCGTCGATCCGTCTACGCCGTCGTGGGGCACAATGGTGAGCGCTGCTGTTGGCGAAATCTATTCCAGCCCGACGCAGGTCATCATTCCGGCTTTCGCCATTGCCGCGATCACGCTAGCGTTCACCTTCGTGGGTGATGGGGTCAGCGACGCGCTCGATCCCCGCCGCCGCTAATGGTAAAATCGGTTTTTGCGGGCGACCACGCCAAGTCATAGGCGTGAAGCTAAGGAACGGCGGCGGTCATGGTCGGGTTTTGTGAAATCCAGTGGACGGACGAGGCAGGCCTCGTCCCTACAAAAACGGCGTCTGGGGAAGGGACGAGGCCTGCCTCGTCCATCTCACCATGACGACGCCTCCCGCACCTCGCACCGACTCCCCTTAGCTTCACGCCTATGACCACGCCAAGTCGCCCTTGATGACGCGTTTTCAACTAGCCGGGGCGATCGCGTCGATGGCGGCCAGTTCGTCGTCGGCAAAGGCGAGATTCTTGAGCGCGGCAACGTTCGCCTCGACCTGCTCCGGGCTGCTGGCACCGATCAGGGCGGAGGTCATGTTCGGGTGGCGCAACACCCAGGCGACAGCCATCTCGGCCAGCGTTTGACCGCGCTTTTCGGCGATTGCGTTCAGCGCCCGAATCTGCGTCAAGCGTTCCTCGGTGATCTGATCGGGCGCTAAGGCTGTGTTGGGTTTCGAGGCGCGCGATCCTTCGGGAATACCGTTCAGGTAGCGATCGGAGAGCATCCCCTGCTCCAGCGGTGAAAAGACGATGCAACCGACCCCGTCCTTTTGCAGCGTATCCAACAAGCCGCCTTCGATGCGGCGGTCGAAAATGCTGTAGCGCGGTTGGTGGATGACGCACGGTGTACCGAGATCGCGCAGGATTTTGGCGGCCTTGTGCGTTTGCTCTGGTGAATAGGACGAAATTCCCGCGTAGAGCGCCTTGCCCTGGCGCACCACTTGATCGAGCGCGCCCATCGTCTCTTCGAGCGGGGTGTCGGGATCGGGGCGGTGACTGTAGAAAATATCGACGTATTCCAGACCCATCCGTTGCAAACTCTGATCGAGACTGGCGATCAGGTACTTGCGCGATCCCCACTCACCATACGGCCCCGGCCACATCAGATAGCCCGCTTTGGTGGATATGATCAATTCATCACGGTAGGGAGTCAGGTCTTTCTGGTAAATGCGCCCAAAAGTTTCTTCGGCAGAACCGGGCGGCGGGCCGTAGTTATTACCCAGATCGAAATGCGTGATGCCGAGATCGAAAGCGCGGCGGATGATGGCGCGCGCATTCTTCAGGGTATCGACGCCGCCAAAGTTGTGCCACAAGCCCAGCGAGATCGCCGGCAGCCGCAGGCCACTGTGCCCGCTGCGCCGATACTGCATCGAGTCGTAGCGTGTTTCAGAAGCAATATATGTCATGATATTTTTTGGATTTTCCTGGTGTGCAATTTGCACGAAAAGGTACTAACAAGCCGTCGCACCTACTTTTTGATCGTTCCGATCTGGCGGAAACCGATGATCAAAAATACGAAGCCGATTAGCACAAAAATGCGGTGGATCAAGCCTTCGGTCGAGGTACTCATCGACATCGAGGTACCCATGGCGTCGGCGGCTTGGTTGCTGACGAGCAGCGATTGTATCACAGTCGAGAGCAAATGGGCGATACCCAGAACGAGCGCGCCGATCGTGATCCAGTTCAAACCCTTGCCAATGATCCCGCCGAGGCCGCGCACGGTGATCACCATCCAAATGGCCGCCGCGATTAGAATCAGGTCCAGAACGGTGTTGATGGTTGAGATAGTTGCTGTAGACATGAATATCCCTCGTTGGCTGAAACGCTCAGTCGCCCAATAAATTGCGCAAACCGACTTGGCTGGCGAGCACCAACACGCCTTCGTGAAGTTTAGCGTCGGTGGCCGCAACTTCGCGCTCGACAATGCGTTTGCCGATAATGTTGACGGCGTAGGATAGGACTTTGCTCAGGATGGCGCGAAACGTCGCCGGATCGATCGCGGATAGATCAGATGCGAACAAGCCGTTTTTGACTTGAATCGGATGGCCGGCTTTGGCGGCTGTTTCGGTGATGATCTTATCGAGGTTCGCTTGCGTCCAGACGCCCATCAAACGCGATAGCAAGACATAGATGGCCTTGATCTGGCTGGTGAAATAGAGGGCGATGAAGATACCTGTTTCGCCGGAAGCCATTTCGGGGGACACCTGGCGCGTGGGCACGGCACTCGTGACGACTGGAGTCAGGCTGCCAGTGGGGGTTCGGGTGGCTTCGCGCAGGGTGATGTCCGCGCCTTGATACAGTTTGTTCTGATCGTAGTTGGCGATGCCGTCAAAGACGAAGTGGTGCGGCTGCGAATCTTTGCCAGGGATGGCAAGCACTTCACCTTCGACGCGCCCATCTTTGATCAGGCGATCCAGGAGGCGTTCGACGGTTTTGGCTTCTTGCCGCAGTGCCTTGAAAAGTGGCTCGCCCGCGACGATCCCGGTTTCTGTGTAGCTCAACAAAGTCAGGAAAGCCTGATCGACAAAAATCACCTGGCCGACATTATTGGTGAACACGAGTGCGGCGGTATCCTGTGAGTTATGAGATAGTTGGCTACGATTCATCGGTCGCGTCCTCACCATTTACCTATAAAGAACGGCGGGCATGGATAAAAATCCAGTGTCGTGTGCATTCTAGTTCACAAAGGAATTCACTTCACCCCCAACCCCTCTGCGTCATCACGGAGAGGGGAGTCACGCGCGCGTTGGCCGGACAGCCTTTACACGGAACCTGTGTTGTGGCTTATTGAGATTCGCTGGGTGCTTTGTCGTGCGAGCCGTTGGTGGGTGCGGCCACATCGAACGTCTGCGCATCCGGCAGAAGTGTGGGCAAGATGCTCCCCGGATTCACCAGCCGCGTCAACGCCAGATTGAGGTTCGACGTGTCGTATAGAATGATCGTCGTCTTTTCTTCGCTGATCTGGGTCAGTGTTTGCAGATAGCGCAGTTGCAGCGCCGCCGGATTGCGAGCGATGATCGCCGCCGCTTGTCCCAGCTTTTCGGCAGCCAGGAATTCGGCATCAGCCAGGATCAGCTTGGCGCGCTTCTCACGTTCGGCTTCGGCCTGTTTCGCCATCGCCCGCTGCATCGATTCCGGAAGCTGCACATCTCGAATCTCGACGACCGAGACATCGATGCCCCAGGAAAGTGTCTGCTTGTCGATGATCTGGCTCAAACGTTGATTGATGTTGTCGCGGTGCGTCAGCAGTTGATCGAGTTCGACCTGACCGATTGCACTGCGCAAACTGGTTTGTGCGATTTGCATGGTGGCCTGCATATAGTCGCGCACTTTGATGATCGCCTTGATCGGATCGCTCACCTTGAAATAGGCGATCGCATCCAGCCGCACCGTGACGTTATCGGAGGTGATGCAATCCTGGGGCGGGATGGCGAGCGTCACCATACGCAGATCGACGCGCTGCAAACGCTCGATCCCTGGGATCAAAATGATCAAGCCGGGGCCGCGTGGCGCGCTGGTCACGCGCCCGAAACGAAATACGACACCGCGTTCGTACTCTTGGGTAAGTTTCACGAATGATCGGAGAAATACCCACAACACCAGGAGTGCAATGATCGCCACGACGACGAGAGCACCTAAAAGTTCAACAGTCATGATTTTCCTCGTTCCATATTGTATGATCAGGTTTCACAGCGAAACTGAAGCATGACACCGCCAAAACCAAGCATATCGCCATCACGGATGGCTTGTGCCTGACTGGGCGATACACGCTGGCCGTTGATCGTTAAGCCGCTTTGACTGAACAAATCGCGGATGGTGAAGATTCCGTCGGCAAAGACGATCATCGCGTGCGGACGTGAGACGGCGCGGGTTGGATCGAGTGCAGTCAGGTCGGCATCGAGCGCTTCAGGCGGGAAGCCCAGCCGTTCATCGGCGCGCCCGATCAAGGCGCGGGTATGGCGCAGCATATAGGATTGACCTTCCTGCGCGATCAACGCCGCCCGCACCGGCAGCGGATCATCTCCCGCCTTGCCGCCCAGCCGACTCAGGATGCCGCCTGCCAAGCCCGCGCTCAGCCCCGTGATCGTTGCGTTGGCATCCATCACCGTCAATTGCAGAATGTCGCCTTCCTGCACGCCCACCTCGAACAAGCGCATTTCATCGTCGAGCGGGTGACGTTGGCGCAGCAGTTGGTAGACGCCTTCGTCTCCCAAGTTCAGATAGGCGACGATGCCCTTGACCGCCTCGGCCACCGTCATATCCATCGAGAGTCGCATACTTGCGGAGTTTTTCATGCCGTCGTTGCTGAGATATTGGAGTGTGACTTTGACTGGAATCATGCCGCTCGCTACCCATTATGAACTGCTTGACCACGATCCGATTCGCGCGGACAATTGTGTCCGATGAAGAACCTCATTCCCGCCCGTCTCCGCAAACGGAGAGGGGGATGGGGGTGAGGTTTTTCGTTCACCATCAGTATACGTCCGATCAGATTTTTTGGCAGACATTCAAGGGAACGACAACATGGATTTATGGGGACGCAAATTTACACGCCGGGAACTCGAAGGCTACACGGGCGATCTGCGCCAGATCGCGGATATTCGGCTGGCGACGCTCGATGATGGCCGCGAACGGGGCGTGCGGGTGGCCGATGTACGGACGGGGAGCGGTCTCGATTTTACGGTGCTGCTCGATCGCGCCATGGACATCGGCACCGCAACGTTTAATGGTATTCCGGTGGCGTGGCACAGTGGAGCGGGCGCGGCGCATCCGTCACGGTACGAGCCGGGCGGCCTGGGCTGGCTGCGGACATTTCACGGTGGGCTGCTGGCATTGTGTGGGCTGACGCAGGCCGGAAGTCCGGGTACGCAGCCGATCGATCCCGAAAATAATGAAACACTTGGTTTGCATGGGCGCATTGGGACGACGCCCGCACACGATATTCGCATCGAGCGCGTTTGGACGGACGACGAACGTTGGAAGCTGCGGCTGCACGGCGTCGTGGACGAGGCGGCCTTGTTTCAGCATCGGCTGCGGTTGGAACGCACGATCGAAATCACGCCGGGTGAAGCTCAGATCGCGGTTGAAGATCGGGTGCGTAACATGGGCGGGCAGCCCGCGCCGTTGATGGTGCTCTATCATTGCAATTTC
>JBBRMW010000225.1:0-9987 GCA_038230635.1 Aggregatilineales bacterium | reverse complement strand
GGCGATCGCCATTTCCCGACAATATGGCGACTATCGCGTGCTGGCCGACGCCCTGGCACATCAAGTCTTTTGGCACTGGTATCGCGGTGAAGCCGAAAATACGATTCAAGTCTGCCGACAGTTGTTTGAACTGGGTGTGCGCACCAGCAATATCCAGGCGCAGGCGTGGTCGCTCACGAATCGCGCAGCAGTGCATATTCGCCAGGAACAGTACACGCAGGCGCTCGATGCGATCAACCAAAGCATCGCACTGTATGGCGGCAAACGCGAAAGTTCGCAGGAGCACGAAATCGACGCTTTGCGCGCCGTGATTTTCCTGCGTACCGGAAAGACAAAGGTGGCACTCGAAATCACCGAGAAAATCATGGATGAGGTGATGAAGACGCCGCTCGCCGTTTCCGAAACCCTTGAAGGATACACCGCGATCGCGGACATCCACATGGCCGCCTGGGAAGCCGATCGCACCAACGATGCGCGCGCCAAAAGTGCGGCGCGCGCCTGTGAACATTTCGCACGGTACGCGAAAATTTTCGCAGTTGGGCAACCGCGCGCGCTATTGTGCCAGGGCGTTTATCATCGTATTGAGGGAGAGGCGACCAAAGCACACGAATTCTGGCAAAAAGCACTGAAACGCGCCGAAGAACTCGACATGGCGCTAGATGTGGCACTCGTGCGACTGGAGATCGGTCGCGCCCTGCCCACCACCGATCCAACACGCGGAGATCATTTGCGGGCGGCGCACGCCTACTTTGAGCGCAACGGCTTCACCCTGAATATGCGCATGGCACGCACCGCGCTGGACGGTCGTTAAGGGAAACTCCGATAAGATTCACCTCACCCCCAACCCCCTCTCCGTCCTCACGGAGAGAGGGAGTCTAACGCGCCGAATATGTCGTCTTTACCCGGAACTCGTCTCACAGGTGCTGATCAATGAGAATTTGGTTGCCATCGGGATCAGTGAGCGTGAAACTGGCTGGTCCGCGTGTACTTTCATCGGCCTCCGTTTGAAGTTTTAGATCCTGTGCTGTTAACGCCCGCTGAAGCTCGCGCACATCTGTGAAGGACTCGATCGGGCTGGCATTTTGATCCCACCCCGGATTAAAAGTCAAAATATTATTCTCAAACATGCCCTGAAAGAGGCCGATCAGGTGATCGCCGTTCTTCATAATAAGCCAGTTCTGTGCGGCATTTCCACCAAAAACACTAAAGCCCAACTTTTCATAGAAGGCCTTTGACGTTTCAATGTCTTTGACGCTCAGACTGATTGAAAATGCACCGAGATTCATAGTTGCCTCCTGAACTGTAAAATCATAACCCGCAGTCTAGCGTAGCACATACGTTCTGTCAAATTAAACTTATGATCAAACCAATCAAAGGCCACGTATGTCTAGGTTTGCCTTCCGACTCCCCCTCTCCGTGATGACGGAGAGGGGGCCGGGGGGGTGAGGTGAATGCGCGAAGTTTGATTGGTTTCACCATTAGCATCATCATGGGCGACCACGCCGGGTCATCCGCCAAAACTTTCATCCTTCAGATCAAATGGAGCACGGCGCGTGCGACACCGATGATCAACCCGGTCGCAATCAGTCGAAGCGGACTCCAGCCCAACCGCTCGCTGGCGATGAATGCGCCACCTGTCAACAGCAGCGTCAGCCAATCGATCCCACCCGGCTTGAACGTCGTCGTCCAGGCCAGATCAATGAATGCACCGATCAGCAGCGCGATCACGCCCGCGTTGACGCCTTTCAAAAAGTCGAGCGCGATCGGATAACGCTGCAAGATCGGCACGATCCTGCCGAGCAGCAGCACGATCAAAAAGGCGGGCAAAAATACGCCGATCGTCGCGGTCAGCGCACCGGGCACGCCCGACCACAAGTTCCCATAGCGCGTCGCCGTCATCACATAACCCGCCGCCGAGGCCGTGCTGAGCACAGGGCCGGGCGTCGATTGGCCGATCGCCAGCACGTCGATCAACTGCTGCGGGGTAAGCCATCCGAGGCCATCGACAAACGTGCGCTTCATATATGGCGCGAGCACATAACCGCTGCCGAACAACGTCCCACCGATCACAAAAAATTGCCAGAACAGATCGAGCGGTGCGGGTGGCTGCACGGCGATCTGGCGTACTACCCCGATCAGCGGTGGCAGCGCAGCGATCGCGGTTTTGCGCCGCCGCCACAGCACGTACAGTACGCCTGTCGTGATCAGCAGGGGCAGCGACGGCACATAAATCGGCGACAGACCGAGCGCAGCCATCAGTGGTGAGATATTCGCCGCCAGCACGATCAGCGATCCGATCAGCAGGACGCGCATGATGGGCGAATCGATCACCTTTTGGCCGAGGCGATAGGCGGCACTGAGGATCAACACGAGAATCACCGGCTGCGCGCCCAGGAACAACCCGCGCACCGCCGCCAGATCGCCTGCCACCGTATAGAGCATCGCCAGCGCGATCGAGAGCACCGCCGCCGGGATGATGAAGCCCGCGCCCGCCAAAATCGCGCCGGGCACGCCGCCCGTCACATAGCCGATGTGAAAGGCCATCTCGGTGCTGCTGGGTCCAGGCACGAGATTGATCGCGGCCAGCAGCGTCATGAAGTGCTCCCGGCTGAGCCAACCACGCCGCGTGACGAGTTCCTTTTCCATCAGCGCGATATGGGCCGCCGGCCCCCCGAATCCGAGGATGCCCAACGTGAAAAACGTGCGCGCCAGCTCCGACAGGAGGATTTTTTGCGGCGTATAGGCAGACGTGGGTGATGCGCCGGAAATACCCTGGGTCAAGGTGCAGCCGCCATTGCCCACAGCGAAACCCCATAAGAACTCGCCGAGGCCAGCCATTTCCCATCGGGACTCCACCGCACCGCAAAAGCATTACGATTGAGACGTTCGAGCAAGCTGCCCGTTTTCAGATTGATGATCTCGATTATCTCTTCGCCCCAGCGTCCTGCTTCCGTGACAACCGCCAAGCGCTCACCATCCGGGCTGATGTCAAAAATAGGGGACTGATGCCAAGTGGGAAGCGCCCAAAGCACTTTGCCCGTCGTATCCCACAGAATAATTTCGTGTGGGTCAGCCGCATAATCCCCAATTGCGACGAGGCGATCACCGATCTGGTTCCAACCCAAAACTTGCACCTGTTGAATTTTTGGCAGCGGGAAACCGTAGTCGTGAACAGTATAGGGCGGGTTTTCGAGCGTGATACTTGGCTGCCCGGTTTTGGTATCAATCAGGCGAATCGGATTGCCTACTTTTTCAAGTGCGAACTGAGTCCCATCAGGGCTGAACATGCCGCCTGTACCCGGTAATTGGGCGATAAGATGTTGCGCAGATATATCCCACAAGACGATCCGGTTCAAAATACTGCTCTGCTCGCTGATCGCCAGATAGCGTCCGTTCTGGCTCAGCGTAAAGGCTGCACCCGTCGCAAAAACATGTTCGTTGAGGATCTGAACGGTGGGTGAGTCATTGCCCGTAATATGCCACCATGCAATGTTGCCAGCCGCGTCGGTGGTGATGAGTGAACCATCTCGATTGAAGGCAAAATGGCTGATCGGTTTGGCGGCAAGCACATCAATGGATAGTTCTAACGCACTGACTCCTTTGTACAGATGAAATACCCCGTCCGTATCGAGTAAGCCAAAGAGCGAACCATCGGGATTGTATTGAATATGGTTCGCGGCAGGCAAGGCGATTTGCAGATCGCCCGTGCGTGCATCGAGCCGCCGCGTTCCCTGATTTTGGACGGCAACACGCGAACCATCCCGATTCCAAACGGGCGCAGCACCATCCGTCACCTTGAACGGTCGGTACGCATCGGTTACATCCCAAAGTTGCTGCGAACCCTTTTCAGCGGCCACACCCAACTGCCTGCTGTCGGGACTCCAGACTACGTGATTCGTCCAACCATCAAAGCCACGCAGTTCGCTATCGGGTTCACGGGGTGAAAGTGGATTTGGGGCACCCCACGAGGCATCCAACTGAGTTACATCGGGCAGCCAACCAATGTAGCCCTCACTCAGGCCGCCAAGTCCAATTTCACGGCGCACCGTGCCCGAAACATTCGTCACTGAAACATATTCGCGGGATGAACCCATTTCTTGCGATTGACCAACGAACAGCCAAGGCTGGGTGGGATGCCACAAAAAGTCAAATTGCCGCACAGAATCATAGCCATTGCTTGTATCCAAAATGGAACTGATCAGTGTGCCATCTTTCGCATCGATAATACATGCTCCTGTGCTGCCACATTGACTAGAAGAAATGGCGATATAACGCCCGTCGGGGGAAATCTCAAAATTGCCTGTCCCTCCGGGACCCTTTCGGAGCGAGCCAGTTTTCAAATCATAAAGCGAGACATCCCAATTCCAAAGCAAAACAATGTTCTGACCGTCACTCGTCAACTGAAGTTTTGGTATACTAAGACTGTTAAGAGGTGCGTCAGTGCGCATGATTTGAACAACACGCTTCACGGCCCGATCATAATAGGCTGCCCCATCAGCGTTCCAAAAAACGATTCTATTGCCGGATGGAGACCAAGCTGGAGTTGTGTCCGAAAAATCGTGATATATAGAGCCAAGTGAACGCACACTGTCACCGATCAACTCGGCGCGCCCGTCTGATAACGATAGCAGCCATAACTGATAGTTGAATGGATCGTTGCCATTCCCGTCAACTTTTGCTGTGTTGAATAGGGCATGTTTTTTGTCCGGACTCCAGTTAAAGATTCCCAAGTATGGCTTTGCGATTGGAATCCGCTGCACCTTGCCACTCACCAGATCGTCGAAAACCAATGCCGATTTATCTTGACTCAAATAGATGAGCCGACCATCCGGCGTCCACTGTACCGCGGTAGCAATCAGATAAGAACCGCCCCATGCGATGCTGCGCCGTATGATCTTCCCGCTGGGAGTGAGAAATACAAATGAGGTTGACATCTCTGCACCAATGTCTATTTCGTAATATTGACCATCGGGTGACCAGCCCAAGCCAAGAACGCCCGATGGATCACTGAAAGATGCGACGGCAGTTTCCGTATTCGGATCGAACAGAGAAAGGGTTTTGTCGCTGTCAATATCTTAGCCACCACCCACGGCTATTAAATCTTGTTTTGGAGACCACTCAAGTACGAAATCATTATCAGTCGTAAAACCGCCTGGAATTTTCACCTGTTTCGTCCCTTGTCGGTTCATAATCCAGGGGTACGATGGCCCGATATAAGTCCCATGTGCCCCAGCAAGCCATTCATGTGATGGCGACCATAGTGCCCCCAAGAAAATGTCTTTATCGGTCATGATGCCCTGCGCAACCAGACGGCTGTCGGAGCCATCGGCACGCTCGACCGCGAAAGCGTGATCGGCCTGCGCATAGTGGTACAAGATCGGCGCGGTCGATACGGGGTTGCGCTCTGCTGTCGCGTGCGGGGATCAACGGTACGAGGCCGATAACGAGAAGCAGCGCGATTCGTCCAAATTTCCAGGGCATCATGCGGAACATCCTTTCGATCCGGTCACTTGAGGCGAGGCGGTCCTTGTGCGATGCGCGCCCGCACGACCTCGGAGTCGGCGGTCGTCCAGCGTGTCTCGATCCACCACGTCGCCCCCGCTTCGGCGAACGGACGCACAATCGACTCGGCTTGCGCAGGATCGTCGCCGGGTGTCTCACCCTCCACGATTATATCGAAGGGCGTGGATTGCGTCCGTTTTTCCTGGATATACGCGCGCATGGCGCGCACGTCATCGGGCGTCACTTGGGCGTGCGTACCATCCGTGTTCAGTTTATTAGGCAGCAGACCATCCCATTGCAGCGCGCGATCCATCGAACGCGGACGCGGCCACGCCCCGACCACCCAGATCGGGATACGCGGCGTTTGGACGGGCGGCGCGGGCGGCTGAAAGGTCGTCGCGCGGATGTGATAGAGCTGGCCGTCGAAGTTGAAGGGCTGGCCGCGCCACAAACCCGTGATGATCGCCAAACCCTCGTCGAGCAGTTCGGCGCGCGTTTTCCGATCCGTTTCTTCGCCGAATTCCGCGAACCCGGTATCGATCGCGCCTAACCCGACCGCCAGGGTCAGCCGACCGTGCGACAGGTTATCAAGCGCCGCCGTTTCGCCTGCCAGTTTCCACGGTCGATGACGCGAGACAGGCGTGATCAGCGCGCCGAGTCGGATGCGCTCGGTGGTCATGGCGGCGGCGGCCAACATCACCGAGGCATCGACGCCCCACACGCTGTCCCACACAAAGAAGCCGTCCCAGCCCGCATCTTCGGCAGCCTGTGCGCGCTCAGAAGCGATTCGTGCATCACCGAACGGCATCACGAATCCGTATTTCATCGATACATGCGATTGTGGCAGTTGATCAGCCATATTTACGTCTCCGCAACCTGTATGAACATCTTCGCCTGTGATTAGTCAAAAAAACAACTCATGATAGAGTGATTTGCGTATAATGGAGCGTAACGGTTGCTAATCGTGCCCATCGATATACTGGTTTTTATGAGGGTTATTTCGGAATGAAGCTAATTCTTGCGATTGTCACTTCGGACATGGTAGAGGTCGTTTCGCGCGCACTGGTCGAAAAAAGTTATCCGGTCACGCAGATCAGCAGCTTGGGCGGTTTTCTGCGACGCGGCAGTACCACGCTCGTGATCGGCGTTGATGCGCCGCAAGTGGCAGGCGTTTTAGCGACGATCAAAGCGTCTGTGCCGCCGACTCCGCGCAATGATAGCGGCCACTATGTGACATTATTCGTGCTTGATGCCGCACAATTTGTGCAGATTTAGTGCGTTTTGCGGTCGGATACGCCTTAGAGGCTGTTATGAACTTTTGGAAGACGTGGCAACGGTGCGGACGGCAAGAATGCCGTCCCTACGCTCGTACCGATTGTCTTGGTGTAGGGACGCCATTCTTGGCGTCCGTTTTTGAAAGTGCATAACAGCCTCTAATTTGTCGCGTCAGGGCATTTACACGTCCGCTCATATCGGCATTCCGCAACATTGCCAACATATTTTATATATTATTTAGCCAACCCGCTGTTGACAAATTGATCGCTGTGGGTAAGATGTACCTGTGCAAATTATCCCAAATCACCCCACATCAGGAGGAATTGACATGCACTTTAACCGCCGTGCCTTAATGACACTCGTCATCCCGGTGCTTTCGATTGCACTGGCTGCTTGCGCGACCCCTAGCGCCACGCCGACCCCGACCGCCGTGCCGCCCACCAGCGTGCCTGCTACCGTGGCCGCAACGATGGCCGCTACCACTGCCCCGGCTGCCGCGACGAAGGCCGCTACCACTGCCGCGACGACCGCTGCTACAACTGCCGCCGCGACAATGGTCGCCACCAAGCCCGCGACGATGGCCGCTACCACGTCGAGCGTTTCGGCTGCCACAATGGCTGCCACCAGCAACGGCGCGGCTGCCGTGATGACGATGGTCGCCACCAAGCCCGCAACGGTCGCACCGACAATGGCTGCCACGATGGCCGCGACGACCGCACCGACGATAGCTGCCACAATGGCCGCTACCACAGTTGCTACGGCAGCCCCGACAATGGCCGCTACCGCCGTTGCGACGAAGGCCGCGACCGTGGCGCCGACGACCGCTGCCACAACTGCCGCCGCGACGATGGCCGCTACCACCGCCGCCACCGCGAACGTTGCGAAGGTTTGCGCGAAGGGTGGCACCGCTCAGATCGCCAGCGATACGAGCTATGCACCGTTCGAGAGCGTCAATACCAAAACCAACAAAATCGAAGGCTTCGATGTCGATCTGTTGAATGCCATCGCCAAGTCGCAAGGTTTCAGCGTCAACTTCGTGACCGAGGGCTTCGACACGATTTTCGCCAAGCTCGCCCAGGGCGACTATGACCTCGTGGTCAGCGCCGTGACCATCACCGCCGAGCGTCAGAAGACGGTGGACTTCAGCAATCCGTACTTCTTGAGCAGCCAGGCGATCGTCGCCCGCAAAGCTGACGCCAGCAAGTACAAGACGCCCGACTCGCTGCAAGGTCTGAAGATCGGCGCGCAAAAGGGTACGACCGGTGAAGATTTCGCCAAGACGATCAAGAACGCGACCGTCCAGAGCTACGATCTTGCACCAGCCGCGCTCCAGGCTTTGGCGAATAAAGACGTGGATGCCGTGATCATCGATACACCCGTCGCCCTCAACAACATCGCCGACAAGCCAGAATTGAATCTGGTTGTCACGAAGGGTGGCCTGACCGATGAGAAGTATGGCGTTGCCGTCCGCAAGGAATGCGGCGACCTGCTGAACAAGGTCAATGCTGGTTTGCGCGCTGTCATCGCCGATGGCTCGTATAACACGCTGTACCGCAAGTATTTCGGTGAGGATGCGCCTGCCAGCTTCTTGCCCGGTGCTTCGACCAGTGCCACGATGGCAGCGACGATGCCCGCCGCCGTCACCATGAGCGCGACAATGGCCGCAACCCCGGTTGCCACCAAGTCGTAATTTCTCCGCTTTAGGCGATGCGTCAGGCCGGTTTATCTGTGCCTGGCGCATTGCGCTTCCGAAAAATTGCGATAAATTCTTTTTGAGCGTATTATTTTTTTCTAGCGCAAAACAGCCGCGCTTCTCCGGCGGTGATGTTCTGCTCTTTCGAGATAGGAGACCCGCGCAAGGCATCCACCGCGATTGGTGCGAGACCATTTGCGCCTACCATCCATGACTGACTCTATCGATCCCAACGCCCTTCAGCCTCCCGGCGCGATGCCGCTGCCCAGTTTTTTGGAACGTGCCTCGGTGCGTGCGGCACGGTTCCCCTTTTGGTTGATCATTTTGGTGGCCGCGCTGGTACTCGCCGTATACGGCATACTGACGACGCCGCTCTACCATCAGGCGTTTACCTTTGTCACCGATGATCCACACCTGACGACGACCGATTTTCAAAACGTCACGTACAACGTCACGCTGGATGGTAAAGAGCAGAAAATCGCGGGAGTCCTCACCGCGCAGGATTCGCAAACGCTGACGATCCGCACCATCGATGCCGTGAGCAGTTCCATTGCGCACGCAAAAGTAGCCAATATTCAACGAACGGGCGATCGCGTGGTGCTCACAACCGCCCCTCAGACGATCGCCGGTATCTTCTATACCGAGACAGCCACTGACTACCGCATTCAAACCTCAGACGGACAGATTATCTCGGTCACGAAGCTCGATGTGCGCGCCACCGAAAAGCGCACGCCCGACGGCTGCCAACCCGATACGCAAGGTAGCTGCCAGCTCAGTGTGAGCGTGCCCAGCGTGCAGATAAGCGGCAAGCTCCTGAGCGAGACGCCCGATACTTATACAGTTCAAACGATCGATCCGGTGTTTATTGCGCTGCCACGCAATGCGATCACGTCGATCATCAGCGAAGAACCGGGAAAATGCGCGCTCAACAATATCGCCAGTTGCCAGAGCGGAATTTTCCTGACCTTGTTCTTAACGCTTATTTCTTATGCCCTCGCGCTGATTATCGGATTAGTCATTGCCTTGATGCGCATTTCGGCACAACCCGTGTTGCGGAATTTTGCGATCCTTTATGTTGAGGTCGTGCGCGGCATCCCGATCCTGGTGATTTTGCTGCTGTTCTATTTTGCGGTTGGCCCGGCGTTGCGCGACTGGCTGCACGATCACTTGGGTGTGAATATTCCAATAACCGGAGTCACCCGTGCGATCTTGGGCTTGGCGGTCGCCTATGGCTCGTTCCTGGCCGAGATTTTCCGCGCGGGCATTCAGAGCATCCATCGCGGCCAGATGGAAGCCGCCCGCAGCCTCGGCATGACCTACTTCCAGGCGATGCGGCATATTGTCCTGCCGCAGGCGATCCGCGTCGTGCTGCCGCCGCTCGGCAATGATTTCATCGCGATGTTGAAGGATACCTCGCTCGTCGCGGCGATTTCGTTGGCGGAGATGACTCAACGCGCCGTTTTGTTCGAGGGCAGCACGTTGCGACCATTCGAGGCGTTTATCACGATCGCGGTACT
>JBBRMW010000224.1:0-10027 GCA_038230635.1 Aggregatilineales bacterium | reverse complement strand
GGTAGTGATGTGAGATTATCACGTACCTACGGGATTTTGGCGGCGGGGTGAGGTAGGATGGGGTGTATGAATACCAACCCACCAACCCACCCCCGACCAGCGCTGGAAGCTTTAGCCTGTGTGAATGAACGCTGTACCCTGTATGGACAAAGCGGTCAGAACAACCTGACGGTTCGAAAAATCTACGGACAAGATGCGATACGGTACTTGCATTGTGGTTGCTGCGGGAAGGAGTTCAGCGAACGCAAGCGTACTGCGCTATGGAATACGAAAGTGACGGAGGACAAGGCAGTGGCAGTGGCTGACCATCTGGCAGAGGGCTGCTCATTGACGGCCACCGCGCGACTGGTGAAAGTCCATCCGAGCGTGGTGCGCCGCTTGAATCAGACGGTGAGCCATCACGCTGAAGCCTTTCATGACGAGCGGGTTCACGATTTAGAAGTTGTCGCCTTGGAAGCCGACGAACGGCATGGCTTTGCACAGGACAAGAGTCAGCCGCAGTGGGAAGCGGAAGTCATCGACCCGGAGAGCAAGTTTGTGGTATCGCATGTCCAGGGACGGCGGGATGAGACCCTCATCCGGCGGCTGTTGGAGGATGCTGCGCAACGGCTTGCTAATCGCCATCACTTAGTGTTGTTAACGGACGGCGAAGCCAGTTATGCCAGCTTGTTTCCAGAGATTTTTGGAGAAGCGTATCGTCCTAGTCGCAAGGGGACTCGTGGTCGCTTCCCCGCCTTACGCTATCGGATTCCACGCACTTTGGCCCATGTTCAGATCGTGAAGCACCGTGAAGGCAGGCGCGTGGTTCAGGTAGACATCCGCTACGCGCACGGTTCCCAACGTGCCGTCCAGCAAGTGCTTGACCATTTGGGTTATACCACGCCCAATACCTCGGCCATTGAACGCCGAAACGGTACGGCCCGTCGCATGAGTGCCCATCAGGTGCGCCGCTCGCTGGCCTTTGCCCGCCGTGACGACACCAAAGTCGCCCTCGGCTGGTGGGCACTCACCGTTTACAACTGGTGCCGTTCACATCGTTCCCTACGCTTGCCGTTGCCCCAGCCACTGGATAAAAAAAGTTCAAACCCCAATCTCCTGCGATGGCACTTGGCCTTACCAACCATCTCTGGTCGATCCGCGAACTCCTGCTCACGCCCGTCTTCCCGTCAACAGGAGGTGCGAGATAATCTCATATCACTACCGGCAGTTATACCTTGCCTTATTTGCTCGGACCGGCTGCGCCGCAAATGATGGGTGTGTTTATGCAGAGCACCTATGGTGAATTTCGATCCCCGCGCGAAGCTGAAACGCAGGCCGTTATCACGTTTTTGGCGTCCGCTGTGGTGGGAATGCTGTATATTCGGGCGATCGTCAGGAGCAATTCTGGAGTCACGCGAACATGACGAATCAGGCTATAGCCACTGACCTGCCCAAATTGCGCCGCGAACGCCCCGACTTGATCGGAATCGGCTTATTGGTGCTGCTCGTATTTTTCATTCTCGGCCCGATTAGCACCGTGATTTTGTGGGCATTCGCCATCCGTTGGCAAGGCGGCGCGCTGATTCCGCAGGAGTTCGGCTTCAAATTCTGGGAGCTAACATTCGCGCGCGGCGAGGTGCAAAAAGCGATCCCCAACAGCATCGTGATTTCGATCTCGGTGACGGTGCTGTCGGCGCTGGTGTGCCTGCTCGCCTCGTATGCGTTCGCCCGGATGCGCTTCATTGGGCGGCAGTTTTTTTTGCTCTCGTTCCTGATCACCAACGCTTTTCCGCGTTTCTCGCTGTATGTGTCGATCGCGGTAGTGTTCTTGCGCCTGAACCTGATCGGCACGCAGGTGGGTGTCATCTTGATTCAGCTCGTCAATACGATGCTGCTGATGATTTGGATTCCGACGGCGGCTTTCCAGGGCGTCGAGCGCTCATTGGAAGAGGCTGCCCTCGATGTGGGCGCGTCGCGCTGGCAGGTGTTCCTCCGCGTGACGGTGCCACTGGTCATCCCGGCGATAGCGTCGGCGCTGTTGTTGACCTTTGTCGGCACGTTTTATGAGGCGGTGGCCGTAATTTTGATCGGCGCGCCCAACGTCCTGACGCTGCCCGTGATCATGTACCCGCTGATCAACAACACGTTGGTTACGCAATATGGGGCGATTCTGTCGCTGGTGCTGTGGATTCCCTCGCTCGTGCTGCTGTTTTTCGCGCGACGTTTCGTGCGTGGCAGCTATCTGACCGCTGGATTCGGAGTCTAAGATGTCTACACTGAGTTTACTGGGACTGACCAAACAATTCGGTGCATCGGCGCCTGCCGTCAACCAGATCAGCCTGGATGTTGCCGATGGCGAGTTTCTATGTATTCTGGGACCGTCGGGCTGTGGCAAATCGACGGCGCTGCGCATGATCGGCGGTTTCGAGCAGCCGACGAGCGGTGATGTACGCATCGACGGCGCGTCAGTGGTGGCGCTGCCGCCCAATCACCGACCGACCGCGATGGTCTTCCAGAAGTACACGCTGTGGCCGCACATGCGCGTTGCCGACAACATTGCATTCGGCCTGCGCTTGCGACGGCTGCCCAGTACCGAAGTCGATCGCAAGGTGCGCGAATCGCTGGCATTGGTGGGGTTGGCCGATTATGGCAAACGCTTCCCTGCACAGCTTTCGGGCGGTGAGCAGCAGCGAGTCGCATTGGCGCGCGCGCTGGTGCTCGAACCGAAGATTTTGCTGCTCGATGAGCCGTTCAGCAACCTGGATGCGCTGCTTCGGGTACGCCTGCGCGAGGAACTACATCGCATCCAGCGTCAGGTGCATATCACCGCGATCTTCGTCACCCATGATCAGGAGGAAGCGCTCAGCCTCGCCGATCGAATCGCGGTCATGAGCAAAGGTCGCCTGGAACAACTCGACGTGCCGAGCGCAATATATGAGCAGCCGCGCTCACTGTTCGTGGCGGATTTCATTGGCGTGATGAATATGCTGCCCGCCATGCAGTTCGGCACCAGTTTCCAGATCGGCGATCGAACGCTGGCCGCCCCCGATAACGTCACGGGTTCGGCAACTTTGGCGATCCGCCCCGAAGATTTGTTAGTCGTAGCCGCCGATCAGCCTGATGCGTGGCGCGGCACGATCGAACAGATCATCGATCTGGGGCATTTTCGCAAAGCGATAGTCGGCGTGGCTGGGCTGGGCAGTCTCAAGGTGTATCTGCCGAAATCGACCGAATGGCGCGAAAATCAGCCGATCACGCTGTGGCCGTCGCGCTATCTGATCTATCGGGATGAGCAGCCGCCGATCGAGGTCAGGCGCGGGGTTTCACCTCACCCCCCACCCCCCTCTCCGCAATCGCAGAGAGGGGGAGTTGAACCAACTGTCATGGCGCTCCCCTTACCATGAGTACGGAGAAGCGGTGTGAGGTGAATTTGGCGTTAACAGGAGGCAATGATAGATAATGGCGACCAAACTGGGTGTTTCGATCTCAAAAATGGCGATGGCACTGGCGAGCAAAAATCAACTCGATGTCGATTATATTGTCTATTATGGGCAGCTTGGCAGCACCTTGTTAGGGCAGGTACAGGAACAGACCAAACTCCCACTGATGATTCACGATCTACCGGAGCCGTTCTGGTTGAACTACGAAGCGCCCTTCACCGATGACGTGGTGCGCGAAGGTGCGGCAATCATGGATATGGCGCGCCCGCCCTGGTTCTCAACCGGGATCGGGGCGAGCGCCGAGCCGCAGGCACATCGTGACGGCCCCTACCGCGAAGGCGACGATGCAGACCTGCAATCTCGTGCGGTGGTGGTCGCCAACATCAAGCGTCATGCGGAACGGTTGCGCGAATGGTTAAAAATCCCGATCGCGCTCGAAAACTTCAACTATCACCCGACCAACGCCTACGAATATATATGCGAGCCAGAATTGTTCACGAGCCTGTTGGAAGATACGGGCTGCGATATGCTGCTCGATCTGGCGCACGCGCAGATCAGCGCGCACAATATGAAGTGGCCGAGCATCCATGCCTATTTGGAAGCAATGCCGCTGCAAAAAGTCCGCGAGATTCATTTGACCCGTCCCGGTTGGCAAGGTGATCAGCGCGTCGATCTGCATCAGCCAATTCAGGCCGATGACCTCGAACTGCTCGGTTGGACGCTCGATCGCACGCCCGCACCCTGGGTCACGCTCGAAGTCGGCGAATTGGAAGAGGCGGTGCTGATCGATCAACTCGCCACCTTGCGACGCTTTTTGGCCGATCGTTAAAGGAGACTCCCGATGCCCCTGCTCGACATCAGCGCTGTCTTGACCCACGCACAGGCCAAGCAGCATCTTGCGCACCCGTTTACGCTGCCGCCAGGGGCGACTCATTTGCGCATAGGCTTCAGGTATGGCCCGGAGAAAGTGGCCGGGCAACATGGGCGCAACTTGCTGAGTTTGAGCCTGTTCGATCCGAATGGATCGCGGGGCGCAGGGCACAATCGCGCCGATAACAGCATCGCGCTGAGTGCGGTTGAGGCGACACCCGGCTTTACGATCGGGGAGCTACCCGCTGGCGAATGGGCGCTCGTCATCGATACGCACATGGTTTTGCCCGGTGGCGACATCACGTATCACCTGACGATCGATGCCGACGCCGAGCCACTGACGGGAGACGCGCCGCGCTATGCCAAAAACGCAGATTTGCCGCGCGGCAAAGGCTGGTATCGTGGCGATCTGCATTCGCATACCATCCATTCCGACGGCTCCTGGGATGTGCCCGATCTGGTCGCGGCGGCGCGTTCATACGGTTTGGATTTTATGACCTTGACCGATCACAACACCGTGTCGCCGCTGCCCCAGGTCGATAGTTTGGCAACGCCCGATCTGCTGACAATGGGCGGCCTCGAACTGACCACTTATTACGGTCATGCGCTGACGCTGGGCGTGCGGCATTGGGTCGATTGGCGCGTCGATCCGCATGATGGCACACATCGCACGATGCGGGACATCGCCGCGACCGTCGAGGCGGGCGGCGGCTTGTTCGTGATTGCACATCCGATGTCGCCGGGCGATCCGGACTGCACGGGCTGCGATTGGCGCTATCAGGAGATGTGGCCGGGTACGGCGCGCGCGGTCGAGGTTTGGAACGGCTTTTGGTCGCCCTACAACGAAGACGGTCTGGCGCTCTGGTATCGCTGGCTGAATCAGGGCTATCGGCTGGTGGCGACGGCGGGTACAGACGCGCACGGCCCAACGCCACTCATTCCGCGTGTGGGCTTCAACGTGGTGTACGCAGAGTCGCTCAGCGAAACGGCGATTCTGGCCGCCATCCGGCGCGGCCATTCGTATCTGGCCGCCGACGGCCACCGATTGATCCTGACGGCGCAAACGCTCGACGGGGAAACGGGCATGATGGGCGATACGCTGCATGGTTCGCAAGCCGAAGTTACCGCTGACTGGGGAACTCCCGAATCCGGCAGCCAGATTCGCCTGATCGTCGATGGTGCAGCGTTCGAGACGTTTGCCACAGACGAAGCTGGATCGAAAAGCTGGCGTTTGCCCATTTCGAGCGCGCGCTGGTGCGTGGCCGAACTGCGCGATCGGGATAGCCTGCTATGCGCGCTGACCAACCCGATCTTTTTTGAGCCATAAATTCGGTCAGCGGTTTGTAAATTTGACCGTGCCAGACACGGCCCGATACCTGAATCCGTTCTATCAGAACTTCGTTAGAGATTTAGCAGTCTCAGAGTGAGAGTGCTAAAGATCACTTGACAGCCCCCCAGATTCTCACTAAACTATAACCAAGATTAGCACTCTACCCTTGAGAGTGCTAACGAGTCTAACAGCATCGTTTTTTCGATGACAGGAGAATCACATGACGAACGCGACAAAAACCGAACTCAAGCTGCGTCCCCTGGGCGACCGCGTAGTGGTCGAGCCGTCCGAAGGTGAGGACGTCACCGCTGGTGGCATCCTCCTCCCGGAAACCGCCAAAGAGAAGCCCCAGCAGGGCACCATCCTGGCCGCCGGAACGGGCCGCCGCGATGATAATGGCAAGCTGATTGCCCTCGATGTGAAAGTCGATGACAAGGTGCTGTACGCCAAATATGGCGGCACCGAGATCAAGATCAACGGCAAGAAGCTGCTGATCCTCAAAGAGAGCGACATTCTGGCCGTCGTCACCGACTAATTTTAATCCCGGTTTGACCCTATTTCGATGCGCTCCCAAACGCGCCCCAAAACGAACATCTACCGAATGAGGAGTTTCTGACATGCCTAAGCAATTGCAATTTTCTGAAGAAGCCCGTCGCAGCCTGAAGCGCGGCGTCGATAAACTGGCCGATGCCGTGTCCACCACGCTCGGTCCCAAAGGCCGTAACGTTGCGCTCGACAAGAAGTTCGGCGCGCCCACCGTCACCCACGACGGCGTGACCGTTGCCAAAGAAATCGAACTCGAAGACCCCTATGAAAACATGGGCGCGCAACTGTTGAAGGAAGCCGCCACCAAGACCAACGACATCGCGGGTGACGGCACGACCACCGCGACCGTGCTGGCCCAGCACATCGTCAATGAGGGTCTGAAGAACGTCGCCGCTGGCGCCAACCCGATGCTGCTCAAGCGTGGTATCGATGCCGCCACCGACAAAGTGGCCGCCGCGATCAAGGCGATGGCCGTTGCCATCAACACGAAGGAAGAGATCGCCGCCGTTGCTTCGATCTCCGCCCAGGACAAGGAAATCGGCAATCTGATCGCCGAAGTGATGGACAAAGTCGGCAAAGACGGCGTGATCACCGTCGAAGAGAGCAAGGGTCTGGAATTCGAGACCGAGTACGTCGAAGGTATGCAGTTCGATCGTGGTTACATCAGCGCGTACTTCATCACCGCGCCGGACACGATGGAAGCCGTCATCACCGAGCCGTACATCCTGATCTACGAAAAGAAGATCAGCGCCGCTCAGGACATCGTGCCGCTGCTCGAAAAGCTGGTGCAGGTTGGTCGCCGCGAACTGGTCATCATCGCCGAAGATGTTGACGGTGAGGCGCTCGCCACGCTGGTTCTGAACAAGCTGCGCGGGATGCTCAACGTACTGGCGATCAAGGCTCCGGGCTTTGGTGATCGCCGCAAGGCCATGCTGGCCGACATCGCCGTCCTGACGGGCGGCACGGTCATCAGCGAAGATATTGGCCGCAAGCTGGAAACCGTCACCCTGAACGACCTCGGTCGCGCCGGCAAGGTTGTCAGCACCAAGGATGACACCACTGTCATCGATGGCGCGGGCGAAGAGAAGTCGATCAAGGGTCGCATCAGCGAGATCAAGGTCGAAATCGATAACAGCACCAGCGACTATGACCGCGAGAAACTGCAAGAGCGTCTGGCGAAGTTGTCGGGCGGCGTCGCGGTGATCCGCGTCGGCGCGGCGACCGAGACCGAGCTGAAGGAAAAGAAGCATCGCGTCGAAGATGCACTCAGTGCGACACGCGCCGCCGTTGAAGAGGGCATCGTTCCTGGTGGTGGCGTGGCTTTGGTCAACGCGATCAAGGAACTCGACGGCATCAAGATGGAATATGAAGACGAGCAGACCGGTGTGGGCATCCTGCGCCGTGCGCTCGAAGCGCCGATGAAGAAGATCGCTGCCAATGCCGGACAAGACGGCGCGGTGATCATTCAGCAGGTGCGTCAGCTCCAGGAATCCAAGAACGACATGAAGATTGGCTACGACGTGATCTCCGGCAAGTTCGTTAACATGATTGACGCCGGTATCATTGACCCGGCGAAGGTCACGCGCGGCGCCCTGGAAAATGCGGCCAGCATCGCGGCAATGATCCTGACAACGGAAGCGCTGATTACGGATCTGCCCGAAGCCGACAAGTCACCCGCCCCGCAGATGCCAGAGTATTAAATCGACGATCGCCGCCGCATCCCCTCGTCTATAAATGATGAAGGGTGCGGCAGAATAACGGACGCGGCAAGCCACGTCCCTACAACAGACGGTTTGTTTGTAGGGACGACGGCTTGCCGCGTCCGTCTTTATTCCCTACCTCGATTATTTTACCGATCTCCCGAACAAACTACGCTACAATTGATTTGCTGGAAGTGTCAACAAAATCAGTTAGGGAGCATTTTTGCATGTTAGAGCCGCTTATTCTCATTGCCGAAGACGAAAAGACGACTCAACAAATGCTGCGCCTCAGTTTGGAGGGCAGCGGCTATCGCGTCGATATGGCTTCCGATGGCCGCGAGGCCGTCGATAAGACGCGGCAACTGATGCCCGATCTGATTTTGATGGACATCAATATGCCGATTATGTCGGGCTTTGATGCGATCAAACTGCTCCGTGAAGAAGCGACCACCAGTCGGATTCCAATCATCGTCTTGACCGCCAGCCAGACCATGAGCCACGATGCAGCACATGGTATCAACCTGGGTGCGGACGATTATCTGCGCAAACCGTTTAACTTGGATGAACTGAATGTGCGCATCAGTTCCAAGATTCGCGCCTATCACCTGGAAGAGCGGCTGCGTCAACGCACGGCGGAATTAGAAGCCTTGACGCAGATTGGCGCACAATTGAACGAGGCGTTGGCGCTCAATGAGTTGGCCGATCGGCTCATAGCGATTACGCAGAACCAGATTAACTCGACGTGTGCTGGCCTAGCGTTGATCGGAGCAGACGGTGTGCCCACGCTCACGGTCGTGCAACCTGCCGAATTCGCGCAAGCTGATACGCTCCGCGAGCGGCTGCTTGGCAATGGTACATTACTCGCACATGTTCTGAAAACAGGCGAGCCGATTTTGATCAATGATGTGCCGTCGAACGATATTCTCACGATTCTGGCGGGGAGTGGCTGCAAAGCCGGGATCGCTGCACCCCTGGTGCATCGCGGCCAGATATTGGGAGCCGTGTTACTGGCGCACAGAGACGCGAAACATTACGCCGAAGAGGACTTGCGTGTGCTGCGTTCGATCGGAGAACAGGCGGCGTTGGCGGTTCGGAATGCTCAGTTATATGCCGAGTTGCAAGGCTATGCGCACGGCCTGGAACAGATGGTCGAGGTGCGCACGACTGCGTTGCAGCACGCGCAAGAACAACTGACGCGCGCCGAAAAACTGGCGGGTATCGGCACCCTGGCGGCGGGTATTGCGCATGAAGTTAACAATCCGCTGCTGCCTGTGTTGATGTGTCTGGAACTGATCCTCGAAAACGTCGATGAAGGTGAGCCGATCGATCGGGAGATGATCGAAGTGGCCGTCCGCGAGGTGCGTCGCATTCAGACGATCGTGGCAGGTTTGCTCGAATTTGCGCGCCCCGACCAGAAGGGCATGACGCTGGTGAGTATTAACGAGGTGCTCGACGAAGTAATGGCTCTATCGCGTAAGCAGCTTGAACACACGGAGATCAGGATCAATACCGAACTGGCAGTGCTGCCCAACGTCGAGGCCAACGGCGATCAACTCAAACAAGTGATTTTGAACTTGGTGTTGAATGCGATGGAGGCCATGCCAAATGGCGGCAACCTGACCCTGCGCTCCTTTGAAGAGGGAGCATTTGTCGCCCTTTCGGTACAAGATACGGGTATTGGGATCGCGCAGGAGCATTTGGTCAGCATTTTCGATCCATTCTTCACGACCAAAGCGGAAGGCACGGGACTCGGCTTAGCCATCAGTCACACCATTATCGAGGGGCATGGCGGCAAGATCGATGTCAGCAGTGCCGAAAGTCAGGGGACGCGCTTCACGATTCGGCTACCGAAAGCAGTGGAAACGCCCCAAGCGGTGCGGGCAAACTGAATGTGCGCTGAGTATAATTGACGCAAAGCCAGATTATGCCAGTGTATGGCATTATAGGCTATAATAGCGGGCTTGATTGAATGTGAAATTGGAATTGCCTGTATGTTTGGGTGATGTCGAGCAAGGGCCAAGCAAAAGCGGATGCAAGTGATTAAGGCGCTGCCGCACATACGCCTTTTGGCGACCAACGACGGCAAAGTAGCTGAGCTGGATGCGGTATGGGATGAGTACAAAAGCCTGTGTCAGTGCTACGTGACGCAATTTTGCGGCGAG
>JBBRMW010000223.1:0-10138 GCA_038230635.1 Aggregatilineales bacterium | reverse complement strand
TGCGGCTAAATGTGGAGGGAAAGAGGGATCGGCGACTTTATTCTTAACAGCTCGTTGTGGATCTGCTGTGATGAGACATATCGATAGATTCTCTGATTTATTGAGGGCGTGTGGGACTTTGATCTTGCTGGGAAGCAGGCGTTGCTTGTCAACTATGTGTTGTTTGGTAGTGAGCGTTAGCCAGATAGGGATGTCTTCTGCATCCTTGTCGTCCTCCGAATCACTGGCGTCTGCGGAAGCGAGGAGGTTCTTCTTTGAAGAGAGCTCTTGTAGCTTTTTGGTCTGCTCGCGAACATGGTTCAGAAGGGCCTTTGATGCCTTCAAGGTCTGATCGACGTTGATTTGGTAGGGAGTCGGCGTAGGACTAGATTCGGTCTTGACCAAAGTAGAAGTCTTGGACATCGTGCGATCACCGTGGGCAAAGTTGTTGCACCCAGAATTTCGAGCTCAAGTGCTGGCTGGTGAAAATGTTAATCGAGTGTCTAGTGTCGTTCAGGCTCTACAACATTTCTCGAACTTTTTCGTGAACGTCGGCGAAACGGTGATCCTTGAAGATTTCGTCGCCCAAAAAATCAAGCCCGATGTGCAGAACCCCGGTACATGGATTCTGAGCGTCTCAGCGGGCGCGCAGTCAGGCGCATCCGATCGATCAAGCCGCGTCGATGTGCGCGGCATCGATCCGACGATGACGCCTTTCTTTCGCGGACAGAAGATTCATCAGATCGTCGGGCGCGTTATCCGCACCCGCAACGATCTCTTGCAAGAGCAGCTTCAGCGCCTCGAACCGAAATTTGATATTTTCGGCGAACAGTTGCTTGATCCGAATGGGACGCTCTCGTTGCGAAATCCACTGCTGATCTATCCCGCCGTGCTGGAGATGCGTATCAACGGTCGGCTTTCGCCCATTCACGGCGATCTGCACACGGGCAACATTCTAATGGGGCCAGCAGGCGATGCGTGGCTGATCGATTTTGAGTGGACGCGCCAGGGTCATACCCTCTTTGATTGGGCGGTGCTCGAAACGAGCTTGATCTCGGAGCTGCTTGTCCCCCGCATCGGCGATAGTTGGGACGAATGCTGGTCGCTGGTTCGTCTGCTGGATGTTTATAACCAGACGGGCAAGCTACCAGATGGTCTCGATCCGATGATGGTCGAAGCCTTCGAGCCAATCCATCAGGTGCGTCAGATCGCGGCGCAGTTACTGGGTCCGAACGGGTTGTGGTCGGAGTATTACATCGCGTTGGGGATGTGCGCGATTCGTGTGCCGTCTTGGAAGAATCGGACGGTGGTCACACGCCGCTTGATGTTCTTGCTATCGGCGTTGTGCCTTTCGCTGGCGCAGGTGACAGGCACCACAGCCGACTCCGAGACGCTCAAAACGGCGACCGATCTGCATCGCACACGCGGGCACTAGCCAAAGCGATTGCAAAGTCGCAAAACGAGTTGAAACATGTGCCCTCGCTGTGATATGGGTTCCGGGGTATAGACCAGAGAATGGGGCGCATCCGACTCCCCCCTCTCCGTGATGACCGAGAGGGGTTTGGGGGTGAGGTTATTGGTCAAAAGTTAAGGGGTTTTCCATTTGTCAAGACCATTTTCTACCCTCATTCGGGGCGCATTCAAGATTGGGGGCAGGCTTCGGAATGGACAGCCCCCTTTATCCTCGACTCTTTCCCCCACGCCGACGCCTCGCTGAGGCGTTGGGTAACACCCGCCGCCTGACGGACGTGGCGAATGTCGGTCAGGGGTCGCGTGTGACTCCCCTTTCCCACCGCTTGCGTGGGGGAAAGGGGTGGGGGGATAGAGGGGTTCTCTGAATTGATACGGCTAACTGGGCCATTGAGATCGCCGTTTGAGCAAGCAAGATGACCGTATTTTTGCCTTTGACAACTGGCTTCTTAGCTTAACTTTTGACCAATAGGGTGAGGTGAATCCCTACTTTCAAGGCAGGGGGCGAGGTTCACGTATAATCGAGGACGCCCTCGGCATCGACGATGCCCATATCCAGTGTTTCGTCGCCAATCAGCGAGGCCGTGCGCGTCTCGATGACATGATCGCGCCACGCGAACGATCCGCCGCGCGTGAAGATCACATGATCGCCTTCGGCCACCTGCAAACGCGCATCTGCCGCCAGGATTGCAGCACCCGCACGCAGCATGGGCAGCAGCCGATAGACAGTGTTCACCGCATCGAACGCGATCACCACCTGGGCATCGAGTCCTTGCATCAGCGCACGGCTGAGGGCGGGCATAATCATCTGATTATCGGTATCGTAGTTCAAGCGCACAATCTGCGTGGTGTCGCGTTCCAGGGGAAGGTCAAGCTGCCCATTGCGCCATATATCGACGATCGGCGCAACCGGAAACTGTGCAGGGATCGATGACGTTTCATCGACAAAAAACAGGCTCGGACGAGTTGTATCCCGCTGATCCAGGAGCACTTTGTCTCGATCGACGCTGCGCCAGCCGGAAACAAAAGTCAGCATGGGGTGCCTTTCTGATAGTCCATACCTCGATTATCACCCAAACGCATTAGAATAGTCTAGGTAGATTGTACAAGATTCATCGCAGACTCATCATAAAGGTGTCACAAATCATGTCGGATGACCATTGAAATTTCGATATAATCCGGTTTGTTAATATCGCCTGATCTGATTTTATTGATCTGGCATTGTTTATCAATGGATTTTGGCTTCATTGAGACACCCTATTTTCGGTGATGTAGGGCCTAACTATAAAGAGCACCTTTACCGACTTCGCGCATAATGCGTCAATGGCAAAGCCAGCCTGAACCGATCGGCCATTCTGCGTTACAATTCCGAGTAGTTTGCTCTGTTGAAGGATGGGACGATGATGATGCGACGCCACCTTTCGCGCCCGATCAGCCTGACCGCCGCACTGCTTCTAGTGTTCCTGGTGGCCGCTTGCCAGCAGACTCCCCGTCCAACGCCGATCCCAGCCAGCGCCGTGCCGACGGTCGTGCGCGCGACGGCGATTCCAACGGCGTTGCCGCAGCCCGTCGTCGATAACAGCGATAGCCTCGGACATAGCAGCCTGCGCGTGCTGAATACGCTGCATACGCCGTTCGATGTGTATCTCGATGGCGCATTGATCGGTTCGGAACTGGGATTCGGCGCGCCCACTGGATCGGTTGGTTACGCCTCGAAGGCCTATACCTTGCGTGTCGCCACCTATGGCGCGGATATTCGCAGCGCAACACCTTTGGTCAGCCAGAAAATCAATCTCGATCTGGGTGTGTCGTTGATAGCCGTCATTTATGGCAAGCCCGATAAACCGAGCGTGGCCGTGCTGGCGATCGATACTTCGACGTTGGCCGCTAAAAAGGTGCGCGTCGCTGTCGCCGATTTTCTACCAAATACAGACTCGGTGGATGTGACGATCGATGCGAAACCCGCCGTCACATTGAACCGCGTCGGCACATTGAGCGATACAGTGGTGCTGCCATTTGCCACGAAAACGATTGGATTTGTACAGGGCAGCACAACGGTCGCCACCTATCCGGCAGCTTTCAAGGATCGGCAGTCCTATTTGCTACTGCTGATCGATAAAGATAACGTGATCACGATCGGCGAACCGACGCCCAGCGAATCGCGGCTGCGCGCGGTGGCTGCTATCCCTGAGTTGGGTGCGATCGATATATTCCTGAACGATCAACCACTGGCGCAAAATTTGGCCTACGGTAAAGCTGGCGATTGGCAGCGCGTCCCGACTCGAACGTCCACCATCAGCGTGGTCAAAGCAGGCGGGGAGCGCGCCAAACCGCTGTTCACCATCTCAATTGATCTGGTCGCCGATGGCGTAACCGACTTGTTCGTGATGGGCACGGCACAAGCGCTCCAAATCAACCCGATCGACGAAGACCTTTCGCCAACCGCACCCAACGCCGGACGGCTGATGGTCGTGAACGCCGCGCCGGGCGTCGATGGTTTGCGCACGATCGATCGCGGAGTCGCGCTGACGGGCCTCGATTCGATCGATTATGGGCATAGCAGCGCCGCCGTATCCGTTGGTGCGCAACCGCTCACACTCGCCTTCCAGGTGCTTGAGGAGGCCACGCCGCGCGCGATCGAACTCAAGCCCGCTTTCGAGATTAAGGCTGGCACCGCCTATATTTACGTGGTGACGGGCAGCACCAGTGATAAACCCGCAGTCATCCTAACCAGCGATGTAGGCGTCTCCACCGAACCCACGCCGACACCGACCGGCGGGCCGGTGCTTCAAGTGCGGCTGGTCAATGCGCTGAGTGGCGATACAAACATCAGCCTGTCGCTGGATGGTACGCCACTGATCACGGGAATTGGCCCCGGCACGGGTTCAGCCTATATGCCGCTTCCGGTCGCGGTCGGCAAATTAACGTTGATCGATGCCACCAGCGCGGGCACACTGCTCAGCACCGATCTCACCCCGGTGACAGACGGCAGGCTGACCATTTTTGCCATCGGCAGCGCAAAATCGGTTCAGTTGATCCAGTTGCTCGATACGCTCGCGCCCGATCCTGCGACGGCCATCATTCGAGTGATTCATGCCGCCTCGAACACGGGCACGGTGCGTGTCGATCTGCCGTCCTTGACACCAAGTAGCGTGAGTGTCGATCAGCCGACCGCCACGCCGAATCACCCCGTCGCCCCGCCGGAACTTGTATCCCAGTTGAGCTTCGGCCAAGTTTCCGCGTGGCGCACGCTGCCGCCCGATCTATACAATCTTGCGATCCATGCTGGCTCAAACAATGTCGTATTAGGCAAGTTGGAAAACGTGACGATCGAGGCGAACAAGTATTATGACTTGTTGATCGTCGCCAACGGCGCGGACAATAACAGCATCACGCCGATACTTGTAATCACCGATGCGCCGATCGATCAAATTTCGCCGTAAACCTGATTATTCCAACATCGAACCACTGGATCACAGTAGCAGAGGGCAAAACGACATGCGAGCATTGGTGACGGGGGCGGGCGGCTTCGTGGGCGGGCATCTGCTGGCCGCGTTGCGGGCGACAAGCGACATAATTTTGCATGGCACACTGCGCGCCAACGCTGATGGTTCGACCGACGAGAAACTGAGCCTCCCCGATGTGCGCGCGCATGTCATCGATCTGACCCAGGAAGATGCCGTTACGCGCTTGATCGCCGAGGTCAAGCCGGATCGCGTGTTCCATCTGGCGGGACAGGCGTTTGTGCCGTACTCGTTCGAGCATCCCTGGGAAACGTTCGAGATTAACCTGCACAGCCAATTGAACCTGCTGCAAGCCATCCACAATCAAAAACTGGATACGCGCATTTTGGTGATCGGTTCGGCAGAAATGTACGGCGTGGTGCGCCCCGATCAACTGCCCATCACCGAACTAGCACCGCTCATGCCCACCAGCCCATACAGCGTCAGCAAGGTTGCCCAGGATATGCTCGCCCTGCAATATCACCTATCCTACAATCTGTACACCGTGCGGGTGCGACCGTTCAACCACATCGGGCCGGGGCAGAGTCGCCAATTCGCGGTGTCGTCGTTCGCCTCGCAGATCGCCGCGATCGAGGTGGCGGGCGCGGAACCCATCGTGCGCGTGGGCGATCTGAGTGCCGAGCGCGATCTGACCGATGTGCGTGATATTGTGCGCGCTTATACGATGCTATTGGAAGAAGGCGAGCCGGGCGGCGTGTATAATGTGTGCAGCGGAGTCGCCCACAGTATGCAGGCCATCCTCGATCGCCTGATCGCGCTCAGCGCGCAGCCGATCGAAGTGCGTATCGACCCGGATCGGCTGCGCCCCGTCGAGATTCCGCGACTAGTCGGCGATTATAGTCGGCTGCACGCGCGCACGGGTTGGCAGCCGCAGATCGACCTCGATCGCACGTTGCGGGATGTACTCGCCGATTGGCGTACTCGGTTGGCAGCGCCACAAACAAATCACATCTAATCAGCAAGGAAAGTTTTCTCGAATGACCAAACACGCATTGATCACCGGCGTCACCGGGCAGGATGGCTCGTATCTGGCTGAACTGCTACTCGACAAGGGCTACGAGGTGTACGGCTTGGTGCGTCGAACCAGCACCGTCAACTATGAACGAATCAAGCATATCCAGGAACGCATCCATTTGATCGCCGGGGACATGCTCGATCAAACATCGTTGCAGACAGCGCTCCAACAAAGCGAACCGGACGAAGTGTATAACTTGGCCGCGCAAAGTTTCGTGCCCGCTTCGTGGGTGCAGCCCGTCTTCACGGGCGACGTGACCGGATTGGGTGTTACACGACTCCTGGACGCGATCCGCCACGTCAATCCGAAGGTTCACTTCTATCAAGCCAGTTCCAGCGAAATATTTGGCAAAGTGCAGGAAGTTCCTCAACGCGAAGCGACGCCGCTCTACCCGCGCAGTCCGTACGGGGTCGCCAAAGCCTACGGACATTGGTTGACCATCAATTACCGCGAAAGCTATGGCTTGCACGCCACCAGTGGTATCCTGTTCAATCATGGCAGCCCCCGGCGCGGCTTGGAGTTTGTCGAGCGCAAAGTTGCCAACGGCGTGGCGCGTATCAAACTCGGCCTGTCGAAAGAGCTTCGCCTCGGCAACCTGGAGTCGCAGCGCGATTTTGGCTTTGCGGGCGATTACGTGCGCGCCATGTGGCTGATGCTGCAACAGGATCAGCCCGACGATTTCGTGATTGCGACGGGCGAAACCCATACGATTCAAAAGCTGGTCGAGATGGCGTTTGAGTTCGTTGACCTCGATTGGCATGAATTCGTCGTCCAGGATCAGCGCTTTTTCCGCCCCGCCGAGGTCGATCTGCTGATCGGCGATGCTTCAAAGGCCGGGAAAATATTGGGCTGGGAACCGCATGTGAGTTTCAGAGAACTTGTCCACATGATGGTTGAAACCGATCTGCAAATGCTCAAAGACGGCAAAGTGGCGGGTTGAATGCCCCCTCGCTGTGGTTACGGAAAGGGGGTTGGGGGTGAGGTTGATTGACACCCACTGTCACCTGAACTTTGAATCCTACGCCGCTGATCTGGCCGACGTGTGGGCGCGGGCGGCGGCGGTGGGCGTGACGCGCGTGATCAACCCCGCTGTCGATCTCGAATCAGGCGCGGCGGCGATTGCGCTGACTACCACACATCCCGGCATCTTTGCGGCGGTTGGCATCCATCCCAACAGTACGGCCCAATTCACCGCTGCCGATCTTGAGCAAATCGAGGTTCAGGCGCGTTCGTCGCCGAAGGTGTTGGCGATCGGCGAGATCGGGATCGATTATCATTGGGACGACAGCCCACCCGCTGTGCAGCGCCGCGCCTTCGAGGCACAGCTTGACTTGGCAGCGCGCCTCGAACTGCCTGTGATCATCCACAACCGCGAAGCCAGCGACGATGTGATCGCTGTGCTGCGTGCCTGGATTCCGTCGCTGCCGGAGTCGCTGCGCGGGCGTCCGGGCGTGCTGCACTCATTCAGCGCACCGCCAAACATCGCCGATCAAGCGCTCGAACTCGGCTTTTATCTTGGCTTTACCGGCCCGATCACCTACAAAAACGCCGACGAACTGCGATCGATCGCGGCGCGCGTACCCCCCGATCGCTTACTGATCGAGACTGATGGCCCGTTTCTCGCACCGCAGTCGCATCGCGGTAAACGCAACGAACCCGCCTATGTCCGCGAAGTGGCCGATCGGCTGGCCGCGTTACGACTCGTGGATTTGCCAACGGTTGCCGCGCAGACGACCGCCAACGCTGAGCGTTTGTTTGGCGCACAACTGACGAAAGCGGTGAATCGCTCATGAACTTTTCGGTCGATTTGAACGGCAAAGTCGCGCTGGTGACGGGCGCAGGCGAAGGTGTTGGGCGGGCGATCGCGCTGGCATTGGGGCGATCGGGCGCGTCCGTTTTCGTCAACGATCTGAATCCCGATCGCGCCGACTCGGTGGCCGAAGCGATCAACGGCACGGGCGGCGTAGCGGCGGCTTGGGGCGCCGATGTGACCAACAAATTCCAGGTTGGCTCGATGATCGAGAATCTGCGCGATCGTTTCGGCGCGATTCACATCTTGATCAACGCGGCGGGTGTCGATCGGCCAAGTTCGGTGATCAAACTCGATGAATACGACTGGCGACGCATTATCGAAGTCAACCTGACGGGCGCGTTTTTCTGCTGCCAGATGGCGGGGCGCGTGATGGTCGATGAGGGCGGCGGCGTGATCGTGAACGTCGCCAGCATCTATGGCGCAGCGCTGGCACGAGCCGATTCCGCCGCGTATGCCGCCAGCAAAGCCGGATTGATCGGGCTGACGCGCGCGCTGGCTGTCGAGTGGGGGGCGTCAGGCGTGCGCGTCAACGCGGTCTGTCCCGGCGACGTGCAAGAATCGGCCACATCGATCACCCCGACCAATCCGTTAGGGCGCGCCGGAACGCCCGACGAGGTGGCAAACGCCGTGCTGTTCTTATGCTCTGAAGCGGCCTCGTTCATACACGGCGGGGCGATCGCTATCGATGGCGGTTTGTCGCTGCTTTAAGTTGCTCATTTTGACCCCTTGACTTAGAGTCGACTCGAAGTTGTAGACTGTGTATATGGCAAACAAACCGCAGCTTCTCACCATTCAGCAAGCATCCGCAGCGACAGGTTTGAGCGTCCACACCCTGCGTTATTACGAACGGATCGGTTTGCTCCGGCAGATCGGACGCGCGGAAAACGGTCATCGGCGCTATTCGAGCGTCGATATGGATCGTCTCAAACTGCTCACGAAGCTGATCCTCACCAAGATGCCGCTCGAAAAGGTTCAGCGTTACGCCCTGCTCATGGAACAAGGCGATGCCACCATCGCGGAGCGTGAATCAATCTTGAGTGCGCATCGGGCGGAAGTGCTGCAACAAATGGACGACTTGCGCGAGACGCTTGCCATCATCGACTACAAGCTGGCGATTTATAAAGGGAAAGCGACTACATGAGTATCAAAACACGGATTTTGGGCAGCAGCGGACTGACCGTTTCGGGCATCGGCCTGGGCTGCATGGGCATGTCGGAATTTTATGGCAAATCGGATGATGAACAATCAGAGACGCTGATCAAAACCGCCCTCGATGCGGGTATCAATTTCCTTGATACGGCGGATATGTACGGCGTGGGTCACAACGAGATGTTGGTCGGGCATGCCATCCGGGGTCGCCGCGATCAGGTTGTGATCGCCACCAAGTTCGCCAACATGCGCGGCGTCGATGGTTCGCGGCTCGGTATCAATGGCCGCCCGGAATATGTGCGCGCCGCCTGCGAAATGAGCCTGCGTCGCCTGAACGTCGAAACCATCGACCTGTACTATCAGCATCGCGTCGATCCGAATACGCCGATCGAAGATACGATTGGCGCGATGGCCGAATTGGTTAAGCAGGGCAAGGTGCGCTTTTTGGGCTTATCGGAGGCGAGCGCCGCCACGATCCGCCGCGCGCAAGCCGTCCACCCGATCGCCGCGCTGCAAACCGAATATTCGCTGTGGAGTCGAGACGCCGAAGGCGAGATCATGGCGACTTGCCGCGAACTGAACATCGCGTTTGTGGCCTACAGTCCGCTGGGACGCGGCTTCTTGACCGGACAAATCAAGTCGATCGACACGTTGGCCGCAAACGATTTTCGTCGTATGGGGCCGCGTGCCGAAGCCGAAAACTTCGACAAAAATATCGCCCTGATCACCCAGCTTGAATCGATCGCCGCCGAAAAAGGCGTCACGCCCGCACAATTGGCGCTGGCCTGGGTACTGACGCAGGACGAGAATATCATCCCGATCCCCGGCACGCGCCGCGAAAAATATCTACGCGAGAACATCGCCGCGCTTGATATCACGTTCACCGCCGACGAACTGACGCAGATCGAAGCCGTGATGCCGCCCGGCGTAACAGCAGGCACGCGCTATCCCGAAGCGATCATGAAGAACGTCAACGCCTGAGGCAAAATACAATCGTTTGTGCCAAGTCTCTCCCATAGAGAGAGACTTGTTTTTTTTACTCATGTCAGAGGCTGTTTAAAAAGGGTTAGGGTGCCAAACGACGCACCATGAGATGGGACATTGCGGCATAGATAAAGGCCTCGCTCACACGCGGTAACACTTCGTAATCCTTGCTTAAACGGCGGTAGCCACCCAACCAAGCAAAAG
>JBBRMW010000222.1:0-10170 GCA_038230635.1 Aggregatilineales bacterium | reverse complement strand
CCGCTTGCGTGGGGGAAAGGGGTGGGGGGATAGAGGGGTTCTATAGTCTGCCCCCAACCCTGAATGCACCGTTTTTCATTGGCCCCAGTGCGAAAGCTGAGGCTTTTTGTTATGATAAGGTTGTTACGCTGTCGGAAACATCGTAATTCTTCTGCTCGCTTCAATCGTACCAGGATTTTTTGATGCCCCTCTCATTTTTTGAAAAGCTGCGCGCCGCCCAGGAAACAAACCATTCATGGCTGTGTGTCGGACTCGATCCGGTTGCGCACCCGCACACCAACCGTACCGATCCCGACGGACTGCGCGTTTTTTGCGAGGCGATCGTCGAGGCCACCGCCGACTTGGTGAGCGCTTACAAGCCGAACCTCGGATTTTTTCTGGCGCACGGCGGCGCGGGGATCGATGCGCTGGCCGCGCTCATCAAGCAAATTCCGACGCACATCCCGATCATTCTGGATGCCAAATTCGGCGATATGGGCAGCACCCAGCGTCAATATCGCAAATTCGCCTTTGAGACATTGGCGGTCGATGCGGTCACGCTCAGCCCGTACCTCGGCACGGAGGCGCTCACCCCGTTTTTGGCAGCGCCCGATGATGCCACGAGCGGGGCGACACCACACGGAATTTTCGTATTGTGTCGAACCAGCAACGTCGATCAAAATGAGTTTCAGACGCTCGGATCGCCGCCGCTGTTCGAGTTCGTTGCACAGAAAATGGCGCAGCTCGGTGAAAAATCCCCAGGTGCGGTCGGACTCGTGGTCGGGGCAACGCAAACCAGCGCCGAAATGGCCGCGATCCGTGCGAGCGCCCCGAAGCTGCCATTTTTGATCCCTGGCGTGGGTACCCAGGGCGGCAGTCCCGAAAATGCAGTGAAACACGGCGTCACCAGTGAGGGCATCGGCCCAGTAATCAGTGTCAGCCGCGATATTTTGTATGCGGAGCGCGGCGCAAACTTTGCAGAAGCAGCACGTAAGCAGGCGATCGTCTACCGGGATCGGATCAACGCAGCGAGGATCACGCCGTGACGGATGTGTTGGCACTCGCGCTGCACCAAATCGGCGCGCTCAAATTCGGGCAGTTCACGCTCAAATCGGGGTTGGTTTCTCCGTTTTATATCGATATGCGGCTGTTGGTCTCGTATCCAGACACGCTCGAATCCGCCGCCGATTCGCTCTACCAACTGACCCAGCATCTTGGCTACGATCGGTTGGCTGCGATTCCGTATGCGGCGCTGCCAATCGGCGTGGCGCTCTCGCTGCGCGTGCGCAAGCCGTTGGTATATGTGCGCAAAGAGCGCAAAGAATATGGTACTGGACGCCAGATCGAGGGCGAGTTCAAGCCGGGTGAGCGGGCGCTGTTGATCGACGATCTCGTGACACGCGGTGATAGCAAACTCGAAGCGATCGAGCCGTTGCGCACCGCCGGATTGATGATCACAGATATTGCGGTGCTGCTCGATCGGGAAAGCGGTGGCGCGGATATGCTGCGGATGCGCGGTTATACGGTCCACGCCGTGCTCACTTTATCGGGGATGATAGCGACGTTGGTCGAGGCTGGCCGCATCAGCGCCGATCAAGCGCAGATCGTGTCCGATTGGACGGCGCGGAATCCGTAAGACCGCTCGCGGCGTGCGGAATGGGGGCTGGATGAAGTTCTGCCAGCCTATGGCGCGAAACCCCGCCGAACGTGTACTATTGCACGCAACGATCTATGCGAGGAGATTTTGTGGTGGCCGCATCTTTTCAAATTGCGCCTTCGATCCTTTCCGCCGACTTCACCAACTTGGGCGATCAGGTGCGGGCTGCCGAGGCGGGCGGCGGTGAGCAGATTCACATCGACATCATGGACGGCCATTTCGTGCCGAATATCACGTTTGGGCCGCTGATGGTCGAGGCCGTGCGGCGCGTGACCACACTGCCGCTCGATGTCCATTTGATGATTGAGCAGCCCGAACGCTATTTGAAAGCCTTCATAGATGCGGGCGCAACGACGATCGATGTCCACGTCGAGACCTGCCCCCACCTGCATCGCACGCTGCAACAAATACGCGAATTGGGCGCGAAGGCGGGCGTGGCGCTCAATCCGCATACGCCGTTCGAGATGATCCGCGAAGTATTGGGTGATGTCGATCGGGTGCTGGTGATGACGGTCAACCCTGGCTTCGGCGGCCAACAGTTCATCAACGGCACGCTGCACAAGCTCACCGAACTGCGACAGGCGGCACGGATTTTGCGGCGCGATTTCGAGATCGGCGTCGATGGCGGGATCGACGCGACGACCGCGCCGCTGGTGCTGTCACATGGAGCAAACGTGCTGATCGCGGGCAATGCGATCTTCAAAGCGCCGGATGGGATCGCGGCGGGCATTGCGGCGCTTCGGAAGGCCGGTGAATAACAAAAGAACCTCATCCGACCTCCGCAACGTCGTATTTATCCTCCCATTACAAGCGCGGATCGACGGGTTCGCTCTCGAACGCCAATACACCGAACGTACATTCATGGACGCGCCGCAGCGGTTCGCCCCGCACAAAACGCTCTAAGCCTTCGATGCCCACCGCGAACTCGCGCAGTGCCAGCGCACGTTTGGCGCTCAAGCCGCGTGATCGTAACCGTTCGAGGTTGGCTGGCAGTGTATATTCCGGACCATAGATGATCCGCAAATATTCGCGGCCTCGACATTTGAGCGCAGGCTGCACCAGTCCGCGCTGCCCTTTCGTTACGAAATCGAGCGGCTTAATGACCATGCCTTCGCCACCGCGTCCCGTCAGCGATTCCCACCAGTCGATCCCCGTTTGCGCGCTTGTCGGATCGGTCACATCGACGATTTGATAGGTGGTCGCATGAAGCAGCGGCGTGTCGCCCGCTCGACACAGCCGCGCAATCGTCTCCATGTGCCAGACGTGATCCTCCTTCGTGTGGACGCTTCCTTCGCTTGCCAGGATGTGAAACGGCGCGAGTTTGAAATCGTCTAACGACTTCGCCGACCAACAGTAGCGCCGATAGGCGTCCACGTAATCGGGGATCAACGCTGCTCGTGCTTGCGTGCGCGTCAATAAATCAGCGACTTCGGCGTTGTGTGGTACGGCCAGTTGGAGCGCCGCCACCGCCGCACTGAGCGACCCGGAAGCCGCCGAACCAACCGCCGCATACTGATCGCGCAGCAAATCCTGGGCTTTGGCCGACCAGGGCATCAGCTCCGTATCGAGGCACAGCCAATCCGTTTTGAGTTCGTCCCACAGGTTTGCCGCACCAATGGCCGCATTGACACGCCGCAGCAATTCGGTTTCAAGTGCTGTGTCACTGAAAAAGCGCCGTCCAGTGCGCGTATAGCACACGCCGATCCCTTCATCGACCGCGCCGAAACGTCGCCGCACGGATTCTTCGTCGCGGCACACGATGACGATCGCGCGCGATCCCATGTGCTTTTCTTCGCAGATCACGCGCGGCACACCCTGCGATCGGAAATAGTCGAAAGCCTCGGTGGGATGTTCAAGCAAGCCCGATTGGCGCGATGTTTCCGACGGCGACATCGTGGGTGGCAGATAGATCAGCCAACGCGGATTGATGGCGAAGCGGCTCATCACTTCGAGCGCGGCGGTCGCGTTTTCCTCGCGCACCGTGACTTTGCCGTGCAGTCGGGTCTCGATCAGGCGTTTGCCGAGCACATCCTCCAGATCGAGCACATCGTCGTGCGCTTGCTGCGCGGTCAAGGCGGGTGCTTGAACGTCGGCGAGCAGGAATGGCTTGGCCGACTCAGCATAAGTGTGGCGCGCGGGGACACTGACCAGTTCGCGTTCGGGATAGCGAAGTGCGGTCAGACTGCCGCCGAAAACGCAGCCTGTGTCGATGTTGATTGTGTTATTGAGCCATTCCGGTTCGGGGATCGGAGTGTGCCCATAGACGACCATCGCCCGCCCGCGATACTCCGCCGCCCAGTTGTAGCGGATGGGTAGCCCGAACTCGTCGGTTTCGCCCGTCGTCTCGCCGTACAGCGCGAACTCCCGCACGCGCCCCGATCCGCGCCCCTGCATTGACTCGATCAATCCGGCGTGTGCCACAACCAATTTGCCATCATCCAACAGATAATGGCTGACCAGATCATCGATGAACTGCGCGACTTGCGGCTTGAATTCGGGTGGCTCTTTTTCCAGTTGTTCGAGCGAGGCGGCCAAGCCGTGTGAGATATGCACGTTTTTGCCTTTGAGCGCGCGCAGAAGTTTGACATCGTGGTTGCCGGGCACGCATAAGGCTGTCCCCGCCGCGACCATGCCCATCACCAAGCGCAGCACGGCGGGAATATTCGGCCCGCGATCGACCAGATCGCCCAGGAAGATCGCCTTGCGTCCGGCGGGTGCCGTGACCGTATCATTATCGGCGACGGCATAGCCCAGCGTTTCGAGCAGCGTCCGCAGTTCGTCGTAGCAGCCGTGAATATCGCCGATGATGTCGAACGGGCCATGTTCACCTGTGCGGTTATTCCACAGCGGCTCGCGGGTGACGGTGGCCGCTTCGATTTCTTCCGGCGTCGTGAACGTGAACACATGCCGGAAGCCCTCGCGCTCCAGATGACGCAGCGACGACCGCAAATCCTGGCGTTGACGCTGCACGACATGCGCGCCGAAACTGCGATCGGGGCGCTGACTGTTGCGCTGCTGGCAGAGCTTTTCCGGCATATTCAAGACGATCGCGGCGGGCAGCATGTGATATTCGCGCGCCAAGGCGATGAGCGGCTTGCGCGCTTCGGCCTGCACATTCGTCGCATCGATCACGGTCAGCTTGCCAGCGGCGAGTCGTTTGGCGGCGATATAGTGCAGCACGTCGAAGGCGTCATTCGTCGCGGCCTGATCGTTCTCGTCATCGGACACCAAGCCTCGGCAAAAATCCGACGAGATGACCTCCGTTGGCTTGAAATGCTGGCGCGCGAACGTCGATTTGCCGGAGCCAGACGCACCAATCAGCACGACGAGTGAGAGATCAGGAAGGGTGATGTTCATACGCTAAAGGCTACCACCAAACGTACATTGTCATCGCCGTAATGACTAGCCAAAACCTTCATCATGCTAAGTATAGTTTGCCAACCAACTTCAAAGTGCTCACTCTGCCATCCGCTTTCATCAATTTCATGCCAAGTCACCCAACTATGTGTCGAAAAGCTATCCAGCGGTACGCGAGTCAATGACTCCTGGGATGCATCATTTGGCAAGCCCCTGTTTTTGGCGATGACTTTGACGTTCGTATAATGCACGCCGAACAAAAACGCAAAAACCGCATAATCGCGCACGTAATAGATATGGTCAATTAAAATCACGCCTCGCCATTCACTAAAGTTTTTGACCTCTACCCAACCTTGAATATCAACTCCCATGGTGCGTAAATACCCCCATCTGTGTCGGCGAACCGACCACCGGATCGTCGTCCCCGATCGGCAAAAAGCGCACCCCATAGCCAAATCGCTCGGCTACACGAGTCGCCCACGCCTGGAATTCGGCGCGTGTCCACTCGAAGCGGTGATCCTTGTGACGAAACTTCCCGGCGGGCAGCGTCTCGAATTTAACGTTGTACTCGACATTCGGCGTCGTCACGATGATCGTGGTCGGGTGCGCGAACTCGAACAAGACACGCTCAAAGGCCGCCAATCGCGGCGGATCGAGGTGTTCGATTACTTCGACGACTGCCGCCGCATCGTAGCCCGCGATCCGCTGATCCCGGTAAATGAGCGAGCCATGCAGCAGCTTGATCCGCTCGCGCTGCATGGTGGGCAGCGCGTCGTAATGCAGCTTTTCGGCGGCAGTTTCCAACGTGCGCCATGACACATCCAACCCGACGATCTCGGTGAACTGCGAATTTTTCATCAGTTCGCGGATCAACTGCCCTTCGGCGCAACCCAGATCGAGTACACGATGCGCGCCGCTGGCTCGGAGCGCCGCCACCACCGATCCGACTCGCTGCTGATTGAGGCTGATCGGTTTCTCGACGATCGCCTCTTCGTGGGCGTGGGTCGTTTCGGCGGTGTCGGGATCGCCTTGATCATCTTCGATCAACTGGGTCAATGCCGCTCGCGTCAGGTGATGTTGATATTTCAAATAGCGCCGCGTGATCAAATTGCGATCGGGGTGTCCAGCTAGCCAGCCTTCGCCATGTCGCAGCAGCTTTTCGACCTCATCGTCGCCCACCCAATAATGTTTTTCGTCATCAAGCACCGGGATCAGCACATAAATGTGCGACAGCAAGTCGGCGAGTCGGCAGGTGGCTTCCAAGGTGACCGAAAAGTAGGCGCTCTCGCCCCATTCGGGAAAGTGATCGTCGAGCGGGTGGTGAATCACCGTGACAGTGTAGCCAAGCGGCTCGAACAACCGTCGCAGAAGCGGTTCGCCACCCCGACAAACGACCACATCAAGGCGCGCTTGCAAGGGGATCGCGGTTTGCGCGAGTTCGGGGCGTTCCTTGCTCGTGCCATTCAGCGCCGTTCCGAATACGCGCGAAAGGGCGACGCTCAAAAACGACGACGCCACATACGGTCGATCGTTGACGTACTGCTCCAACGCAAATTTCGATCCCCGTCGATCGCGGATCAACCCGATCGGATCGATTTCGAGCAGAAGTGCGGCGGTGCAACGATCGGCACTCACTTCGGGGTAAAAAACGTGCGCCGTACCAAAAGGGATTTCAAAGGCTTGGGCGTGGGCTGGATTTTTATGCAACAAATAACCGAGATCGGTAGCTGGGTGATGCGTGGTAGTAATTGATAGTAGCATATGATCCGTTATGAACCGCAAAAGTCCGCAAACAATGCTCGCTAGTGTAGTTCATTTCGATTGATCTGGAAAGGGGGAAATTAAGGATTCAACTCACCCAACGCCATCCCCAATAGATAGAGTCGGGAAAAGTGAGGGTCATAAACAGCGGATGCGGCAGACCTCATCCCCACAACAGACGGTTGTGTTGTAGGGACGGCGGCCTGCCGCGTCCGTCTCATTTATATGGAGAGGGATGGACGTGTAATCTAGTAGCGCCCGCCGATGCCGAACACCGACGGCGGCAGGTGGATACCGACCGCTTCGATTTGATCGATGAACTTGGGACGCAGCCCAGTCGGACGCAAACGCCCGATCACCTTGCCGGACTCGACACCCGTCTGCTCGAACTCGAAGATGTCGGACATGGTGATAATGTCGCCTTCCATGCCCTGCACTTCGGTCACTTTCGTGATCTTGCGGTTGCCGTCGCGCAGCCGTTCCTGGTGAACGATCAGGTTGACCGCCGAGGCGATCTGTTCGCGGATGGCGCGCACGGGCAAATCCATGCCCGACATCAGGCACATCACTTCGAGACGGGCGAGCGTATCGCGCGGACTGTTGCTGTGAGCCGTCGTGACCCGTGTTCATGGCCTGGAGCATGTCGAGCGCCTCACCGGAACGGCACTCGCCGACTACGATCCGGTCGGGGCGCATACGGAGCGCGTTGACCACCAAATCCTGGATCGTGATTTCGCCGCGCCCTTCGATGTTGGCGGGGCGCGTTTCCAGCGAGACGACGTGCGCCTGACGTAGTTGCAGTTCGGCGGCGTTCTCGATCGTGAGGATGCGCTCATCATCGGGGATGAAGCTCGACAGCACGTTGAGCAGCGTCGTCTTGCCCGATCCGGTGCCGCCCGACACCACGACATTCAGGCGCGCCATCACGCACGCCCGCAAGAACTGCGCGATCTCCTGCGTCATCGAGCCGAACCGGATCAAGTCTTCGATCGTGTACGGCTTCTTGGAGAATTTACGGATGGTGATCGTCGGGCCGCACAGCGCGATCGGCGGAATGACGGCGTTCACACGCGAGCCATCGGGCAGACGCGCATCGACCGTTGGCGAACTTTCGTCGATGCGGCGACCGAGCGGCGCGACAATGCGGTCGAGGATACGCATGACATGCTCATTGCTCTCGAACGTGACCGCTGAGCGGGTCAGACGGCCTTTTTGTTCGACATAGACATTCTTCGGGCCGTTGACCATGATTTCGGTCACGGTATCATCGGCCAGCGGAATCTCGAGCGGCCCGAAACCCAGAATCTCGTGCTTGATTTGATCGAGCAGACGTTGCTTTTCCTGGCGGGTGAGCAGAATGCTCTCCTCGGCCAGGATCGTCTCGAACAATTCTTGAATGATATTGTTGACTTCCGGCGAGCGCGTGTCCATCGTCGGGTCCAATTCGCTGACCAGCTTGTTCTGGACGCGCGTCTGAATATCGGCGATGCCATCTTTGACAGGCGCTTGGGCGGGCAGCGGCACCGAACGGCGTAGTGCATCCGTCGTGTTGCGGCCACCATCGGCGGGCGCGGCGGGCAAATTGGGGTTTTCGCCGCCACCTTTGTTCTGGCCGCCACCGGACTGATTGATTCGCTTTAACAAGCTCATGATTTACAACTCCACGACTCGTTTACATTGACGTTTGAAATGTCCACCGTTCGGACTGCACGGCCGCTCATATTCTTCCTGGCCGATTAAATAGCGATCGGCGGATTTTCTCCCCTGTACCTGCGGGAGAGGGGCAGGGGGTGAGGGCTTCTCAGGAATTGCCGAACAGCCGCGACAGCCGCGATCCACTGGAGGCTTTGACGGCTTCGACGGCTACCTCGGTGACGGCAGGAGTCAGGCTGGCGCGCATCATATCGGCCAGCATGATGAACTCCTTGACGGGCGAGACCGTCCGCTCTTTGGTGGCGATCACGGGCGTGCCGCGCGTCAGCGACGCCATCACGCGCCGTTCATCCGCCGGGATCGAAAGGATTGCCGTGCGTTTGAGGTTCGCCTCGACTTTGGCGACCGGTGGCGTGATCTTGTTGCGCTCGAAATCGATGTTCACCTTGTTGAAGATGAGCGGTGTTTTGGCTTCAGGATAACCGAGCGAATCCATCAACGTCAGGATCAAGCGCGTATTCTTGACGGCGGGTAGCGTCGCATTGGCGATCAACAACACCCGATCGGCCAGATCGAACAAGCCCAGATTGAGATCGTCGAGTTCGGTCGAAGTATCGATGATCGTGTAATCGAACTGCGAGCGCAGCTTCGAGACCAGCGCGATCGTACCATCGACGGGGACATTCTCGGCTTCTTGCGGGCTGCTCGGCGCGAGCAAAACTTTCAGGCCGCTGTCGTGTTTGACGAGCACATTCTCCATCAAATCCAGATCGAGGTCTTCGTCGAACGCCGATTTGACCAGACTCACGATTGTGCTCTGATTCGTCAGGTTGAGGAAAACGCCGACATCGCCGAACTGGAGATCGCAATCGATCAAGAGGACCTTGGTGCCTTCGCGCATCAACGCCGCCGCCAAATTGGTGGCGATCGTCGTTTTGCCCGCGCCGCCCTGCGGGCTGTAGACGACGATGACGAAGCCTGTCCGCGCGCTCGCATTGAACGATTGCCCTGGCCCGCCCGTCGCGGGACCCTGTTGATAGTTCACCTGCTGCGGCATCATCTTGGGCGTCAGCTCGTACACACGGCGCACCGTCGCGTACAATTCGTCGCCCGCGATCGGCTTGGTCAGAAAGTCACGCGCGCCCGCCAACATCGCCCGCCGTAAATAATCTGGCTCGCTCTGCACCGACATCATGACGATCCCGGCGGTCGGCAGGGTCTTGTTGATCAACTCCGTGGCCTGGATGCCATCCATATCGGGCATGTTAATGTCCATCAGGATCACATCTGGCTTTTTGTCGCGCGCCAGATCGACCCCTTCCCGACCGGTGCTGGCCGTCCCGATCACCTCAATGTCCGATTCGAAAGCCAGCAGCTTCTTTAGGTTTTCGCGCGTCTCTGGAATATCATCCACGATGATGACGCGAATGTTTTTCTTTTCACTGGGGGCAACAGGCGCTTTGCTCATAGCTATTGTGTACAACCGCGCCATTCCGACGTGGTTTGTACCGTCCTCCTCTGGTCGATCAATCGGGTCGGCGTTACCGGACGTTTTTGGAAGGAACATCCAAACCTGACTGGGTTTCCCCCGCTCTAAATGGGTGAGCGGGGACGGAAGGGGTGAGGTTTCTAGCGACCCAGGGCCGGGTTGGGTAGCGCATCTTGCGAGAACGGTACGAGCGTTTCAGACACGATCTCTCGGATCGAGTGCAGCGCCGGTTCCAGCGCGTAGGGCAGCCGAGGCGGTACAGCCACTTGGGAGT
>JBBRMW010000221.1:0-10227 GCA_038230635.1 Aggregatilineales bacterium | reverse complement strand
TCCCGCCGAGGCGACCGCCAGCTTGGATGAGGAGATCAACTGGCTGAAACACTTGGTCGATGATTTACATACGTTATCGCTGATCGACGCGGATCATCTGCGCCTGGATTGCGAGCCGATCGCGGTGGCCGCGTTTTTGCAGAATCTCCACACCCGTTGGGGTGCGAGCGCCGAGCACACCGTGCATCCCTTCACGCTCGAACTATCCCCGGATTTGCCTACCCTCTCGTTTGATCCACACCGTATGCGCCAGATTTTTGGCAACTTGATCAACAACGCCTTCCAACACACGCCACTCAACACGCCCGTTATCTTGCGCGCGGAGGCCGATTCATCCGGCGTGGTGATTGCCGTGATCGACCAGGGTGGCGGCATTGCGCCCGAAGATACGCCGCACTTGTTCGATCGCTTCTATCGTGGCGACCATTCGCGGGGACGTGGAGGGGCGCGACATGGCAGCGGACTCGGCCTGAGCATCGCCTATCAATTGGTCGCACTGCATGGTGGCCGCCTGACTGTCGCTGCATCACCGAGCGGCGGCGCGACGTTTAGCGTCTGGCTGCCATTGATCGCACCGAGAGATGCTTCTTGACAGAACATATGATCTATAGCAAACCTATACAGGATCCGGTTGAATACCATAAGATTCACCTCACCCCCCAGCCCCCTCTCCGTACTCACGGAGAGGGGGAGTCGCAGGCCCGGGTGCGATAGTCTTTACCCGGAACCCGTATTACCTGGAGATTCTCGCCCGCCCCATCCATAATCGTCATTGCAGTGACCCCATATCAACGTTGATCCGCGTTGACGTTCTTCCGCCTCTGATTGACGCCGCTGCCTGCGTTATGCGGCAAAACCCCAACTGGACCCTGTTGATCCGGGGTTTACTGAAACGATTAGCGCTATCAATCCGATCAACAATAACAATGTAGAAGGAGCGGCGGCTCCGTTTTTTCTGATCGCCCGTGTGCTATACTTCACGACTCACTTACCCTACTCGCTGAGGTGATCTCTTGAAACGACGAACGCGGCGGTTCATTCTTGTGTCTGGTCTCGGCTGCTTAGGGCTGCTGGCGTGTGTCGTGCTGGCGATGGGCGCGCTGCTGTTCGGTGGTGGGCGTGCGAAGGCCGCCGATACCGCCAAAAACAAGATCGTCTATGGATTGACGCTGATGCCCAGCGGCTTCGATCCATACATCAATTCCCCATCCGAAATGGGCATTGCGCTGCGCTCAGTCTACGATACGCTGGTCTACCGCGATCCAGCCACCAAGCTGTTCGTACCCGGTTTGGCCGCCAGCACCGACATCGCCGCCGATGGCCTGACCTATACGTTCAAGCTCCGCACCGATGTCGTTTTTCACGATGGAACACCGTTCAATGCGGTTGCCGTCGCACATACCCTCGATCGGATCATCGCGCCCGATACCCACTCGCAAAAGGCGCGGTTTTTGCTCGGACCGTATGACCATTACACGATCGTTGATCCGTTCACGATTCAGATCGTGCTCAAGCGTCCGTATGCGCCGTTGCTGGACGGACTCGCGCAGTTTTATCTGGGCATAGCCAGCCCCAAAGCCCTGGACGCGGTTGAGGTCGATCGCTATCAGTTCCATCAGGTCGGCACAGGGCCGTTCATGATGGTTGAATACATTCCCGGCGATCATCTGACCTTGCGTCGCAACCCCGCCTACAAATGGGGTCCAGCCTTCTACCACCTTCCAGCCACCGATCATGCGGTGGACGAGATCACGTTTCGCTTTTTTGAACAACCGGCCACCCGCACCAGCGCACTCGAATCCGGTGAAGCGCAGGTCATGGGCGAAATTCCGCCGACGGACGCGGCACTCTTGGCCGGCAATGAAAACTACAAACTATATCCGCAGGCCATCCCTGGGATGCCTTCGCAGTTTTTTTTCAATACGGCGCAGCCGCCGACCGATGCGCTCGAAGTGCGACAAGCGCTGCTTGATACCACCAACCGCGCTGCCATCGTCGATGCCATTTTCCAGCAGTTTTCGCCGCCCGCCGTTGGTCCCTTGAACGCCGTGACGCCTTTCGCGCTCAGACCCGCCGCCGCGTTGTATGCTTTCAATACGGCCAATGCGCTGACTTTGCTCAACGGACAGGGCTATGGGCTAAGTACCGGGGACAAAATTTTGACTCGTAACGGTCAGCCGTTTCATCTCGTGATGATCGTTCCGAATTGGGGCTTCCACCCGGAGATCGCCCAGCAGATTCAGAGCCAGTGGCGCGAATTGGGTATCGATCTCGAATTGCGCCAGGTTCCGAACTATGGCGCGCTGCTGGCTGCCCAGAAAAAAGGCGATTACAACCTGATCGCCGTCAACGATTTCGGCGTTGATGCCAGTTTGCTCGGACGCTTCTATGGCAGCGCGGCCAATCCCAGTTGGACAGGCTTCAAAAATGCCGAACTGGATAGTTGGTTGGGGGCGGCGACGGCCTCAAACGATCCGAAAATTCAAAGCGACACCTATGCCAAGATTCAGGGGCGCATCATGGATCAAGCGCTCGTGCTGCCGATCCGCGATTACGTCAATCTCAATGGTGCATCGGCGCGCGTGGGCGGCCTCACCTTTGACAGCTACGGCTGGTATCCGCTGTTGGCGAACCTGACCCTCGACGCGGGCGCGGCCTCAGCCCCCCCCGCAACGCCCAAAAGCTAGATGCTTGGATTCGTCGTGCGGCGCGGTCTGGCGGCATTGTTCACGATGTGGCTGGCGGCGACGCTGGCTTTCGGGGCGCTGCGGATCGTGCCAGGTGATGCGATCGCCGCACAGCTTGGACGGAGTGGCGCGACGACGCAGCAAATTGCCGATCGACGTGCCGCACTCGGACTCGATGCGCCGCTCGTCACGCAGTACCTCGCCATGCTCGGCGGACTATTGCGGGGCGATCTAGGGCGATCTTTGATCAGCGAGCGTCCAGTCGCGGAAATGATCGGCGAACAGTTCGGCGCGACGGCGGAATTGGCAATCACGGCGCTTCTGATTGGCACGTTCGTCGGACTCAGCGTGGGTTTGATGGCGGCTTTAGCCGAGCATCCCCTGCCACGTTTGGCGGCCTGGACATTTTCAGCATTGGCCTTGTCAGCGCCGGCCTACTGGACGAGCACTTTGACAATCGCCGTCTTTGGTGTGTGGTTACACGGCGCGCTGCCCTCAGCCGGAGCGGGCGATCTGCGTCACCTGATCTTGCCCGGAGCGGTGCTGGGTTTCGCGGTCTCCGGTGCAATCGGCAAAGTGACGACAGCCTCGATCCGGGACACCCAGCGTGCCGATTTCGTGCGCACCGCGCGCGGAAAAGGTTTACCCGAACGATATATCGCGCTGCGGCATATTTTGCGCGCCAGCTTGCCACCGATCATCACGGTGATCGCACTGCAATTCGGCTTCCTGTTGGGCGGTACGGTGATCACCGAAACGATCTTCGTCCGTCCGGGCATCGGGCGCGTGCTCATCAATGCGATCAATGATCATGACTATTCCGTCGTCCAGGGGATCGTGATTTTGGCCGCGATCGTCTACAGCTTCACGAGCGCCGCTGCCGATTGGCTGATAACGGCGATCGATCCACATCTGCGCGCCAATTGAGCATTCCGATACGGGTTCTGGATAAAGGCTATCGTGTCAACGGGCTTGCGACTCCCCTTCTGCGTATTACGGAGAGGGGGGCGGGGAGTGAGGGTTTTGTACCCGCTTATTCGCCCGGTACGTCTTGACTGCAATCGACGAACGAATTGATCAGACCATTATCCAGCGCCTTGATCTAACCCGCTGGCGGCACATCCGTTGGTACAGACGCATCCGTGGTCGGCTCGTCGGTCGGGATGGGCGTATCCACTGATGGTTCATCGGTCGGAACCATCGTAGCGATCGGCTCGATTAAGGCGTCATCGACGAAACCTTGATCGACAAAGGCAGTGGTTATTTGTGGATCGCTGTTTTGCGGCGCGCCAAGCTCGCCGTCCGGTATGTCGTTCTGATCAACCGGGATTTCTGACTCCTGGCCGCCTTTGATCTCTTGGGTGATGCCGCCAGAGATGACCTTGACATCGCCCTCGATCGTCTGGATGCGCATGATGTCAGTGCCACGCGTATTGTTCTTGTCAGGCGTTGCCGTGAGCGTCGCGGTTCCTTTGTTTGTCTTACTCGGCGCAAATGTGATAAATACGGTTGATCCAACGCTCAGTTTGATATGGTTGACTTCCAGATTGACCTTTTGCAGACCTTTCGGCGTTTGGATGAGCAATCCGCTGGTAGGCGCGTTATGACACATCGGGCTGCCCACACCTGTTTGCAGATAAACCGCCTGCATCGGTTGGTAAGCCGCGCCGCCCGTCGAGGCTGCTTTCGAGGCATCGCTGATCTTTACGCCGCCAAACACGACCATCGTCACATATTGCCCCGCCGCCGTATTGGGCAAATTGGCCTGTATACGCAGATACGCGACGCCCCATTGTTTCGTGCCCCTCGCCGCATCCAGCGTACCCATTTCCAGTGAATCGATCGCATCAACGGCGATGGTATCACCCGGCGCATAGAACGCGACCGTCGCCGTGCCCGCTTTTTGTTTGATCGTGATCGGCCCGTTGCCGAAACATGCGGTATTGTGTTTCATGTCTGCACAGCGCGTTCCGGTTACGCTGAGCGCGGCTTTAACCGTGTCGGAACAATCCAATGTTTGGGCGTGTACGGCCATCAGGGCTGCACACAGCACCGTGAGCATGGCGATTACGGGTGTTCGCGTGAAAATTCGCTTCACAGTGCGGTCCTCTGAGTACGGGATCGGATGAGGCCAATCCATTCCGGTAAAAAGGTGATGAAGCCGAGCGTGACGGCCAGCCACAGACAAAAACCAATCGAATGTGCGATGCTCGATTCGTCGAGCGTCAACAAGGGATCAAGCGTGATTTCCGCGAGATAGGCCGCCCAACTGACATATAGACCCGCCACGATGCCTGCGCCGCCGCTCAGCGCACGGATCAACGGGGAGCGCGTCAGGCCGCTGCTGATCGCAAAACCAACCGTGAACAAAAACGACGGTCCGACGATCCAAAACCAATCGGGCGTCTCGCCGTTATTATAAAATGTGACGCGATAAATCAAAAAGAAAATCGTCGCCAGCAGGCCGCCCAGCACGATCGACAGCGCGATCCGGCTGCCGCGTGACCACGCCCGTAGCAGTGCCGCGGGTTCGATCGCCAGCACGAGCATCAACGCGACGATCGGCGCATTACCCAACCCGAACTCGACGCCGTTGGTCAGCGGCAAATTATCGACGAGGATCGAAGCGGATGATGCGGTCTCACGGTAGCGCCAGAACACGAACACGCCGATCCCGATGGCGGCGGCGATCGCGGCACTCACATAGCGGGTGAGCAGTTCGCGCGTGAAAAACTGCCGCCGCGACAGTGCCAGGAATACCCACTGTCGGATCGATGCGGGAACGCTCGTGGGCAGCGCCGGAACTTCGTCACGGATATTGATCAGTGCCCGCAGCGCGCCCGGTCCGCCGCCTGCCGCCCACCCTCCCAACTGATCGACCGCATAGTGCGATCGTCGCCGCCCGATCGTGCGCGCCGCCGCTTCCGCCACCCCGCGATCGGCATCGTGTGCGGCCAGTTCGGCCAGCGTGCCATCGATAAACGTATCAAAGACGACGGGCTGCCAAGCCGTGACCGATTTGGCGCGCGCATCCAGCAGTGCCACGCCTGCCCGCCGCACTTCCGCATCCGGGTCTTTGGCGATGATGCTGGCGACGCGCACCGGGATCGCGGGCGGAGTCGAGTCGTCGATCGCGGTCAGGCGTTCGATCGCGCGCAAACGTGCGTGCGGCAGTTCGCTGGTCAAGGCTTGGAGTGCTACCGCGCGCTGTTCAGCCACCGCGCTCACCTGCTTCGACCACGCCTCCAATTTGTAACCATGCTCGATCGCCGCGCGCAGCATCATCCGTTTACCTGCGTCGTCCAGCGTCAAATCCCAGCTTTCCCCTGCACTGTAAAACGAGTCGATATACTTGAAATCATCCGCATACAATCGGAAACGTCCCGCGCCGTCGGCCCATGCTTCGAGCGCCGTCATGAACAGATCGTTGGCCTTATTGAGCGCCAACTGCGCTGGATCGGTGGTCGGCAGCAGTTGTAAAAAACCGTCATCGTCAAGCGTGAGCATATCCAACGAGCGCTCTGGTTCAATGGTTGCCTTGAGCGCCTCGACGATGGCACTTGCGCTCGCATAGCGATCCGCTGGATCGAGCGCGGTGGCGCGGCGCAGCACATCGCCGACACCTAACGCAAGCGAGTCGGGCAGCGGCAGCGGCTCGTCACCGGTTGCTTGACTCAAGTTCCAATGTTGGCCGCCCGCCGTCGGTGTATCACCCGTGAGCATCTCCACCAACATGATCCCGAACGAATACAAATCGCTGCGATCGTCGCCGGGTTTGCCGCGAATCACCTCCGGCGACATATACGCCAGCGTGCCCGAACCCGATTGCGCGCTGGCATCACCCGCCGTCACCGACAGGCCAAAATCGGCGAGATACGGGCGATTCTGCGCATCAAGCAAAATGTTGACGCTCTTGATGTCGCGGTGGACAACTTTTCGCACGTGCGCCAGATCGAGTGCATCGGCCAGCGGCGCAGCCAGTTCGATCGCGCGCGCCACATCAATCGGCTCGCGCTGGATCAGCTTGCGCAGGGTGCCGCCGGGCATATAGCGCATCACGATATACAGCCAGTCGTCATCCTGCCCGAAGGTGTAAATTGGCAAAATATACGGATGCTCCAGATCGGCGATGGTTCGCGCCTCGTTGGCGAAACGCCGCGCCTGATCTTCGGGCGTGCCCATCAGTTCCGGCGCGGCTTTGAGGTTGATCGTTTTGATGGCGACGGTGCGGCGAAGCTGCTCATCTTCGGCTGACCATACCGCCGCCTGCCCGCCCTGCCCGATCTGCTCGATCAGCACATATTGTTGGATTCGCCGTCCCGGTTGCATGGTCTCTGCCGCCCTTCCTGAAAAGCCCTCACCCCCAGCCCCTCTCCCGCAGGTAGAGGGGAGTCAAGCCTCCATTATAGCCGATAACATTACACAATCGCCTGAAACTCCTCTTCGCTACAGGGCTGTTGCAAAGTCGTTTACCCCACCCCAACCCCTCCCCATTTCATAGAGAGGGGCGTTCGGAGACGGTTGATTCCCCCTCTCCACGCCAGTGGGGAGGGGGCTAGGGGGTGGGGTGAATGGTGATCTCAACACTTCTCCCTGACTTTGCAAAAGCCCTGCTCTTCGCTATGTGCAGAGACGGGCTGGGGAGTGAGGTTCTTGGACTCCCCTCGCCCTGCGGGAGAGGGGTTGGGGGTGAGGGCTACTCCCCGCGCGGAGTCGCCTCTAACGTCGATTCGTTGCGAATGGTGACCATGCCCGGCTTGCCACCTTTGATCTTGCGCACGTAACGCCGCTCGGTCACATCGACCAGGGCGCGCCCTTCGGAACGTGATTTGCTGTAATAGGCGGCCAATTCCGCCGCACGCTGCAACACGGCGGGTGCTGGCGCGCGCCCATTCGTTTTGATGATCACATGTGCGCCGGGGACGCCGCGTGCGTGCAGCCATATATCTTCTGGCTTTCCCTTCCCGAACGTCACATCTTCGTTCTGGCGCGCGTTGCGTCCCACCCAGATCACGATTCCGTCGGGCGTCACGATCCGCAGTGCGGCGCTCCGCTGACCTTTCGGATGACTCACTTTTGGCCCGTGCCAGAAACCGCCCGCCTGCAACGCATCCTGCACTTCACCGATCTCCGGCCAATTGGCGGCCAACGTCAGATCGCTGCGCAGTTGATCGAGGTAATCGACTTCAAGCTGCGCAGATGTGATCAACGCGGGCACTTCGGCCATCGCGCGCTTGGCGTGATCATATTCGGCAAAGTACCGCTTCGCATTTTCGAGCGGCGTGAGCATCGTATCCAGCTTGATCTCCAGCGGCGGCGCGCCATAATCGTACTGTGCGCTGAACGTGGTTTGTCCCGCCGTGATCTGATACTGATACGCCAGCAGTAATTCACCGCTCATGCGCAGCCGTTCCCGCTCGGATTCGTCGCTTTCGGAACGGCGCAGGGCTTCGAGTTTGCGCTGCTGCTTGTTATACGCCTCGTCCAAAATATCGAATACCGGGACTTTGGCCGCGTCGTAAGCCTCGATCCCGATCGGCGCGCCATAGTACGCCGACAGCGCGGCGTTCACCGACTCGACGCGCCGCCAACCTTCCATGAACGTCACTTCGTAGACCGAAAAGCCCGTGACTGCACCCTCTCGATCGTGGGTATTGCCGGGTTCCCAGCGATGCGCCAACAGCGCCGCTAACATCTCTTGCGCCACCTCGAACAGATCGCCCGCATTGATGGCGTTCGCCTTCGCATCGGCGCGACCCGCCGCGCGATACACGCACTCTTTGGCGAGCATTGGACTAAAGCCGAGCAGTGTATCGGTCAGCGCGCGATAGCCAGCCCGTCCCGCATCGGCAGCGAGCGCTTCGGCCAAGAACGCACCGGTCAGCGTTGCCGGATCGCGTTTATTGATCTGCGGCGGCGGCGGAACGTAGGTATGGCCGGGCAGACTCAGCCGCACGCGATTATCATGCGGCCCGACGCGCCGGATGCAGTCCATGATCACGCCATCGCGCACGAGCAACACATTGCTGCGACGTTCCATTGGCTCGCAGATCAGCGTGAATGCGCCTTCCGCGCCCTTGAAGCCGATCTCCACGACGCGCTCGTAGGGCGGTTGACGGATCGAGTCAATGCGTGCCGATTCGAGATTGCGGCGGATCATCAGTCCGAGCGGCGTGGACGTTTCGATGCCGCGTCGCAGCTTCTCATCGAGGATTTGGATGCGCGCGGACATCGGATCAGCGCTGAGCAGCAGATAGCGCCGCGCCTGACTGCTGTAGACTTCCAGCCCGATCGCGTCGCCGCCAATTTCGAGGCTATCTTGCACTTTGCCACCGAGCAGCGTATCGTTCAGCTCATCGACAACGGCACTGATGGTAAAAACATCAAAGTTCACGTTTTGTGTTCTGTATATACGGCTTTGGCGGGTTCGCTCTGGTGGTCTGTTTCTGTGTGATTAAACATTGGTGGCCTGCAAGCCAATATCATCCAACAAATGGATCAGGTCGATACGTTCGATGCCGAGCATATCTGCAAAGACACCTTGTGTGAATTCGCCTGTCATAAAGCGCTTATGCAGATCGCGCACAGTATTTTCAAAGGTTGTATGGGCAAATGCGACGGCGACTTCTTCTGGGGACACCCCAATCTCTTCTGCTCGATGCTTGATGAACTGCCCCATCGGATCGTTTTCGTCAATTCTTATCTGAATCATGATCTACTTCCACATTGAGCTTGTAGACGGTGTGCTGGATTGAAGCCGAGCTGTACCGTCCTGTTTGGCTGACACCTGCCACCAATGTCTGCGTGAGCGATTTGGGTAACTTAACAGAACGGGTGAGTTCGACGATAAGGTCTAGCAGCATAACTGGCAGAAGTTCAAAGCGTGCTGCCACAAAGAAAGCACCTTGATCATCGATTACTGGCCTTGCGCCAATCGCCAGCGTCAATCTTATTGTATCACGTTCACCCTGCCCCTTACTTGTACCCAAGTTGTAGGCGTTGATTAGATGATCGACAGGTATAGTTGGCACTGGGTAACTTACGATGTCGCCCGTAGTCAGCAGTGCTTTGATGACCGCCGCATCGCAGTAGTTGGGTTTGATGGTTGCTTCGTTGGCTACCGTTTCAACCACACCGATCTGAATATATGGCAGAATGTGTTCGATAGCTGGTTACTTGTCGATAATTGGGGTCGCTAGCGTGAGCAGTGGACTGGTATCGATTAGGAAAGTTGGCTTTTGCATCGATAATGATCCGATTGCACCATTTGTGCCTTCGGCGCACCATTCGATCTAAACTTACCCGCCCGAAGCTACTTCGTTCAATTCGCGTATCGCCAGACCCTGATCGGCGTGCGCCGAATGATAACGCGCACTCGAACAAATCCGCTATAGTTACCCAAAGTATGGTGTTTTAACCACCACGGGTTGAGTCTTAACCTACGCCCGTTAAATGGCTTGCGCCACTAACTGGGCGGGCGGATACACTACGGGTACCCGTTTTGCTGCCGCCATGTTTGGTGGCGGTTGTCCAGCATCGC
>JBBRMW010000220.1:0-10230 GCA_038230635.1 Aggregatilineales bacterium | reverse complement strand
GGGGCAGATCATAGAACCCCTCTATCCCCCACCCTTTCCCCCACGCAAGCGGGGGGAAAGGGGAGTCACACCCGACCGCTGACCGAGCTAGCCACGTCCTTCAGCCAGCGGGTGCTCCCTTTGCCCCGGCTGCGTGTCCTCACCCGTATCGCGGCCCTGCTGATTGTGGACGCTTGCAGAAGCGTCTGCTCCCTTTCCCACCGCCTGCGTGGGGGAAAGGGCTGGGGATAGAGGGGTTCTTTCGCCTATTGGCAAGGCAAGGGCAGGGGCGCAGGTACAGGGGTCTGTCCATTCCCAAATCCCGCCCCCAACCTTGAATGCACCCCACCTGAGCAATTTCTTGACAAACCAAACCGACTTGTATAGACTTGATCATATTAAACGTTTAAGTCTGAGAATATCGTTTTTCGGCGCGTTTTGGAGGCAGGTTTATGCGACTGGTCTCTTTTGCAGCCAAAAAGAAGGGTCTGGCACGCGGGTGTTGGTGCGTGCTGAATGCAGCCTTAGACGTTTCCGAATTCGCCTGTTGATGGCCTCGTTGGGCAGCGACAGGCTTTTTTGTGCATATCCGTCAGGATTTAATCAAGCAGGAGGTCAAGCCATTCGCAAAAACCGAACCGAAACGCCAAACCACGCATCCATTTTTGGAAGTTTCTGTGTTTGTAAAGGAAATTGCTCGTGAAGAAAACATTCCGTATGCTTGCCCTGTTAACCGCCGTTTTTATGGTTGCCGCGACGTTCGGCACCGCGCGTGCCCGCGATAATGTCAAGTTGGTCATGTGGGGCGGTTCGTCCGGTCAGACTGAAACCGATGCGCTCAACGCGATCGTCGCCAAGTTCAATGCCGCCAACCCCGGCATCGAAGCCAGCTTTTTGCCCCAATCCGACCTGACGACCTCGCTCAACAAGGCGCTGGCCGCTGGTGCGCCACCCGATGTGTTTTACGTCGGCTCGGGCGATTTCCTCAATTTAGTCCAAAGCGGCGCGCTCGCCCCCATCGGCAACAAGATCGATAACCTGAGCGACTTCATTCCGTCGTTGGTCAAGGTGTTCACGACCAACGGCCAGTTCTACTGCCCGCCGAAGGACTTCTCGACGCTGGCACTGCAAATCAACACCGATATGATGGCCGCCGCGGGCATCAAAGCGCCGCCGACCACCTGGGACGAGCTGGCTGCCGATGCCAAAGCCATGACCACCAAGGATGTGGCCGGCTTCGTCGAGAACAGCGCCTGGGATCGTTGGGCGGCATGGTTGTATCAGGCGGGTGGCTCGATCACTGATGATAGCTTCTCCAAGATGACTATCAACAGCCCCGAAGGTGCCGCCGCCTTCAAGTTCTGGACCGATCTGTTCATCAACGGCTACGCCAAGAAGTCCGCCGATGTGGGCGCGGGCTGGCCGGGTGAAGCCTTTGAAAAGGGCAAAGCCGCTATGAGCGGTGAGGGCAATTGGCTCATTGGTGACGCCGCCAAGAACGCCCCGAACCTGAAGTATATATCCGTACCACTGCCCGCCGGTCCGAAGGGCCAAGCGAGCATGGTCTTCACCGTCTGCTACGGCGTCGCCGCCGCTGGTAAGAACATCGACGCCGCCACCAAGTTCGTCAACTTCCTGGTCAACGCCGACTCGATGAAGTCGTTCACCGACGCGCTGGGCGTGATGCCCGCCCGCCAGAGCCTGGCCGCTGGCTGGCTGACCAAGTACCCGAACTTTAAGACCTATCTCGACAGCACGGCGTTCGCGCACGGCAACGTCTTCGTGCCGGGCTTCGGCGCAGTGACCGACGAGATCAACAAGCAGCTTGACTTGGTTGAGGCTGGTTCTTCGACCGTCGCCGATGCGTTGGCGCAGATCGAAAAGACGGGCAACGACGTGCTCGCCAAGTACAATGCCGCCCATCCCGCGATGGCCGCTACCATGTCGGCGACGATGGCCGCCACACCTTAATCACGAACCGCTCTCCTCCCTGTTGTTTCGGGGAGGAATCGAACGTAGAACGCCCGGTGCTCAAGCCACCGGGCTAAAACCAAATTTTGGAGAGGCTGATATATCCGAACGTTTGGGTCATTCAGCAATAGATTTGCCAAACACCAAACTCTCAAAAACTTGTTTTCAGCCCGGCGGCCTGAGCACCGGGTACAAACAGACAATTTACACACGCGACGCGGACGCGCTTCTCCCGCGATAAAAGTTAGGGAAGGTGGTTTATGGCGATAGAAACGCTGAGCACAACAAAAGCGATCCCGGCGCGTCGCTCTTTTTTGGCGGGCAAGACGACGCAAGAATGGCTGGCTGGCTTTGGTTTTGTGACTCCCGCGCTGCTCATCCTCGGTATATTCGTGTTGATCCCGATGATTGCAGCATTTTTGATCAGCTTTACCAACTGGACCGGACAGCAAACCCTTGACAAAGCGCAGTGGGTGGGACTGAATAATTATGCGGATCTGCTGACGAATGACGGCACCTATCGCAACGGCTTTTTTGAGGCGCTCAAAAATACGGCTTATTACGCGCTGGGCGTCGTGCCCATGCAAACGCTGCTCTCGTTATTCCTGGCGATGATCGTCAACCAAAAATTTTTGAAGCTCAAGGGCTTGTTCCGCACCGCCTTTTATTTCCCCTCGATCACCTCATCGGTGGCCGTCGCCGTGATATTCTTGTGGTTGTTCAATCGCAACGGCATCATCAACGCGACGTTTAACATGAACGTCACCTGGACGAACGATTTGCATGGGCTTTTCCACAATTTCCTCGGCCTATTCGGGATCAATATCAACACGGTGCCCGCATCGATCACCCATACCAAGGTGCTCGGCCAGACTTTGTGGAACTGGATCAGCGGCCCCAGTGTGACGATGTTCTCGATCATGTTGCTCGCCACCTGGACGACGGCTGGCACGCTGATGCTGATCTTCCTGGCCGCCTTGCAAGATATTCCGGGTCAGCTCTATGAGGCCGCTTCGGTCGATGGGGCGACGCGCTGGCAGCAGTTTCGCAACATCACGCTGCCGCTGCTCAGCCCGACCACATTTTTCGTCATTACGATCGGGATCATTGGTTCGTTCCAGGTTTTCGACCAAATCTACGTGATTTCCGGCGGCGGGCCAGCGGGGACAACCAACACCGTCGCCTGGATCGCCTATCGCAACGCCTTCAAAGATGCGCAAGCTGGACTTGGAGCCGCTACCGCTTTTGCCCTGTTCGTGATCATCATCCTTTTCACGCTCGCCCAACGCCGGATCATGGGTCGCGCCAACCGATAACGGAGAAATATATTATGACTACCACCCATGTTTCGGGGACGACAGCCGGTATGAATCCGGAAACGGCGCGGCGTATGCGGGTCACAATCACAGCGATTTTAGCTTACGGGGTGCTCATTGTGGGCGCGCTGGCAATGGTAATGCCGTTCATTTTTTCGATCGCCAACTCGGTCAAAACACTGCCCGATATTACCGCCAACCCGATGCTGTTGACGCCCACCCAGGGTTTCAGCTTTGCGGGCTACCAAAAGATTCTGAGCGGCGATTTTGCCCGCTGGATTTTTAACAGCGGCATCGTGGCGATTTCCGTCACGCTCGGCCACGTCGTTTTTGACAGCATGGCCGGGTATGCCCTGGCGCGCATCAAATTTCCCGGTCGCAATCTGTTGTTCGCGGGCGTGCTGGGAACGATGATGGTGCCCGGCATCGTGCTGCTGATCCCACGCTATCTGGTCTACGTGCAACTTGGCATGGTCGATCAATACAGCGGCCTGATCATCCCGGTGTTGGCCGATGCCTTCGGGATTTTCCTGATGAAACAGTTCTTTGCGAGCATCCCGATCGATATTGAGGAGGCGGCCTTCATCGACGGTGCAGGACGCTTCCGCATGTTCTTCACAGTGATCCTGCCCATGGCGGGGCCAGCGATAACCGCCCTGGCGATTTTTGCTTTCCAAGGCGCGTGGAACGACTTCACCGGGCCGTTGATCGTGATCAACAACAATCAGAGCTTGTTCACGCTGCCGCTCGGACTCGCCAACTTGAAGGGCACAGGCACCGGGCAAACGCTGCCCTGGGATTTGCTGCTGGCCGGGGCGCTGATCACGACGCTGCCGATGGCGATCATCTTCTTCGCGTTCCAGCGCTTTTTCATGGAAAGCGCGACGTACACGGGCGTCAAAGGCTGATCGGCTTGTGCGTCGGGCAGCTACATCGAAACTCAGCACATTGGTGGACGGACGAGGCACATTGGACGGACGAGGCAGGCCTCGTCCCTACAGAAACGGCGAATTTTGTAGGGACGCGGCTTGCCGCGTCCGTCCACGATTGGAAATTTTCGCGGCAATCACCTGGGTTTGACAACCCTCAATGCTTCGCGCGCTGATCGTATCTTGGCGCGGGATCATGAAGTTCGAGCGCCGCGCCTGGGTCTATATCGTCGGCAATATTTTTTGTATTTTTCTGTGTATCCCCGTAATTACCGCGCCTATCGGCTTCGCGGCGCTGTCGTATATGGCGTACTGCGACCTAAACGAGCCGACAGTCTATCCCGAATATTTCTGGGTGGGCGTGCGAAAACATTGGCGGCGCGGGCTGATCATGGGCTTCGCCAATATCGTGATCGGCGTGATGGTCACGGTCAATCTGAGTACGTATACCGCGCCGACGCTTTCCAATCTGGTGCTGCGCGGCGTGTGGATCGTGACGATCGCGGTGTGGCTGGCCGTCCAAATGTATTTGTGGCCGCTGATCGAGGCGATGGAGTCGCCATCACTGTGGGGTGGAGTGCGCAATGCGGCGCTAATGCTGCTGGCGAATCCACTGTTCAGTTTGATGCTGCTGGTCGTGCTGGCGATCCTGATCGCGGTGAGCGCCGCGCTGGTGGCGCCGATCGCGCTGCTCACGCTGAGCCTGATCGCCAACATCGTGAACAGTGCTGTGAGCGATCGGCTGGCACGCTATCGAGCGCGTGGCGCGCCAGATGGGTAGCGCTTTTTTGATTTTGGCGCGACCACCCATTCCCCTCCCGTAAATGATCCCTGCACTCGCTTCTCCTTACACCCTGAGGAGGTTAGAGGTCTCCAGGTGCATTCAGGGATGGGGCGGGCTTCGGACTGGACAGACCCCTCTATCCCCGGCCCTTTCCCCCACGCAGGCGGGGGGAAAGGGAGCAGACGCCTCTGCGCGGCGCTCAATAGCACCCGCCGTCTGACGGACGTGGCTATGTCGGTCCGGTATGACTCCCCTTTCCCCCCGCTTGCGTGGGGGAAAGGGGTGGGGGGATAGAGGGGTTCTATGATTTGCCCCCAACGTTGAATGCATCCGAGGTTTCTGCCTGATTTGCGCCAATTCTGCGATTGGGTATGCTTTGGCATGGCGTCACAGAATCGTTCTGCGACATGGTTATACTTTCACCACCGCCGCAAAATTTTAGTGTGATATTCGATCGCCCGCTTCCGTTTATTTGGGGGGACGGGGCTGCATATCGGAAGGACAGCGCGATGCCACGAGCACTGGTCACGGGCGCGAACGGATTCATCGGCCATCACTTGGTTCGGGAACTGCTGCGACGCGGCTACGAGGTCAACTGTCTCGTGCGTGTCACCAGCGATCTGACACTGCTGCGCGGGCTGCCCGTCAGCATCCACATCGGCGACATCCGCCAGCCGGAAACGCTGGTCGCGCCCATGCAAGATGTCGAGTACGTGTTTCATGTGGCGGCGAATTTGCTGGTGATCACCGCCGAGGCGTTCTATACCACGAACGTCCAGGGCACAATCAACATGCTCGAAGCCGCCGAAAAATACGCGAAAGGCACGCTCAAGCGCTTTTTGTACGTATCGAGCGAAGCCGCGGCGGGGCCGAACCCGACCGATACGCCCTTCGATGAGACGATGGCACTGAAGCCGATCTCCTGGTATGGCACCTCGAAAAAGCGCGCCGAAGAAGCCGTCCACACGTTCGCCGATCGGCTGCCTGTAACGATCGTGCGCCCGTCGGCGGTGTATGGCGAGGAAGAAAAAGACATCACGCAAACCTTCCCGGTGATCCGCGCCGGGATCATCCTGCCGCGACCGGGGCTGGATAACAAAAAGCTGGTGATGGTTTATGTCGCCGACTTGGTACGCGGCTTCGTCGATGCGGCGGAAAGCGGGGCGACGCTCAATCAGGCGTATTTCCTCAACCACAAGGAGATTCTCACCTCGACCGATGTGGTCAAAATCGGGGCGGCGATTTTAGGGAAGCCGAATGTGCCCGTCGTTCCGTTTCCGATGTTTTTCTTGCGATTGGCCGCACCGTTGGCCGACCTGAGTTACTATCTGACGCGCCACCGTCCAGCGACAACGACTGATAAGGTGCGCGAACTCTCGCAGCATTATTGGATCGCCGATCCGTCGAAGGCCAAGCGCGATTTCGGCTGGGAAGCGGCTTTTTCGCTGCGCGAGGGTATGGCAAAGACGATCGCCTATTGGCTGGATAAAGAGGGTGAACCGCGCCGCGAAGTCGCCGCGGAGCCGCTCCGCGAGCGCGCCGCCATGACTTTCGGGCTGGCGCTCGTGGCGGGCATGGTCGAGGCGCTGGTCGATCTGACCCTGGGCGGCGTCGATCTGACCGCTTTCGCCAATGCGCTGGGGATGTCCGTCGCCTATTGGTGGTTCACACTGGCGGCAATGCTGGGCGCGTTCGGCGGCCTGATGGGCGGGGTGGCGCTGCTGACGCGTGGGCGTTCGCCGGTCTGGCAGTTCGTGGCAGGGGCAGCGCTGGGCAGCGGCATGGAACTGCTCAACCAATTGGTGCTGCACTGGTGGGCATGGAATCCGGCAACATTCGGACGGATTCCCGGGCCGTGGCTGCCCGCGCTGCTGCTGGGTCTGCCCGCAGGCGTCTACCCGATCGTCCTGAATCTCGCGGTAGATGCTTTTTATCGCCGCAAGCTGCGTTATCGCTGAAACGGAGAGCAAACTGTCATGACCGATACGACCCAAGACCCGCCGCTTCCGATGGCTGGCGATGAGTTCGCGCCCGAATTGAACGAAAACGAACTCGAAAACCCAACCGTCCAGACGATCCTGCGTATCATCTATTTTTCGGTGCGGCGCTTTTTTACCGAAAAGCCTGGGCAAATCATCGGCTCGACGTTCGTGCTGCTGCTGCTGTGGGGCACACATGGCCGGATAGAAGTGCTGCGGCTGATTTGGCCGGCGTGGCGTGGGCCGGGCGTCGAAGTCGGCACACGCCCGGTGCTGATCCCCGGTATCCCCTGGGACAATGAGCTGATCTCGTGGGCGATCGGCGTTTTTCTGCTGGTGATCATCCCGATCATTTTGATCACGCGCGTTTTCAAGCAGCCCATTTCAGATTACGGACTCGGCCTGCCGCCACCGAATCGCCGCCGCTTGGCGCTGATCAGCTTCGTGTTCCTGATGGTGATCGGGATTCCGCTTTTCTATTTTGGCACGCAGGACGCCACGATGCGCGCGTTCTATCCGTTTTTTCACGGGCCGTTCGCCAACATCGGGTCGTTCATTTTGTACGAACTGACGTACTTGCCGTTCTTCCTGATCATCGAGTTTATCTTCCGGGGCTTTTTGCTGTTTGGGCTGGGTGGCATCCGCGACAGTGACGTCAAAGATGCGGGTGTCGGCGCACGCGGGCCCTTGTTTTTTGCGCGTTATGCGTTGCTGATCCAGATGTTGTCCTACACGGCGTGGCACCTGGGCAATCCTTTGCCAGAGGTGTGGGGCACGCCGGTTTGGGGTCTGGCGGCAGGTGCGATCGCCTACGCGGTGCGGTCGATCTGGCCCGTTACGGCGGCGCACTGGCTTTTGAACGTGTTTTTCGATTTTATCGTGGTGCATCCGTTTTGAAGTTGAAGAACCTCACCCCCCACCCCTCTCCGTGAGGACGGAGAGGGGCGCTCGGACCGCGTCCTGCTTGACGCGCCGATCGTTTTCAGCGGCTTGACACCCCCTCGCCACAGATTGACCTCACCCCCTCAGTCCCCCTCTCCGTGAGGACGGAGAGGGGGAAGCCAGCCCATACCCACTGCGGCTATAGCGGCATCATTTCGGTTGTAGAAATAGGTTACGACGGAGAGGGGTCGGGGGTGAGGTTTTGGGGTTTCTTAATCGGCGGCGGGCAGCGAAAAACTGAACGTTGCGCCGTGCCCTGGCTCGGTTTCGACGCCGACGCTGCCACCCGCGCTTTCGACGATCTTACGCGCGACGTACAAACCCAGCCCAAGCGCTTCCGAGCGTTCGGGGGAAAGGCGCGGAAACGGCGTGAACATCAGCGTGCGCCCCTCAGCCGATAAACCGGGTCCTTGATCACGCATCGAAAAGCGGATCAACTTTGGATCGGTGTGAGCGAGCGGCGTGGTACTGAGCGTGATATGTGGTGACTGACCGCCATAGATGAGGGCGTTCGAGAATAAATTGAACCAGACCGTCTCGATAAAACGCGCCTCGCCTAATACGTGCGGCCACTCGGTCGGAATCTCAAGCTGAGCGCCGCGCTCAACGATGATCGGATCGAGGCGTTTGCAAACCGTGCCGACAATCTGCCCCATATCGAGCGGTACCCTGTTCAGCCCGTGATCCTGAATATACAGAACTTGGCTGACGGCGTTGGTGATGCGGGTCAGTTTGAGGCCGCTGTCATCGGCATCGTCCAGAAACCCGAGCGCCAACTCATCCAAAACGCCCGCATAATTCTTTTTCAAATATTGCACATAGCCGATGATCAGCGTGAGCGAATTGCGCATATCATGCAGGGCAGTGCGCAAAAAAGCGTTCTGCTCGCGCATCTGATCTGCCTCACGGCTCAGTGCGGATATTGTCGGCTCGGAATCAGCCGTTGGGTTGGAAGGGTTCAAGTTCGATGTCCTTGCCCGTAGCGAGATAACAAATTAGAAATCGATTATCGCAACGATGGGGAGCATTTGCAACTGAGGCGCGCAGAACGCGGATCGCTCAGTTTTGGCTGGTATATTGTTCCACCAAGGTGATCAGGCTATCCAAATTGAATGGCTTGGACAGGAAATGGCTGGCACATTCGACTGTGCCGAGTTCGCCCACATTGGCCGAAATCGAAATCACGGGGGCGGTCGGGAGTTTGCTGGCACAGTACACCTTGAGAAAGGCCCAGCCATCCATGACGGGCATCTTCATATCCAAAATCACGACGTTGGGCGGCGTCTTGGCGATCAGATCGAGCGCCACCGCGCCATTGCCCGCCAGCATCACCTGATAGCCTTCATCCATCAAAGCAACCTTCAAAAATGACTGGATAGCGAGGTCGTCGTCCACCACTAGCACCAATTTCGTATCAGTCGTCATAGGTCCATTCTCTGTTAGTCTTCCACTTTGAACCATTGTCGCAGAAGGCCAAAAAAAGCGCCAATCACTGCGGGGCAAAATTTTCGACGAGCGCTAACAGGTCATCGAGGTTGAAGGGTTTTTCGAGGATGCCATCGACGGCCAGCCCCGGCGGCAAATCCGAGTGCAGGTTGGCGGCGGTCAGCATGATGATTGGCACGGGCGGCAGCGGCATCCGACGAAAAGCCTCGATAAAGGTGGGGCCGTCCATATTGGGCATAAACATATCGAGGAGAATCAAAAACGGCTCGATAGTCTGGAGGGTATCGAGCGCAATCGCCCCATCAGAGGCAGTGGCGACCGCGTAACCCTCATTTTTCAACGCCATTTTGACGAACTCTTGAATGGCCTCATCGTCATCGATAATAAGAACAGGCTGTTTGGCGATCATCAAACCTCCGCGTAGACATGTTCATCGGCATTTTTGCAGATAACCCCGTTAAAGAGTCTCGAAGCGAGAGTTTACCACAGTCGCGGTGGAATGCGCATGAATTACTGAGTCAAAGGGACAGTCAAACGAAAATAAGAGATGCAAAGTGTGCATTAAGAGCGACAGGGCGAATCGGCGAAAATGAGTCCACGCTATATCCACGAAAATCTATTGCTAACTCACCTTACGCAGGAGGGTATAAAATGGGGGAATGAAAAACAAAGAACTGCTCGACGTCTACAGCGAATACCTGATCAGTAGCTTCGGACCAACCACCGGTACAGGTTTGGCCGGGTTGTCAGCGGGAGCAGTGAGCCACGACCAAATCCAGCGGATGTTGGGTAAAACAGCGTTGGGGCGAGCCGATTTATGGGCGATTGTGAAGCCGTATGTGCGACAGATCGAGCAAATGGACGGGGTGCTCATCATTGACGAT
>JBBRMW010000219.1:0-10291 GCA_038230635.1 Aggregatilineales bacterium | reverse complement strand
TGTTCATGGCTTCCTCCAAATAGGCCACTACTCTACCACCAGAGGGCTCCTTTACCCTATTCATTTTAGACGCAATTGCCCTGATTGTGGTAGGCAGAGTTCCCTTTGGCACCGTTCGCCCAAAGCATGAGGGCAAGACCAGCTACCTGGAGCGCAGTTCAAGAGGTGCCTGGCTATTGCCTGATGGGAGTGAAGTCGATGGGCTGGAGACTGAGCCGCCCATCGAGGGTGCCATATGGCGCGGCTATTTCAGTGCGGCCGACCGTGCCATGCGGTTGTTCGCGCTTGGACAGTATGGCATCCGGCGAATCGCTGAAATCCTCAATAATGAAGGCTATCGTTTTCGTGATGTCAAGAATAAACCCACGCTATTCGATAGGGAAGGGATTCGGGCTATTGTCGCTAACTGGCCGGAATACGGCGGAGCCGTGCTTGGCAAAAAAGCCACTGCACGCAATGCTCGAAAGATAACACCGGACACCGTTATCCTCAATCCAGATCGTGCGTTGATGGACGTGGAATTGTGTCGGCGGGTGGGGCAAGTAAGAGCCGAACGCTTCCGTGAACCTGTGCAGAGCAAGCCCGACACGGGTGCGCGCGCCGATGCTTCGATATTCCCGTTGTCGCGCATCACCCATTGTTCGCATTGCAGTAAAATGGCTGAAGAAAAAAACGATCCAGCGCTGCGCGGGTACTTGATTGGCTACGAAGGGTCACGTTCGCCACGGTACCGTCATGCCGAACGCGTGCATAAATGCGACTCGCGCAACCGCTCCGTGAAAGCCGATATTTTAGAAGGCGAGTTTGCGCGTCTAGTTGCAGCGCTTTCCGTTCGTTCAGACATGATTCCGGCGATGGTTGAGCAACTTTCACAATTTAACCAACAGAATCTGACGGACGAACGCAAAGCTGAAATGCTATCTGAGATTGGGCTGTGTAAGCAGCGTATCCAGAATGCCGAAAAACTATTTCTGATGGCTCGCATCGACGAAGCAACCTTTCGCCATCATATCAATGACAACGAGGGTCAGATTCTGCGTCTTCAGGCTGAAATGAGTGAAGAAGGGCAAGTGCGGCAAATGATTGAGGTGACAGCCAATATGCTGGCCGACATGGGTACGCGCTGGCCGTCTGCGAGCAACGAGGATAAACAAGCGTTCGCGCAGACGCTCTTTTCGGAGATTGTGTTTGATCTCGAAACGCACCAAATCACGTACTTTATGCTAAAGCCATGGGCCGCACAGTTTTTGCAAATCCGCGCGGCCCAGAATGGTGCTGTTATGTGGCTGAAGGGATACAAACCCACCAGAGTACCCTGCTACGCTGGTCGATTTGAACCACTGTATCGAGGCCGTTTTGGAGCACATCTATGCGTTCATTCCGCAGAAAGTTCCCAAAGTAGACAAAACATTGCGTGATGCGGAGATTTACGAACGGCATTTGAAGGGCCAATCGACCGAAGAACTTGCCAAGCAATTCCACCTGAGCGCGAAGCACATTGAGCGGATAGTTCGAGAACGCAGGCGATCTTGATTGGACAAGGTTTTTCCGGATTACTACCACAACCTTCCGATCGACGCCGATACTGTATGGCCTGCCCCACCACTTCGAACACGCTGCGTGCGCTGATTTTACGCCGAGACATGTTTTGCGTAGGCTCAACGAAGATCATGAATACTATGATCAATAAATGGAAGTCATAATTTGCCTGGATTCAACCCAGCGATTTTTCATGCACTTGGCCCCAGCTTCCTGATTTTCGTGCAGCATCTAATATCTACGCAATTACCACCAGTTCGAGATCGAGCATCGCGGCGAGCTTTTTGAGCTTTCCAGCCTGATGCCCAACACCCAGCGCGCAGTGATGGGTCGGGCCTTGCAACGACCAGGTGTCGATAAACTCAGCCGGATCGAGCGAAAACCGCAGCCGCGAGTTGGTGTTTCCGACTTGCAGCGTCGCGCCAGGGATCGATTCACCCTCAGCCACCAGCATTTTCAGCCTCCCATCAGCGGTCTGTGTCATGCCTAGAATCGTGACGGGACCATACTTCACTTTGAACTCGACCGAGATGCCATAGCCGCGTTTGCCGTGAAACAGCCCCAGTCCGCGCAGCACCGGACGGCCTTCGCTGATTTTGATGTGACCGGGACCATCGTGTCCCATCAACACGAAGTCCTCGTTGAAATCCAGCCCATAATACTCTGTATAGGAGCCGCCCGCATCGAGTCGATCCATGATGAACATCGCAATATTCGTTTTTAGATCGCCCTCGCCGGCGGCCGGAATGCCGCGCGCCGTGAGCAGCGAATTGCCGACGATCAACCCTGCGCCCAATTCCTCGGACTCGTTGCCATTCAAGCCGCGATAATAGTAGGTCAAGCCGTTCAGGTTGAAATCGGCCACGAGTTTGTCGAGTCCGCACGCCACCCGCGCCGACCACTGCATCGCGGCGTCGGTGACAGGCATCGAAATTTTGTCGCGGCCAGATTCGGCAATGTCGAAGATGTCGTGAATTTCCGCGATCTTTTCTTCGATTTCGACGTTGCTCACGGCAGCCGTCCGCACTTGCAAATCATCGATCTCCAACACTTCGATATGGGTGCCGAGTTGGGCATGGTGCATCGTGAAATCGGAATACATATCGAGCATTCCGGGGTAGGTGTGCCCCAGGAAGCCAAACCGGCTGTAGTTCAGTTGATGAAAAACGTTCGCAGCCTGAATCCACTCGTTGATTTGCGTCCAGGCGCGCTCATAATAACGATTGGCGCGGCCTTCCGCCGGATAGAGCAGCCCCGTCACCACATGGAACGCGATCCGGCTGCGGGCAAAGGCGTTGGAGATTTCGGGTACAGGGCAGGCCGAAACATTGGCGAGCCATTCACCCGTGCCTGTATTGGCGTAATCCATCGCGGGCGTGGGTGATAGATTCAAGATCAAAACGGGTGCTTTGCGGCGCTGAACGGCAGGCAGTACCTGCGACGAGGTGGCATAGGTGCCGACATAGCAAATGATCAGATCGACATTTTCGCGGGCAAACAAATCACCCGCCGCTTGAGCACCCGGAGGGGTATCCACCAGCCCAGCAGATACCACTTCGCCGCCCAATTCGACGATATGCGCCTCGACATCGCGTTGGTATTTTTCCAGGCGTTCCTTGAGTCCGTCAAATTGAGGCCAATACGCCGCCAGCCCGATGCCGAAAATGCCAATTTTTGCCATTTTAGATGCCATTGGATTGCTGCTGCCTTTCTTCAATAATTGCATCAAACATAGAAATCGATGGTTTTTAGCAGTTTTTCGATGATAATGCGGTGTCCGCTTGGGCCAGGATGCAGCCCATCAGGAAGTAGCAAAGCCGGATCGGGGTTGAGCGTAAAGATCGACATCAGGTCGATAACCGGAACGCCTTCTGCCGTGCCGATAGCCTTGAGCGCTTCTCCACAGGCCTGGATGTCACGATTATCCCAGGTCATTGTCATTGCCTGAAAATCCGGCGTGTTGTTTACGATCGATTCGACGACGGGAGTGGGTGTCAAAAGAATCAGCCTTGCGCCGCTCGATTTGAAAGCACTCACGATACGAGCCATGTTTGCTGTATATTCTTGTATGGAGACAAGCAGTTTTCCAGCCGCTCCGCCAAAGCGCTTGGTATCGTTCACACCATACTTGAGAAAGACCCAATCGGGCTTCTGGACCATATACTGGGTATAGACTTGTTCCAGTCCATGCGTTGAGGTGTATCCAGAACGCCCATGATTGAAAAACAGTACCGGTTGTTCGACCGCTTCCAGTTCAAGTAATGCGCGCAGGATTTCCGCGTAGCCATAGCGATACGTCGTAATTGAATCGCCAACGGCTAGAATTGTGCCCACCGCGCCGGATCGCGGAGTCGCCAATTTCTTGATAGCGCTGGCAGTGGTCGGGAGCGCAAGCAATTCTTGCGCGACTCGTTTGCAGTCCGCATAGGCAGCTTCGGTATATCCGATAAACTGTGCGGTGGAAATTTTCAACATGGCGGCGGCGGCTTCGGCAGAAATATCGACTGCCAATGCCGATGGGACCTGCTGAAAATTAAAATCGAGCTGGTATTGATTTTCAGCCGTCAATTGAGATTGATCTGTCATGTTTTTTCCATCCATAAAGTCGGAACGCTCGACTATCAACACGGAGAAAATTGATCTCAGTTATGCCCACCACCTTCACTTCCAGGCTTTGAAAACACAGTGAGCTGGCGTACCCAAACCTCAATATTTTGAGCGCAAGAAGCGCCCCAGATTCCCTACACGCAGCTGATCCAACCCGACCGCGAGCAGCAAAACAACGCCCAGCCCGATTTGCTGGTAATAGGCAGACACACTGAGCAATGTCATCGCATTGTCCAGCGTACCCAAAATCATGATGCCAAGAAGCGTGCCGAATAAGTTCCCTTTGCCGCCGCTCAAACTGGTGCCGCCCAGAATGATCGCGGCCACCACGCTCAATTCAAGGCCGGTGGAGGCTTGCGGTGCGGCGACGCCCAGGCGCGAAGTCAGCAAAACACCCGCGATGGCGGCGCTCAAGCCGGAAAGCATGTAGGCGATTAACTGGTAGCGCTTGACAGGCAGCCCGGCCAGATGGCTGGCGCGGCTGTTTCCACCGATCGCATACATTGCACGTCCGTAAGTGGTATAACGCATGACGATTATCGCGCCGATAAACATGATCGCAACGACGATCACAATGATGGGCACCCCGCCTATATTCCCCCGACCAAGCTGTCCAAAGTCTTTATCCAACATGGGAATACTGAGTCCGCCAGAAAAGACAAAGGCCAGCCCCCGAATGGTGGACAGCATTCCGAGCGTGGTGATCAGCGGATTAATGCCGACGCGCGTCACCAGAAGCCCATTGAGCAGCCCTATTCCCAAACCGAGCAGCAGACCTACCAGCGTCGCACCCCACACGCCCAGAGGCGTTTGAGCGGAAGCGACCACGACGCCAACCAGTGCGGTTGTTGCACCGACGGAAAGATCCAGTCCCCCACCGATCATCAACATGGTGCTGAATATCGCGATCATCCCCAGGACAGAAACCGAAACGGGCAGATTGATCAGGTTCCGTTGTCCCAGAAAATACGGCGAGAGGCGCGAGATGACCACGACCATGATGAGATACAGCACCAGCAGCCCGATCCCGTTGCCAATTCCAATGCGCGGTGCGCGGGTGGCGGCTGTTTGCGGTGGCGTTTGTGATTGCGGCTGTGTATTTCCGGTCATTCAGAGCCTCCGGCGGCAGCGTGCAGTAATTTTTCGCGAGTGGCCTCATCACGGCTGAATTGTCCGGTCAGTCGCCCCCGATACACGGTCAAAATGCGATGGCTCACCGAAAGCACTTCGTCCAAATCGGATGAAACCATCAAAATTGCTAACCCCTGCGCGGCCATCGCTTCGAGCTGCGCGTAAATATCGGAACGCGCGCCCACATCGACGCCCCAGGTCGGCTCGTTTAGGAGGAGCACTTTTACATTCGCCTCCAGCCAGCGCGCGAGCACAACTTTCTGTTGATTGCCGCCGCTCAAAAAACGCAATTTGGTAGCCATTCCGCCGGCCATGCGAATTCCAAGGCGATCGATCCACTGCTGAGCATGTTGCTTTTCGGTTTGACTCTGGAAGAAGCCCAGACGCGAGAGCGGGTTCCAGTTTGAAAGCGTTACATTTTCGCGCACGTTCATATCCAAAATCAAACCCTGCACCTTGCGATCGGCAGGCACTAACCCGATTCCCTTGTTGCGCGCATCATATGGGCTGGAAACGGTGGTCAGGTTGCCATTGATCCGGATTTCGCCACGGTCTAGCTTCTGTTCCCCAAAAATCGCGTTGATGATCGTGTCGTGTCCCGCGCCAAGCAGTCCAAAGATGCCAACGATCTCACCGGGTGCCACCTGAAGATCGATGTTTTCAAAATATCCGTCGCGTCCTAACCCTCGGAGGCTAAGCACGGGCGGCACATCGGATCGGACGGCTGACATGGATTCCTTGGATAGGCCGTGAGCCACTTCGTGACCCACCATCATCTGAACCAAATCGCGCTGCGTCACCGCGCTGATTTTGTGCGTTCCGACCAATTTTCCATCGCGCAGCACCGTCGCCCGATTCGCGATCTGGAAAATCTCATCCAAGCGATGCGAAATGTAGATAATCGAAATATTCTGTTTAATCAGGCTGCGAATGCTTTCAAAAAGCAGCTCAACTTCATTAGGTGGGAAAGCGGCGGTCGGTTCGTCCATGACAATGATGCGCGCATTTCCAGAAATCGCTTTGACCACCTCGACGATCTGCCGTTCCACAACGCTCAGATTCATCATCAATTTCTTCGGGTCAAGCTCAACCTTCAGCAGATTGAGGTGTTGGCGGGCCATCGCGTAGGCTTTATTCCAATCCACCATGATTCCGCGTGTGGGCAGGTTGCCCAGCAGCAAGTTTTCCGCCACTGAAAGTTCCGGCGCGTAGTGCTGTTCCTGGTAAATCATGTGAATGCCCAGTGCCCCTGCATCGCGCGGGCGGTTGATCTGAACGGATTTGCCGTCGATGAGGATGGCGCCGCCATCTTTTTGATAGTCACCATTCAGGATTTTGATCAACGTGGATTTTCCAGCACCGTTTTCGCCGAGCAGTGCCAGCACTTCCCCAGTTTGCAGATCAAGCGAAACGCGATCGAGCACTGTCACGCCATAGAAGCTCTTTTCGATGTCTTGCATCTGAAGCAGTGGTACGCTGTTTTCGAGCTGCATAGTCAGGTGCCTCGCTGCTGTGATTTTTCAAAGCGCAGCCGAAGTTGGTCAATGCCGACCGTAATCAGCAGGACCAGTCCACGCGCGACATCCTGGTAAAAGGACGACACGTTCAGTTGAACCAGACCATTATCGAGCGTGCGCAGCATGACGACTCCAATTAACGTTCCCCAGATGCTGCCCTTACCACCTGCCAAACTGGTTCCGCCCAACACGACAGCCGCAATGACCGCAAACTCAAGCCCAAAAGCGGCCTGTGGGCGACCCGCCGCCAACTGCGCAGCGCTGATCAATCCAGCCAGCGCCGACAGCAATCCACACAACGCATAAACGATCAACAAATGCCTGTTGATGCTGATGCCAGCCAGCCGCGCCGCTTCGGGGCTGCCGCCAATCGCATACAGGTTTCGGCCAAAGCGGGTATACCGCAGCACAAAGAAGAAAGCCGCATACAGCGCCAGCATGAGGATCAGCGAAAATGGAACGCCCATGATGCTGCCGCGTCCGAGGAAGAGGAAGTTGGGATCGCCCAGTTGGTTATCCTGCGTACCGCTCACCACGAACGCAATTCCGCGCACCGCCGAATAGGTTGCCAGCGTGGTGATCAATGGATTAATTTTCAGCCGTGTGATCATTAATCCGTTGAATAGACCGACCAACAGACCCGAAAGCAGTGCAACCCCTGCCGCCGCCCAGATCGGCAGCGTGCTCGGCCACAGGGCGCTTGCGGCGACTCCGGTGAGCGCGGCGACCGATCCCACCGATAGATCCACACCGCCAGATACGAGTACCATCGTCATGCCCACCGCAGAAATCCCAACTACGGCCAGCGTACTGGCGATTGTGACCACGTTATCCAGGCTAAAAAAGGTGGGGGCAAAGGAACCGAAAATCAGACACATCAAAATGAAGGCGGCAAGAAGCACCAGGGTCGGATTAATCTTTATGCCCGAAGACCGGCTTGGCCGAGAAACAGAGACTTGGGTCATCGTTTAAGAGAACATTTTCAAAATAAGTCCTGATCGAACGATTTTCAGATTGAAGGCGGCTTATGGCCGCTTCTTGGCCGAACATGACCCGAGCAAAGATCAAATCTTTTGAGGTTGGGAGGGCATTCTTCGCCCTCCCGAAAGATTCAGGTGAGACTAGCTGGAAGCGGTCGCCGCTGCGGTGGCCGTGGCGGGTCCGCAGACTTTGGAGGCCGGGATCACTTTACAGGCATTATCTTTGGTCACAAAGACGTGATCGACATAGATGGCGGGCGGCACTGGCTTGCAGTTGAGCAGGTCGAGCATCGCCGGGATAATCTTGTCGCCGTAGCGTTCTGGGAAGTAGGCCGTCGCGCCCAGGTATAGGCTGTTCGGCTTGAACATTTCGACGAGGCCGCTTTCAACTGCGCCCTGTCCAACGACAATGGCGTGCGCCGAGCGCTTGCCAGCTTCGAGCGCGGCAGCCGTACCCTGAGCGGTGTCGTCGTTGATCTCGACCGCAATGATATTGGCATCCGCCGGAATCTTGGGCAACGCATCGCCGACGACTTTGAAGGCGACATCCTGTGTGTTCTTGCTATCCAGGTGAATGATGTGATCATCGGCAACTTTGGTCTTGAGTTTGGCTTGAATACCTTCAACCTGACCCTGCATACGGGCAGCGGGGATCGGGCCGGACTGCGGCAGTTCCAGGACGAGGATGTAGTCAACTTTGCCGCCCCACTTGGCGTTGGCATAGTCACCACCGGCTTCACCGGCCATGCGGCCCGCCCGGTAGTTGTCGGCACCGAAGAACGTCGCGCCGGGCATAGGGATGTCGATGGCGATCACGGGGATCGGGGGCGTCTGGCTGCGGAACTTATCCATGATAACGTTGCCAAACTTCTCGTCGGTCTGGAATTCAACGACACCATCGACGCCTTGAGCAACGAAGTTTTCGGCATTGTTGAGCGCCGTAGCGCCGTCGAGGTTGTTGTTGGCGACGACCAGATCGATGTTTCCGGCTTTGGCGGCGGCGGAGCGGATGCCCGCTTCGACGGCCTTCGTAAAGTCAACACTGTCGGTCAGGTTCGCAAAGCCGATTTTGTACTTGTCCTTAGCCGTGGCGCAAGCACCTTGTGCATTGGCCGACGTGGCCGAGCTGAAGGCGAAGGCGAACACCGAGGTGCTGCCGATCAGCGAGACGATCATAATCGTTTTGAGCAAAGCGTTTCTTAACACGAGTTCCTCCAAAATAGATGTCTTCAAAAACCTATGGCGGGTGAATGGACGGGCTGTTGTTTTGGCTGGCTGTACCTTTCTACTCCTCATCGCTTCCTATCAAATTGCCCCTCAACACGCGGACTGGTTGTGCGTGCCAGCAGCACAGTCCGCAGAAGTAAGTGAGTCCATCGTGGGCAGTTGCGCCCGCTGCCCCTAGCCTATACCCGGTACTTGGCGATGATCGCTTCATTGAGTTCGATCCCAAAGCCTGGCCCGCTCGGTAATTCCATATAGCCACCCCGAATTTTCGGTTGCTCGACGGGCAGATCGACCCACATGGGGTCGCGCTCATAGCTTGGAAAGATTTCCACGTACAGGGCGTTGGGTACTGCCGCCAAGAGATGCAGCGCGATTTGCGGCTCCTCATGATGCGCCATGCCGACGTTGAACAGATGCGCCATCGCTGCGATCCGCCGCCATTCGGTCACACCGCCAACGATCGTGACATCCACGTTCAAAATATCGACGGCGCGCCCCACGATCAGATCACGGCAGCCATACGAGGTAAGTTCGCCCTGGCCCGCATTAACGGGGATGCTCGATGCTTCGCGCACCCGCCGCAGCCCTTCAAGTTGATCGTTCCAGCGCACGGGTTCTTCGATCCAGCGGATGTTCAAGCCCGCAGCTTCGCGGCAAAAGAGGATCGCATCTTCGATCCGCCACGCTTGATTGGCATCACAGGCGATGATAAAGTCGTCGCCGACCACTTCGCGCACATGGGTCACGCGCTTGATGTCTTCGGCGACGCTCACGCGACCGACTTTGAATTTAACCCCTGCCAAGCCGATCGCTTTGTAGTGCATCATCTCGTCATTGAGCTGATCCTGGCCTTTGCCCGCTTTGTAATAGCCACCGATGGCGATCACGGGCACTTTATCTCGGAAGCCACCCAGCAGCTTGTAGACGGGCACGCCAAAGATGTGGCCGAGCAAATCCCACAGCGCGTTATCCACCGCCGACAGTGCTTGGGTCAGGATGCCGCGATTTTGCATATCGAGCATATGTAATCCACGATTGCCCAAATCGACGTTGTAATAGAACATCTTCGCCCACAGCCGTTCCACATCACGCGGATCTTCACCGATGAGCATAGGCGCGAAGTGATCACGGATCAGGTTCACTATTTCGTTTTGCGTATTATCTTCGTCACCGCCAAAGATTTGCCCTACCAACCCGGCATCTGTTTCAACACGTGTGACCAATGTATAACGGTTTACGATCCGGTAGGTACCGCCTTCTATCGGGGATTCGAGTTTACGGACAAGCGGG
>JBBRMW010000218.1:0-10318 GCA_038230635.1 Aggregatilineales bacterium | reverse complement strand
CGCGTCCGTTCCGTGTACCTCTTAAACAGTCTCTAATATTGACCTCGCCCCCGCGATTTCATTTTGACGCACGGTATCAAAATAACTGTGAAGTCTGTTTACGGAGAGGGATTGGGGGTGCGGTTCATCGGACGTTCCGGGTTCAAGCAGACGATCTCGTCGGCTTCGGTAAAACTTGCCAAGTATTGCGTGAGGCGCGCGCGGAGTTCGTCCTCGCCGCCGTCCGTCGCCAATTCTGCCTGTTCACACGCCACTCGGAGTTGCGCCAACGTCCGAGCGGGGTCATCGACAAACATGGTGGCTTCAATTTTGCGGGGCATAATCTACATCATCCTGGTTCAACGAATATGGAAAAAGTGTATCCGGTTTTGCGCTTTGAAGTAAGCCGATTCGTCGCGCTGGCGAAGATGCTACGTGATCGCGGACGTTGGTTGAGGCATCTGCCAGTCACTTTGCGCGATCAGGTGCGTTCCACTTATGGCGATCCGCGTGCGATCCCAGCGGGCGAATGGGGACGCTATTTCACGCTGGCCGATTGCGCGGATATGCCGCGTGAACAAATCATAAACTTGGCAGATCGCGCCTGCGAGCACCGTTTCGATCTACTTGGATCGGGTTGGGTGCGCGTCGCCTATGGGATGACCGCGCGCGGCGTCGAAGGTTTCCAATATGTGGGGCGTGGATCGGATCAAACCGCCATTAATCGCGCTAATCACGCTGAGTCGGGGCGGATTCGGGCGCTGATCGATCCCGCATACAGCCCGATCGATTGGCAGATCGATTTCAAATCCGGCTGGCGCTGGTCTGAGCGCACGCCCTTCACGGCGATCCGATTCGGCGCTGTGCCGGGTGCCGATGTCAAAGTGCCCTGGGAATTGGCGCGAATGCAGCATTTGCCCATGCTGGCACAGGCCACCACCCTGATCCATGATCCGCGTTATGCGCGCGAGTTCCGCAATCAGGTGCTCGATTTTATGGCCGCCAATCCGCCGCGCTTCGGCGTCAATTGGGCGTCGCCGATGGATGTGGCGATTCGCGTCGCGGGCTGGCTGGTCGCCTATGATCTGTTTCGTGAGGGCGGCACAACCTTCGACGCCGATTTCGAGCGCGAATTGCGGCGGAGCGTCTATCTGCACGGCGCGCACCTCCGCGCGAATCTGGAACGGCAGCGCGGTTGGCGCGGCAATCACTATTTATCCGATCTGGCGGGGCTGCTGTTCGTCGCCGCCTATCTATCAAATACCACCGAAACCGAGGCCTGGTACAGCTTCGCCCGCGCGGAACTTCTGAGTGAGGCGGCGCTGCAATTCAATCCCGATGGCTCGTCGCGCGAGGGATCAACCGCCTATCATCGGCTGGCGGCGGAGATCGTGTTTTATGCAACGCTGCTGATGATTCGGCGGGGCGATCGGGCGATCCCGGCGGAACATTACGAACGTTTGCAGGGAATGGCCGCGTTCAGCGAGGCGATCACGCAGCCGGATGGACATTTCCCGCAAATTGGCGACAACGACAATGGGCGTTTCCTCAAACTGCACGCGACATTCAGACTTGGCGAAGACGGCGACTGGCGCGAGGATCATCTTGATCAGCGGTATTTGGTGGGGCTGATACGGGGAGTCACCTCACCTCCCAGCCCCCTCTCCGTAAAAGAACCTCACCCCCCAACCCCCTCTCCGCAAACAGCGAAGGGGAGCAAGACCGGAGCGCCGCCTCCGAACCGTGAAGGCAAAAGCAACACCATTCACATAATCGCCGACGCACAGAACGCGGATTTGCGCGACCGTTTGCAGCGGTTCGATTTTCCGGATTTTGGGCTGTACATCTTCCGGTCGCCGCATGTGTATCTGGCGATCCGGTGCGGCGCGATTGGGCAAAATGGACGTGGCGGCCACGCGCACAACGATCAACTATCGTTCACATTATGGTTGGATGGTCATGGATTGCCGACCGATCCGGGCACATATTTGTACACGCCGCTGCCCGCCCTGCGCGATCGTTACCGATCGGCGCGCGTCCACAATGGGCCGCGACCTGCGCTGCCGGATCGAGAACCGGGGCGGCTCGATCTCGGTATGTTCCGACTTGGCGATAATGCGCACGCGGAATGCCTGACGCTCACCCCAAACTTATTCTGCGGGCGGCATTTCGGCTATGGCTTCGCAGTTTATCGCACAGTGACGATCGGCGAATACGCGGTATGGATCGAAGACTCCGCCGATGTGGATGGGATCGCATGGCTGCCACCGCAGCGCGTGCCGATCGCGTCGGGTTATGGGATTGTGAGCGAGGGCAATTGACATAGCGGCGGCGCGGCGTTTACAGTATGATTCGCCCATTTCCCGTTCAAATCAGCAGAGTCATTGAGCTATGGGTTACACATTCGCAGAAAAAGCGCTCGCCCGCGCGACGAAGCTCCCGTATACGACTGCGGGGCAGATCGTCGATGCCAGCCCCGACATCGCCATGAGTCACGATAACACCGCCGCCATTTACCAAACCTTCAAAAAGCTCGGCGTGGCAAAGGTCAAATACCCGGAACGGCTGGCGATCACACTCGATCACGCTGTGCCGGCGCCGACCACACAGCACGCACAGAACCATGCGGAGGTGCGCCAATTCGTCAAGGATCAAGGCGTCACCACGTTTTTCGAGGTTGGACGCGGCATCTGCCACCAAGTTCACAGCGAGGAAGGCGTCGTGTTGCCCGGCGAACTCGTGCTCGGCTCGGATAGCCACACGCCGCACTTCGGCTGGTTGGGCGCATTTGGCGCGGGCGTCGGACGTTCTGAGATGGCCGCGATCTGGGCGACGGGCGAGTTGTGGCTGCGCGTGCCGGAGAGCATGAAAGTCGTGGTCACGGGTCAGTGGCCGCGCGGCGTAACGGCCAAAGATTTCTGCCTGCGCTTGATCGGCGATCTGGGCGTCGAGGGAGGCATTTATATGTCGATCGAATTCAGCGGCGAGGCGATCAGTGCGCTCTCACTCGAAAGCCGCGCGGTGATCCCCAACATGATGGCGGAGTTCGGCGCGAAAACGGCTTATCTCGCGCCCGATGAGGCGATCTTCGCGTATTTGAAGGGTCGCGCGCGCCGCCCTTACACGCCGATCTATCCCGATCCCGATGCGCAGTACATTGCAGAACATCATTACGATGTTTCGACCCTGGAGCCACAGGTCGCCTGCCCGGACAGCCCCGACAACGTGAAACCTTTGTCGGCCATCGCCGGGACGCCCGTTCAGCAGGCATTCATCGGAACGTGTACGAATGGGCGACTCGAAGATATTGCGGCGGCGGCGGCTGTGATGCAAGGGCGACATGTCGCGGCGGGCACACGCTTACTCGTGATTCCGGCGTCGAGCGTGGTCTTTCAGGATTCGATCAAGCTCGGCTATGTCACGACGTTGATGGAGGCGGGCGCAGTCTTCGGGACGCCGGGCTGCGGGCCGTGCATGGGCAATCACATGGGCGTACCCGCGCCAAACGAGGTGACGATCAGCAGCGCCAATCGCAACTTTCGCGGACGGATGGGCACGTCCGATGCGCCGATCTATCTAGCGAGTCCGGCGGTGGTGGCGGCCAGCGCGATCGCGGGCGTGATCGCCGACCCGCGCGACGTGTGAGGGATAGAGGCAGGTTACGGGCGAGTCAGTGACTCGCCCCTACTAATGCTGCGTTCACCGTTAGACGTTTTAACCAGGGGTAGGCGGCTTGCAATTCATGAGGTGTTATGAGTCAATCGAACGATCCAAAGAAACGTAAAGGCTTAGACCCGCGACTTGTGATTGTGGTGGGCGCCGTCATCGCCATTCTTATCGTCGGTGCGATCATTTTGGGGGTTGGTGGTTCAGCCGGCTTCGTAAGCGCAGCCCCCACTAATACGGAAGTTGCTCAGCCGCCGACAAGTGTGCCTCCAACGGTGGTGCCGACGAGGCCGCAGCCAACCCGCATTTTGCCAACCAGAGTGCCCGCAACTGCCGTACCACCGACCACCGTGCCACCGACAAAAGGGCCAGCAACGAGCGTGCCGCCCACAATCGCGTCGAGCGATACGCCAACGAGTGCGGCGACCATGTTCGCATCTGAGGTAGCAACCCTTGCCATACCTACCCGCGAAGGGACGATCGAGCCGAGTAACACATCTTCGCCGCCGTCGGATACGCCAGTGCCAACCGAAACCTCACTGCCAACGTTGACTCCCAACCTGACCGCCAGTGCCATCGCCAATGCCCTCGATGCGCAGGCGACGCAGCTTGCACGGACTGCGACCGCACCGCCCGCCGATATTACGCCCGCGACGTCCACTTCAGGGCTTACGCTGACCGCAACAATTACGCCAGACCTGACGTTAGTTGCCACGCAGAGCATCACAATCAGTGATAGCGCCGGAAAGGTGATCGGGGATGGCGAGGTGCGTGTGTATGCACCCGCGAATATGAGTCTCGGCGAGGTGGCTGAAATTCAAGTGCAAATCGAAGCCAACCCGCAGTCGAACGGCAACGCGACGCTCAATCCGCAGCCCTCACCGACGCCTGCCCTCAGCACACCACGCGCCACGCCGACGCCGCTTATCTTGGTGGATAATGGCCGCCAATTCATCACCGTCTACGAGTACATGAGCGCCACCTTGACCGGCGTTCATGTGGGGCGCTTCGATGTGGACGCCATCCCACCGAGCGGCGTCCGTCACCTGACTGGATCGGGGACGGTCTATTGGTGGAAATGGTCGATCAGCCCAAAGCAATCAGCGGTCGGCGTTGACACGCTTGAAGTGTACATCGTCCCGCAAAAGAGCCTGACCGATAACACGCCCATCGATTCCGAGGCACGCACGATCTCGTTTCAGATCAAGGTGAGCGATGCGGCGAGCACACCCAATCTCTTGCTAATCGTCGTTGGCGCGTTGATCGTGATCGCGCTCGTGGTGGGCGGCGGATTCTTGATCATGCGCGGTCGTGGCACAAAAGTGCCCGTCTCACCAAAATGGGGCGAGAACCGCGTGTTCATCTCGTATCGGCGCGACGACAGCCTCGAAGTGGTTGGGCGCATCTACGATCGGCTGATTGAGCATTTCGGCAGCAAGACGATTTTCAAGGATATGGACTCGATTCTACCGGGTTCAGACTTTCGAGGGCGCATCAGTGAGGGGGTGGGACGCGCCGATGTGCTGCTGGCCGTCATCGGTGATCGCTGGCTGACGATCACCGATGCGGAAGGCAAGCGGCGGCTGGATAATCCGCAAGATTTTGTGCGTTTGGAGATCGAAACGGCGCTGCAACGCAACATCACCGTGATCCCGCTGCTGGTGCGGAACGCACGAATCCCCGCTGAGGCGGATCTGCCCGCCAGCTTGAGCCAATTGTCGTATCGCCACGGGATACCCATTCGCCCCGATCCCGATTTCAACAACGACATGAAACGTATGATCAAAGTGATTGAAACCGTACTCACCGCCACGAACACGAAGGAATTGTGAGGGATGATCGGATGTAGAAAGCGTAACTGATGGTGAAACAAGATAATGCTACGTATGTCCAGGTTTGCCTCCCGCCACCGCCTCTCCATCCTCACGGAGAGGCGGTGGCGGGGTGAGGTGAATACGCAAAGTTTATTTGGTTTCAACGTCATCTATAAAGGATGTATCTTCGGATACGCCCCGTTTCTTTTTTCAAACTTGAATAATTCCGTTATATAGACCACATTTTCAATCAGCCTCAACCGTTATAAACTAAGCGAAGTGGTCAGGGTGAGCGTGTAAGACACGCCCAAAGCCAAAATGTTTCGCGTACCAGTCGATTTGAATTGTTTTCATCTCTGCATTTTTGCAGGTTTCTCTCGTTCAAAATCATCGTAAGCAGGGCGCACATTCGCGCTCTCGTATCGGGATCGAATCGATCGTTAGGCTCGAAAGGACTGAAAGCATCATGACTATCCATCACCTTGCCTTTTCAATTCGCCGCATACTCATCATTCGCCGTTTATTCGCGCTGTTTCTGTGCGTCATAGTCGCGGGCAGCGGCGTACTGCTGACCGCCCAGGGCGCGCCTGAAGAGACTGCCGCCACGCCCGCCGAGGTCGCGCTTCAGGTGCTCGGTTTGGTCAATCAATGGCGAACCGACGAGGGGCTGTGGCCGTTCAAAGAGAATGCGCTGCTCGATCAGATGGCTTCCGATCAGGCGAATTACATCGCCACTCATCTTGATGGCATTCGTGATGAGTTGGACTATCACAAAGACCCACAAGGCCGGATGCCCCGCGAACGTGCGGTCGCCGCCCCCTATAGCTGGCCGTTTTTCGGGATTGCCGCGCGCGTCGTGGTCGGTGAAAATGCCGCCCTCGGCTCAGCGAAATCGGCAGTGGCATTTTGGAAAACTTCTGAACCGCACCGTAAAGCCGCCCTCAACGGTGCATACCGCGAAATTGGCGTGGCCGTTGTGCCTGTGAAGGGGCAGGGCTACATGATCTACACCGACTTTGGCGCGCGTCCCGGCGTCTTGACGACTCTGGTCAGCGCGGCGCGTGACACCTTGTATTTTACGAACGAGAGCGCCAAATACACGACGTGGAAACCCGCCAACACGCAGGTCAAAATCACCGACGGGAATGGAACCGTGATCAAGGACACATTCCCGTTCGAGAAGACGGTTACGCTGCCCGCTGGTTTGAATGGCAAACTCCAGATTCTTTACCTGAACGGCGACACGCAAGTGACCGATTCGATCGATCTGGGTGCAGATGTCGCCATTTTTCCCGGTATCAGCCGTCCGGTGGCCGCTGCCGCTGGCTTGACCGCGACCACCAGTGCCGATGTCGCGCTGGCTTCCCCAGTACCGCCGCGTGCGACGCCGCCGCCAACCAATACGCCGCGCAGTTTTGCGCAGATTCCCACCACCGATCCGAACTTGCCGACGGCGATACCGACCAATGCGGCGACCGCCACCAGCGTCGCGGGCACAGCGATCGCCAGGGCGACCAATGGCGGCCCCGCCGATCTGACCATTACCTACGAGTCGAATGCGCTGTCCATCCGCAACACGAGCGGCAGGGCGCTGGATATGACGGGGTTCTCAGTGGGGAATTCGTCGGCCCATGTGGGGATCGGCAGTTGGGCGGCTATCATGGCCTTCCCGGTAGGGGCGTTCGGCGCGGACGTTTGCCTACAACTCCGACTCAATGGTTCGGCGACGCCCGATGCGGCGGGCTGCAAATATGTTCGCGCCGTGATCGATCTCAGCCGCAAGCACTTGTTCTGGCAGGCGGGCACGTTTTCCGTGAACCGAGGCGATACAGTGTTGGCCGTCTGCGACAGCGTCGCCAAGCGCTGCGAGGTGAGCCTCTCGTAGCGAGACGGTATGCGGGCAATCGAATACGCGCTTCGCCACAGTGTCGGATCAATCCGGCACTGTTATGAGATCGTGAGATGTGCCGCCCTGCATTGACAGTAAAATCATTCTCAACCGGCAGATGATTCTCGTTGCATCATCGGCGGGCATCTCGCTACCCGAGGTTGGGAAATCAAGATGTCGATATTTGAAAGTCCTCGGCCAGATGCTCGCCAAGCAAGGCGTCAGCTGCACCGATCGGACGGGCGGCCATGTCGGGTTCGCCCGTTTTATAACCCACTGCATCGCTCATTTCCACAGCGACAGCGTGCGATGTGCCAGCGCGGTCGCGGCGAATTGACGGCGATGCTGCACGGTCAGGCCGTGCTGGTGTAGGGCCCGAACATGGCTGCGCGTGCCGTAGCCGCGATTGGTGTCCCAGCCATAAGCGGGATACATGGCGTGCAGCGTATCCATCAGCCGATCGCGCGTCACTTTGGCGACGATCGAGGCCGCGCTCACGGCGGCTTCGGTCTGATCGGCACGCACCACACTCCGTACCAGCGCACGCCGCGATTCCGGTAAATTGAACTTCAAATTGCCATCGACCACATATTGATCCGCTTCAACTGCGCTGATCAACCGCTCAAAAATGATCCGATTCGCCCAGCCGATCCCATTCGCGTCGATTTCGGGCACATCGATGCGTTGGATCGTCATGCTCAGCGCATGAACCCGGATCAGATCATAGGCGGCTTGGCGTTGACGCGGCGACAACTTTTTGGAGTCGCCAAAACGCAGGCCGGGGAAACGCGCCGCGAAATCGAAACCTTCCGGCAGGATCACCGCTGCCGCGATCAATGGTCCGGCCAATGGCCCGCGCCCCACCTCATCCAATCCACACAAGATCATTGCTTGATGCTCCGCTGTTCGGTATAGTTTCGGATTATGCAGCTTTTTCCGAATCATACCACAAGGGCGCGCCCACCGTGCGAGTCGCGCTGATCCACGACTGGCTGAACCAAGTCGGCGGTGCGGAAGACGTGCTCACCGAACTCGTTACGCTATACCCTGCTGCGCCCATATTCACGAGCTTGTATGCACGCGCGAAAATGCCCGCCACATGGCAAACGTGGCCGATTCACACGCTGTGGACGGACAAACTGCCCGGCATTCATGCCCATCATCAACCCTATCTGCCTTTGTATCCTGCCGCGTTCGGCGGCTTGAAATTGACCGGTTACGATCTCGTGCTTTCCAACAAGAGCGGCTTTTGTCATGGTGTGCGCGTTGCGCCAAGTGTCGTGCATATCTGCTATTGTCTCGCGCCCACCCGCTATGTGTGGCAGTACGATGCCTACGCCGCCCGTGAACGCCTCGGTGGCAGCGTGCGCGTACTGCTGCGCCCCCTGTTGGGCGTGCTCAAACGTTGGGATTATGCCGCCGCCCAGCGCGTCGATCACTTCATCGCCATTTCGAGCGAAGTCCAGGATCGGATTCGCCGCTTTTATGACCGTGATTCCGAAATTATTTATCCGCCCGTCGCCACTGAACGCTTCACACCGTCCGCCACCGTCGAGGATTATTACCTCGTCGTCTCGCGTTTGATCCCGTATAAGCGAATCGATCTGGCGGTGGCGGCCTGTTCGCAGCTTGGGCTGCCGCTGCTGGTGGCCGGGACAGGGCGCGATCGAGAGCGCCTCGAAGCGCTGGCGGGTCCGACGGTCAAGTTTTTGGGCTTCGTACCTGACGCCGACTTGCCCGATCTGATGGCGCGCTGCCGGGCATTTATCTTCCCTGGCCTCGAAGATTTCGGGATTGCGCCCGTGCAAGCGTCCGCCGCTGGGCGTCCGGTGATCGCGTTCCGGGGCGGCGGCGCGCTCGATACGGTGATCCCCGGCGTGACAGGCGCATTCTTCGATACGCAAACCGTCGAGTCATTGGTGGCGACGCTGCGCACTTTCGATGCGCGTCACTACGATCCGGTGGCGATTAGGACACACGCGCTGCAATTCGACACGCGCGTATTTCATGCTAAGATCAGCGCTTTCGTTTTGGCTAAAATGTGAGAGAGAAGCGGGCGAACCTGGCGTGGTCGCCCATCCCTGCGTTTTGCTTGTTTTTCAAAGGAGCACGATTATGGAATTGAGGTTATTGTGGCGCGTGCTGCTGCGGCGCTGGTGGTTGATCCTGCTGCCGACGATGGTGGCCTTGATCCTAACGATTCCGGCGCTGCGTGCGGCGGTCACGCCCGCCGTGAACTATGGCCTGGGCATTCGTTTCACCGCATCGCCCAAACCCGACGGATCGGGTACGTTTCAAGATCAATCGTATACGCCCTGGTTGGCCTCCGAATATACGGTGAACAACTTGGCGCAGTGGATTCACACGGATTCATTTGCGCGTGAGGTCAGCAACGAACTAGCCGCCAACGGCAAAGTGATCGCTGCCGAGTCGATGCGTCCGGTTTTCACGGCAGACAGTGTGCGGAGCATCCTGACTTTTGTTGTCACCGCGTGGCCGAACGCTGACGATCTGGCCGCGATCGGGGCTGCTGCCAGTACTGTGTTGGTGAACAAATCGGAAGCGTACTTCCCCCAAACTGACGCCAAAAAGCTGGTGGTCGTCGCGCTCGATCGGGTGCTCGTCGAACCGAGAGTGCCTTCGATCACGGAGCGCTTCTCACCGCTGAGTCGTGTTGGTGTCGGCCTGCTGGTCGGGTTGACGCTGGCATTTCTCGCCGAATATCTCGATCGATCGCTGCAATCGCGCGCCGAGGTCGAGTCGCTGGGACTGATGGTACTCGCGGAGATTCTGCGTTAATTACTCACCTAACGCAGGAAGCTGGACAGGATTGAGTTGACGGAGCGAATCGAAGGCGGCATGAAGCGCACCGACGTAAAGTTTGGTTTTGAGGGCAAAATGGTTGAGATGAGTGGCCTTGCGCAACCATTCAAGTTTGATGTAAGCGTAGAGCGCAGCAAACAAGTGATTG
>JBBRMW010000217.1:0-10402 GCA_038230635.1 Aggregatilineales bacterium | reverse complement strand
CGACTATGCAACCAACATCAACGCTCTGATCGATAAGGGCGACAACGTGATTATCACGGTTGGCTTCAACTTGGCCGACGCGACCGCCGCCGCCGCCAAAGCCAATCCGAAAGTGCAATTCATCGGTGTCGATGAGCCGCAAGACCCCGCCGCCCTGATCCCAAACCTGACGGGCATCATCTTCCACGAAGATCAATCGGGCTTCCTGGCGGGTGTGCTGGCTGCACGCCTGAGCAAATCCGGCAAGTTGGGTGGCGTTTACGGCAAGAACGTGCCCGCCGTCATCCGCTTCAAGGAAGGTTTTGAGAGCGGCGCGAAGTATGCCAATCCCAAGATCGACGTACAGAGCACTTACTACGCGGGCGACATCTCCACCGCCTTCAACGACCCGACCTGGGGTGCGACCACCGCTGGTCAGGCCATCGATCAGGGTGCGGATGTGATCTTCACCGCTGCCGGTGGCACGGGTAACGGCGCGCTTCAGGAAACGGCCAAGCGCAGCACCAAAGATAAGCCGCTGTTTTGCATTGGCGTGGACACCGACCAATGGTTGACCATCCCCGAAGCGCACGCCTGCCTCGTCAGCAGCGCCCAAAAGCTGATCCCGCCCGCCATCGATAAGACCGTTCGCGCGGCGGCTGATGGGTCGCTCAAGGGCGGAAATATCGAGGGTACGGTTGCGCTCGCGCCGTTCCACGATTTCGACAAAGTGGTTCCGCAGGCCGTTCAGGACGAACTCAAAGCGTTGGCCGATCAACTGGCGAGCGGTGCGCTGACCAGCAAGGGCGAAAAGGGTACGCCCGCTGCGACGATGGCTGCCACCATGTCGATGTCGGCTACAATGGCCGCCACGATGGCTGCGACTCCTTAATTCTACAACCGTAGCGGGCGCACCTGATATGGTCGCCCGTGAGTCGTGTACGAAAAATCCCGGATGCCTAATGGCATCCGGGATTTTTGTTATAATGGAGAAGTATTGGAAGGCGCGAGTCGATGAAAATCACCTTTGATCCCGAAGTGGATATCCTGCGAATTATCTTGCGGGATGCCCCTATCGAAGAAAGTGACGAGGAAAAGCCCGGACTCATCCTCGATTATGACGGCGAAGGCATGATTGTGGGGATGGAATTTCTCAATGTTTCCAAGCAAAAGATAAATTCTCGGTCAATTGAATATGTGATTGTGGAAAACACCCACACGACGAGTTGATCTCAGTAAGGCGGGCGAACCCGGTGTGGTCTCCCGCACCGTTATCTCGTTTTGCTGTTAGCGGAGTGCGTCAACCAATGTTTTGAGGTTGGCCGTCATCATGCCGATATAAGTTTCACCCGGCGTTCCCGGCGCGCCCAACGCATCGGTGTAGAGCGCTTGTACGACCGCGACGCCCGCCCCATCCGCGATTTGTTTGCTGAATTTGTCGCTCGCCACATTCTCCAAAAAGATCGCTTTGACCCCTTTCGCCTTGATCGTCTCGATCAACGCCGCCACGTCTTTGGCGCTTGGCTCTTGACCCGTTGTGCCGCCCGGCAGCACCACACCCGCGATGGCAAACCCATATCGTGTCGCATAGTAGCCCAGCGCGTCGTGATTGGTAACGAGCACCCGATTCGCCGTCGGAATGGCCTGGACGCCTGCAAAGATCGCTGCATCGAGCGCTTGCAATTTGCCGATATAGGCGCCCACATTGGTGTTGTAGGCATCGGTATTGGCGGGATCGGCAGCGGTCAGTGCATTCCGAATGTTCAGCGCGTAGACGATCACATTCGTGACGTTTTGCCACGTATGCGGATCGCATTCGCTGATGGCTTCGCCCGCCTTGGGTGCGCCGCACTGGAAGCTGCCGGAAACGCCAAGCCTGTCGGGTGTAGTAGGCGCACCATCTGCGCGCGCACCGATCGATTGAAAGCGCTGGATCGGTAATCCGCGACTGACGGTAACGATCGTCGCTTTCGATTGGGCGTTAGCGATCAGCTTATCGAGAAACTGCTCCAACCCGACTCCATTCACGAGTACCAGATCGGCATCGGCGATTTTGCGCACATCCTCGGCTTTTGGCTCGAACTCGTGGGCGTCCCCGTCGGTCGGCACAAGATAGTCAATGTCTGCTTTATCACCTGCGACGTTTTTGGCGATGTCCTGGATAATCGTGATGGACGCAACAACCTTGAGGCGCTTTTGGGCATGTGCCGCGTCGGAGACAGTTGCTAACGCGACGAAAACGATCGCTGTACAGAATGCGAGGCGTTTCATGGGTTATTTTTTTGCCTTGCTCTTTTTGGGGAGCGGCAGCCCAACGACATGATCGGCGCTGCGAGCCAACCAGAGTGTAAGCGCCTGATCATCGGTCAGCCACGCCGTTGGCAGCCTGATGTACTGCTTGCTTGGCGTGGAATCCGCTTCGTATTGCAGGCGCGCCGCCCCCGGAATTTTGAGCAGTTCGTCTTGCGCGTCCGGCGGCAGTTTGATCGCTAAGCCGACATTGGACAGCGACGCGAATGGCCTGCCTTGCATATAGCCCATCAATCCGCCGAACATCGCCTTGAAGGTCAAATCCGCGCGATCCTTCGGTAGACAGCGTTCGATCGTAGCCTGAATCGCTTTCAGATCGTCTGTGATCACGTTTCCTCCTGATAATCGCGGGTTAAACGCGGGCGAATCCAGGTGATCCAGATAATCCCGCGCCGGGGCGAAAATAAATAGGCCAGCAAAAACAGCAGCGTCATCGTCAGCACGATCGCGGCACTTGACGCGATGCCGAGATGCCACGACAGAAAAATACCGAGCACGCCCGAAAAGCAACAGATCAGCGCACCCAGCATCATCATCGTAGGCAGTCGCTTGACGAGTAAATAGGCGGTGGTGGCTGGCGTCACCAACATGGCCGTGATCAAGATCACGCCGACCGCTTGTAACGCGATGACTGCCGTCAGCGCCAACATCAAAAGGAGCAAATAGCGCAGCCCCTCGATCGGATATTGGAGCGTCGCGCCTAGCACCGGATCGAACGAGGCGATCACCAGTTCTTTGTAAAAGGCGCGAACTAAAACCAGAATGAGGATCGCCACGCCGAGAATCGTCAACAGGTCACGGTCGCTGATAGCGAGGATATTGCCCGTCAGCAACCCTTCCAAATCGACGGCGGTTACTTTATGCAGTGAGAGTATCGCAATGCCGAGTGCCAGCGCGCCTGTGAATACAATCCCGATGGCCGCATCTTCGCGTAATTTTCCACCGCGCGTAAAGAAGCCAATCACCAGTGCAGTCAGGCCGCCCGCCACGATCGCGCCCCCCAACAAGGGGCCATCCGCGCCGCCGCTCAGATACGCGACCGCCACCCCCGGCAAAATCGCGTGGCCGAGCGCATCCGACAAGAACGCCATCCCCCGCACGACCACGAATGCACCCACGACGCCGCTTACCACACCCAAGATCAGCGCAGCGATCAAGGCATGTTGAATGAATGTGTAGTTGAGTGGCTCACAAATCAGCGTTTGAAGGATCGTATTTGTACACATTCAACCGCTCACGGGCAGCACTGATCGGTCAACATGACGATGGCTTGTTCACCCTGCCACACGGCAAGCTGGCCGCCGAACGCCTGCGCCAGCAGTTCCGGTTTGAAGACCTCATGCGGCGCGCCATAGGCGATTACCCGACGATTGAGGAGCAATAGCGCGTCGAAGCGTGTGCCAGCCAGATTCAAATCGTGCGTCGCCAGCAACACGGTCACGCCTTCGGCACGCAGCGCATCCAAGTTCTCGAAAAGGGTCGCTTGTGCGCCTGCATCGACGCCGCTGAACGGCTCGTCGAGCAGCAGCACGTTTGCACCTTGTGCCAGTGCCCGCGCCATGAAGACGCGCCGCTTTTGACCACCCGATAACTCGCCGATCTGCCGCTGCGCAAAATCGGCCAATCCGACTCGCCGCAGCGCATCGCTGGCGATGGCACGATGACGGGCAGCGGGCAATCGCAGCCAACCGACCTGTCGCGCCAAACCCATCACGACCACATCCTGCACCGATACTGGAAAGTCCCAATCAACATCTTCAAATTGCGGTACATAGGCTGCACCGCCACGCGCCGCCCGATCCGCACGACCATTGATCAGCGTCTGGCCGCTCAATGGGGTGATCAGGCCGACGATCGATTTGAACAGCGTCGATTTACCCGCGCCATTTGGTCCGATCAGACCCACGCGCATCCCAGGGGCAATGCGAAAGGATACGTCCTCAATGGCGCGCGTCCGATCGTAGCCGGCGCTCAGATGGTCAACTTCTAAAGCCGCCGCTTTGTGCTCAAAACTCGGATGGGGCGCCGGTAATTTGGTTTCTTTGCCAACAATTGGGTTGGATACAGCCATTGCCTGAATTCCTAAATGATACGCTGTATCAACTATAGCAGGGCATCAGGCATTGTCAAGGGTGCGCGCGATAAGACGGCGCGTTGGCGGAAATGTTTACTCCCTCATGAGTGGAGTGGCATTGGTCGGCTCTGGCATGGCGCGCAAGAACCCGCTGATAGTTTCGGCAGTGCGTTTGGTATACAGCCAGACCATGCCCGGCTTCACATCTGCCCCACAAATCACCGCCAGCGACAGCAGATAGGGCTTTTCGATCTCGACGATATAGACGCCGTTGTTCTCGCCTTCGAGGTACGTGCTGTGGAATTGATTTTCGTCCAGGATCGAAGCCAGCGTGCTCGTCGCGTTGTGATCGATCGACAGCGCGCGCGTCAGCAGCACCAAGTCGTATTCCTCGATCGTGCCCGCCGCGCCGACGAGGTTGCCATCGCCATCGACCAACCCCACGAATGCCGCCTTGATGTGACCGAGCAACCGCTGCAATTCTTGGTTGATCAGCGTAAATTGCTCACGCTTGATGAGCAGTGCCGTCGGGCGCGTGGACGGGTTGAGCATCCGCTCTCGATCGCGCGGCGGCATGGGCGGCTCCTTGCGGGTAGATCTCTTTTCTTGCGATTGTTGCGCGCGCGCCTGCTGCCGTCGCAACTCGATCTGACGCTCGATCTGCATCATCAGGAAGTGCATGTTGATCGGCTTATGCAAATAGTCGCACGCGCCCAACCGGATCGCCGCCACTGCCGATTTTGCCGACAGATCATCATCGATCATCATGATCGGCGTTTTCGGACGCAGGCCACCGATCACGGCCAGCAAATCCATGCCGCTTAATTTGTCATTGAGTTCGGTCTCAGCCACGATCAACGCAAATTCCGCCAGCAGAATCTCGCTGAGCGCTTCCTCGAAGGTGCTTGCGCCGACGGTGAGATAGTCGCCCGTCGAGTCGAGCATTTCGAGCAGTGTTGATTTGAGTACAGCATCTTTGGCGACGACGAGGATACGATCTTTCATTTGTACACTTGCCACTATCTAACTGACGAACGATTGTCGCAGGGAAAAACTCCCCGACGCTAAATTTTGTTGGGCGGCCAACAGCGGCTCCATCGCGGGGATCGGTAGCGCATCTGCATCGAGCACCGTGATCAATCGCTCACCGCTGTAGATCACGCCGCGCGCGCAATCCCACGCCGCGCTTGCCCCAAACGCGCCGTCGTGCCGGATCACGCCTGTGACCGCATCGACCGGCACGGCCATCAAGCGCCGCTCGCTGCGCACAATCAACAAAGCGGCTTCGCGGATGTCTGCCACGAGTGGCAGCCCCAGCCGCGCCCGTAGATCGAGCACAGGTGTGGTGATGCCATGCACATTGATCACACCCAGCACGGCGGGCGGCAGACCCACCAGCGGCGCAATCGTGACCATGCGCGAGACCTCTCGCACGCTCGCCACTTCGACGGCAAAAGCGCGCTCGGCCAGCCGGAACTCGACGAGGCTCATACGGCGCTGACTTCCTGCGTCGTGCGTGCCGCCGACAGCCACAAGATCAGCGACATTTTCGGCGGCGTGCCCGATTCGACCGCGACTTCATCCATCATGTCGCCGATCTTGCTGCGCAGCGCGATCAACGCATCATCGGGATTCGCGCCAGCCAGCCAGGGTGCAACACACGACACTTGCAAGCCCGTTTGCGCACCGATGCGCAGTCCGTTGAGGTGAATCGTTTGCGGCGAATCGGCGCTGACGATCGTATCGGCCAGCACCGCCACCGCCGCCGCGATCTGCGCCCGGCTGGCCGACGAAAAACCAAGCAGCGAGGCCGCCTGCCGCGCCGTGTTGCGCGCGATCATTACGTCCATCGCATCGACGACTTGTACGCTCAGAACGGGCGGAATGACGATACGCGCACCACCAGAAAAGCTCATTCCAAAACTCCTAATTCGCGCAAAGTATTCACCAAGTGTTCCGCCGCGAAAATATCTTTCGGGATGTAATCATCAGCGCCCGCGCGCAACCCGGTCATCGTTTCTTTCGCGCCCATCCGATCGGTCAGCATGATGATCGGGATATGCTTCGTCTCTTCGGCACGCTTCAGCCGTCGGCAAACCTGATAGCCATCCATCGAGGGCAGATGCACATCCAGTACGATCAATGCCGGTGGATTGGCGACGGCTTCGCGGATCGCATCCGCGCCATCGCCGATCACCTGCACGGTCAGTCCCACCGATTCCAACGTTTCTCTGATCTGTCTGGCTTGCGTCTGGCTATCTTCAACCAACATTACATTAATCGTCGTCATTTACTTACCTCGTACCCCTCCGCCCGTTGGTTTCGGCGCGCGTATTGGGAATGTATTATCGAATGAATTATCGCCACCGGGCATATTCGCACTGTCGCGCTGTGCTGTTCCCACCAGGGAGCGCGTGCCGCCCCGTCCAGCCAGAATCAACAGCGCCCGCCCGATGGCCGTCAACGGCAGCACATACTCGGCAGCCCCACGCTCGATGGCGGCGGCAGGCATCCCGAATACGACGCATGTTTCTGCGTTCTGGGCGATCGTGCGCGCACCGCCGAGCCGCACTTTTTGCAGCCCCGCCGCGCCGTCGTCGCCCATGCCTGTCAACACAACGCCGATGCTGCGCGCGCCGTAGGCCGCCGCCAGCGACTCGAACAACGCATCGACCGCTGGCCGATGACGATATGCGCCATCTTCATTGTAGTCTAACATAAGCCGTTTGTCGGCGCTCAAACGTAGGTGTGCATTCCCAGGAGCCATGTAGGCGACGCCCGGTTGCGGCGTCTCACCATCGACGGCTAAGCACACCGTAATCGCGCACGCCCGATCCAGCCACTCCGCCAAGCCCGGCACGAACTCCGCCGAGAGGTGCTGCACGATCACGATCGGCAGCGGGAAATCGGCGGGCAACCCACCCAATACCGCCGCAAGCGCACCCGGACCGCCCGCGCTCGCCCCGATCCCCACGATGGCGGGCACATTGGCCGCATGGAAAATCACGGGTGAAGGCGCGACGGCTTCGGGCGAATCGGACGATAAAACTCCGGGCGACGTGGGCAGTATTAGCTGCGCCGTCCCACGGGGCGGATTTTCAGGATTCCAGTGCCGGATGACGCGCACACCCGCCATCAACCGCAGCATCTTGACGATCTCGTCGCAGCGCTCCTGATAGCCCAGATCGCCAGGGGCGGGCGGCTTTTCGACGGCGGCCAGGGCGCCCGCATTGAGCAGATCCATCGCCAGCGCGCTTTTGGCAACGCTGCTGACCACCACGATCGGCGTCGGGCAAGCGTCCATGATGCGCCGAGTCGCACCCAAACCATCGAGGCGCGGCATTTTCACGTCCATGCTGATCACATCGGGGCGCAGCCGCTCGACCATCGTGAACGCCTCGATGCCGTCGCTCGCCTCACCCACGACGATCATATCGCCCGCCGCGCCGATCAAGCGCGTCATCGCCAGCCGCTGAGTGGGGCTGTCATCGACGATTACGACACGAGTGGGACGCATCATTGGATTTTTCAAGAACTCCACGTTACGAACACATCAAAACTTCCCGTCTTGCCTCCCCCCTCTCCGTGATTACGGAGAGGGGGTCGGGGGGTGAGGTGAATCCCCTACTTTCATAACAACTGCCGAATGATTTGCAAAAGTTCGCCCTGATCGAACGCGCCTTTGACAATGTAGTGATCCGCGCCGACTTCGAGGCCGCGCGCGCGCTGTTCGGGTGCATCCAGCGAGGTGACGACGATCACGGGCAGCGCCGCCAGCCGTTCATTCGAGCGGATGCGCCGCGTCAGTTCCAGGCCATCCATCACGGGCATCTCGACATCGGTCACAACCAACGCACAGGCCACCGTCGCCAACTTGTCCAGCGCTTCCATGCCGTTGGTCGCTGTGATGACTTCAAAACCCGCTGCTTCTAGGATATTCTTTTCTAGCGTTCTTGTGGTAATCGAGTCGTCTACGATCAGGATACGATTAGCCGCCGCTCCGGTTGGAATTGGGGTTGGGATTGCCATGACCTGACTGGCCGCCGTACCCTGGATCGTTTTGACGAGTTCGTTGATATTTAGGATGATCACCACTTCGCCGGTACCCAGCAGCGTCGCGCCGATGATATTGCGCAAGTTGCTGAGTTCCGGGCGCAGCGGCTTGACCACCATCTCGCCTTCGGTGATCAGATCATCGACGCGCAGCGCGATCCGGCGTTCGGCGGAGGCCACGATCAGCGCATAGCGCGGCGACTCTGAGCCGGGGCGTTCAAGCACTTCGGCCAGCGCGACCGCCGGGATCGGCGCGCGACCCACGTGCAGCATCAACCGCCCGCCCGCCGTAAACAGATCGCTGGCGGCGGGGCTGACGATCTGCTCGACCGCCGTCGTCGGGATCGCATACGTTTCCGTGCCGACTCGCACCAGCAAACAGTGCAAGGTGCTCAGCGAAATGGGCAGCGTGAGCCGAAAGGTCGTTCCGACGCCGAAGATACTCTCGATGGCGACGCGGCCCTGCAAGCCCTCGATGTTCTGACGCACCACATCCAAGCCGACGCCGCGCCCGGAGATCGCCGTCACGCCGTCACTGGTGCTCAGGCCGGGCAGCATCACCAGCAGCAGCGCCTCCGCATCGCTTAGGGCTTCGACCTCGGCGGTACTGCGGATGCGCCGCGCTCGTCCCCGCACCGCCAATACGTCGATGCCCGCGCCATCATCGGCCACCGTGACCGTGACCGCGCCGCCCCGCTGCGCCACGCTCAGCGTGATCGTGCCCGTCGGCGGTTTGCCGAGCGAGCGCCGACGGCTGGGCGCTTCGATCCCATGATCGACGGCGTTGCGCAAAAGATGAATCAGCGGGTCTTTGATCGCTTCGAGCACCCGTTTGTCCATTTGGAGTGCCGCGCCGCTGACTTCAAGGCGTATTTCTTTGCTTTCACCGCGCGCCACATCTCGGACGGTCCGCTGCAACAACGCCAGATGCGTCTCGAACGGCACCAGCCGCGCCCGCCGAATATTCTCGTTCAGTGCATCGGCGATGACGCCGACCCGCAAGCTGTCGTTGAGCAGTGCCCGCTCCAATATTTCGAGCGCCGCGCCCGATCGCGCCATATATTCTTGCGTGCCCGTCAGAAACTTGAGCAGTGGCGGCCATTCGGAAGCAGCCGCGTTTATCGGTTTTACGGTATCAGGGGAAACCATGCGGGCGGCACGGATGGCACGAATATACAGCGTCCGCACGCCGCGCCATTCCTTCTGCCAGCGTAAATGTTCCTTCCGCAGATTACGCACATCGGCGGTACGTTGTTCGAGTCCGCCGCGCTCCACCAGCAGATCGCTGGCATTTGCCATCAAGTCGTCGAGCCGCGCAATCGCCACTCGGATCGTATCTGCCGCCGGCGCGGTGATCACCGTTGAGCGCGGATCACCGTCCCAACTGGCTTGCGGCTCGACGGGCGTTTCGATCACCTGCGAATCATGCTTTTGGCGTGCTGGGCTGACGGCCAATGCCGACGAGGGCGCATCCCCTGGCAACTTGCGCAAAGCATCCAGTGCGGTCAATATGGGTTCAATATCCAACGACTCGTCGCTCAACAACGCATCCAACGTGTCGAGTGCGTCGTACAGCGTATCGGCGACGGTGGGCACGAACATCAATTCGCCGTGCATAACCGCCTCGAACACATTTTCCATGCGATGCGCGACCGACTCGACGAGCGGCAGCGCCACCGCCCGTGATGCCCCCTTCAAACTGTGGGCAGCGCGCTCCAATGTTTCGAGCTGCTGGCGGCGCGGCCCGGAATCGCGCGTCGTCTCGAAAGCTAGGAGAGTCTGGTTGAGCGTTGCCAAGTGTTCCGCCGCTTCGACGGCATAGATCGCCCGCAGTTCAGAGAGCAAATCGTCGGTCATGCGTATCGTGATACCATGTTAAATTCGCGCATTCACCGCACCCCGCCTGTTCAGGATAGGCATTTTCATCAGGGCGGACAATAGAACGGACGAGGCAGGCCTCGTCCCTACCCAAGAACCGTCTGGTGT
>JBBRMW010000216.1:0-10477 GCA_038230635.1 Aggregatilineales bacterium | reverse complement strand
CGCCAAAAGTGCGTTCAGCATAGAACAAGGCGTTACGAGAACAGGGCTTCATCAGCAAAAGAAGCACCTTGATAGGTTTTGATAGCCTTTTGTGGCTGGAAACTAAATCCCTTGCGCGATTTTCCTCAAGGAATATTATTTTCCCGTGGAAGGTCAAGCATACAATGGCCTCCGCTAATCGCCCACGGTGACCGTCCCAAAATTGGCGAAGGTATTGAATTAAGGAGTGGATTGTTATGAGTGGTTCACCAACACCGCCTGATCTTTCGGTCATCATCCCCATCCTCAGTCACTCCGATAGCCTAGCCAACTTGGTATCCAGTCTAACAGTGGAATTAACCGAACTTGCGGTAAGTTACGAAATCCTACTAGTTGGTTCCCCGGCGTTTACTGCTGGGGGACTATCCTCTGCGGATATAAAATCAATCAACCCGAAAGACGGCGGATATGCCAGCGCGCTACGGGCTGGTTTCGCAGCGGCAATGGGGAGTTTCCTACTGACAATAGACAGCGACCTAGCGAGTTCGGTGGATTTTATCAGATTGCTCTGGGAAAAGCGTCACGCTGCGGATGTTACTATCGCATCTCGATATGTACCGGGCGCAAAGGTACGAATGCCGGCAGTCCGCTACGCGCTAAGTTATGCCGTGAATCTAATTTTTTCGCGTGGGTTAAGTCTGCATGTACGTGACATGTCGAGCGGTATCCGACTGTACACTGCCGCGGTGCTTCGTCGCTTCGAATTCGTCTCAACCGATCTTGGTATTTTGCAGGAAATACTTACCAAGTTTTACTGTGAGGGTTATCGTATCGGCGAAGTGCCGTTCGAATATGAACCGAACTCGCGGCACGGTTCTTATACGCGCATGGTGTCTTTTGGGCGAGCATATTTGCGTACTTTCGCCACTCTATATCGGCTAAGGAATTCGATTCTGAGTGCGGATTATGACGACCGAGCCTACGACAGCATCATATATCCCCAACGCTATTGGCAACGCCAACGCTTTCAGCATATCGTCGGGCTGACGACAGGGCAAGGGCCGACTTTAGATGTGGGATGCGGTTCAAGCCGGATCATTCAAGCCTTGCCCACCGGCAGTATCGTCCTGGATATTCTCGTCCGGAAGCTGCGCTATGTCCATCATAAATTTGATAAGCCAGTGCTGCTAGGCTCAGGCTTTGATATCCCATTCGGCGACGGCAGTTTTCCGTGCGTATTGTGTTCTCAGGTAATCGAACATGTGCCCAAAACATCGCCGATACTTGATGAGCTGTGCCGTGTGCTGGCACCGGGGGGGCGATTAGTACTAGGCACGCCTGATTATGCCAATTGGGAATGGCGGGTTACTGAGGCAATCTATGGCAAGGTTTTACCGAGCGCCTATGCCGACGAGCATATCTCGCACTATACCAAACAGGAACTGATCGACTTGTTTGCGGCACGCGGTTATAAACTGCTATTTGTGCGGTATATCCTGCGCGGAGAATTGATCCTGACATTTCAAAAACCGAGGTGACACGCTGATGTTGAGAAACGCTGCATATTCTCCACAACAATCTAATAGACAAAGATTGTTAATCGGAATCTTACTACTTGCTATGGTGATTTGTGTGGGTGCGCTTTGGAAAGTGGCCTCGGCCAGCGATCTGGGCGAAGGTGATTTTACGGCATACTGGTCTGGCGTCTATTTGTTGCACGACGGGCAGAGTCCATACGACCAACCCAGTATGACGGCAGTACAGCAAAGTCTGGCGAACTGGGGTGGATATACGGTCACCGCATGGAATCCGCCCACGCTATTTGTTTTCTTGCTACCGCTTGGGTGGCTCTCTTTCTTTACTGCTAAGTCCGTTTGGTTAGTGGCTAATGTGATAATTCTGCTCACCATCGCCATCATGCTGACGCGGCTTTATATGCCGCTGCGACCCCGCATCATTGCGGCTTTTTGCGTATTTGTAGTGCTCTTGCCACAAGCGTTAGTGGGCATTTTGATGGGGCAAGTAACTTTTCTTGTTGTCCTCGGAGTGGTGGGCTGCCTGACACTCATCAAACGTGAACAGTGGTTTTGGGCTGGTTTCGCGTTGATTCTAACGACAATCAAGCCGCACATGGTGATTTTGGTCATCCCCTATCTGCTCCTATATGCAGCCTATCGCCGCCGCTGGCAACTTTGGGTGGGGGTGTTTTGCGCCGGACTCCTGTGCATGATCATCTTGTTCTTGTTTCGACATTCCTGGATCATGGACTTTGCTGGCATCCTTCAGATTGCACCCGTAAATTGGGCCACTCCGACCATCGGCGGTTTTGTTAGTTACCTCCATATCACGGAAATTCTGCGCTACCTGTTCGTGGTGTTTCTACCGCTAGCTTGGTTTTTATCACGCCCTCAAACGACCATACCCATCGAAACCAGTATTGCGCTGCTGACCATCCTGACGATACCAACCACTTTTTTCGGTTGGAGCTACGATCAAACCATTCTTGCTATACCCATCGCTCAACTTTTCGGTTGGCTGGCCGTTTCATCACGGAATACAACAAAGGTCGCAGGAGCGGGAGCGATAGTGGTGATCATGCTGCTAAGTTGGACGCACCGCATTTTGACGACGAATGACACGTATTACGTCTGGATTCCGCTTGTGTGGGCCGCCATGTATGGCATCTATTTTGTTGCGCGCAGGCCTCGAAACTTTATCTCCCAGTCCCCTCTCCGTATGCACAGCGAAGGGAAATCTGTATCTTAAGCTGGTTGCTGGTTCAACCTGCCGAGAAAGGGCTGCCGCCGGGAGTAAATTGGTCAAAAGGTCGGGTTCGCGGATGGTACGCGATACACGTCGATCTGCCCGAAGCTGCGCAGCCAGACCGGACGATCTCCGACCGCGAGTTTCGCTATGTTCGTGGCGAGCTTCGCGCGGTCGGCATCGCTCAAGAGTTCGTTGTGGACGAGCACATACGACACCCCGCGCCCACGAACAAACGCGATCGCTTCCGCCGTCGGGAAGTCCGGCGAGACGAACAACGGCAGCCAACTCGGACTGTAGCTGCCTTTGCCGTTCAGGATCGGATGCCCATGAAAGCGTTGCTGTTGCACGATAAAATGCGTACCGTCGCTCTCATACGGATATTCGAGGATCGGCATCCCGGCGGGCAGCGCCTTCACCCATCCGTAAGCGGACGTGTCGATAATCGGCGGCACTGAGGCGAAATAGGGTACGCTGCCAGGACCCGCATCACTCCGACTGGGAAACAACTCGAAGACTGCGAAGCCGACCACGATCGCCAGGAATAAGCGGAAGCGGCGCGGCGTCTCCAATTTTGCAAGATAGCTCAGGCCATAGGCGCTCAAAATGGCCGTCCCGAGGATCGGCAGCACGATATAACGCGATGCCACCCGCACCGAGGAGAACAGCGGCAGCTTCGCCAGCGCCAAGTAGGGCAGCGGCACGAAGATACTGCCGACGGGATAGCCGGGACCGAGTGTGCAAATATAGCCGACGATGATCACGATCGCGTACAGAATCACGACTTCGCGCGGCGTCAGGGTACGTTCCCCAGGTGGCGGTGGCGGCAGCACCTCGTCGGCTTGGCGACGATTCCGCCACGCGACGACGCTCAGGGCGATCGGGGTCAGGCCGATGAACAGCGTCTTCTCTTCCAAAAATGGCATAAACAGACGATAGATCAGCGAATTACCGATGATCCAGCCGAGCGGCAGCGACGAATAAGTGATGATCTCGCTCAGATCGTAGCCACGAGCAAACACCGGATTGCCCAGTCGAAAGCTGACGATCGGCCACAGGGCGATGCCGAAGCCGATCGCGGTGGCGGCCAGCAGCAGCAGCAAGCGCGGCGTGATCGCGTCACGGTGCCGGACGAACACGAACAGCGCCAGAATCGCCGCCGTCACGATCAGGTTGACGCTGTGATTGCCGCTCGTGGCGAAGGTCAGGTAGGCCAGCACGCCCAGCCCGATAGCCCAACCGATGCGCGGTCGATCGATCAGGCGGTGCAAACAGTACAACGCCAGCAAATAGAATTGCGTCGAAAGCGTCTCGATATGCATGAAGTGCAAAAATCGGAACTGCGCGAAGGCCACCAGCAAACTGGCGAGCAGACTGATGATCAGCGGCGGCCTGAGCAAATACGCGATCAACAAGTAGGCTGCCCACGCCGTCAGCACGAACGTCGCCAAAAAGTACAGGTTGTAGGTCAGTTCGAGGTTTCCGCCGCTCGCCACGTAGATCGGCAGCACGACAACCGCGATTCCATACGGCGCGATCGTATAGGCGAACGAATTGGTGTCGCCATAAAAGATCGGGCTGTAGCCGAGATCAGCCGGGCGATGCAGCAAGTTATCGATCGCCTGATAGACGATCCAACTGTTGAGTTGCGTATCGCCTGCGTGATTGCCGATCAATCCCGTCGAAAGATCACGCACATCGAAGCCCATCCACGTCGCCACGAGCAGCGTCAGCAGCAGCGCAACCGCGATCACACTGAGCGATCCGCGATGCGCCTTCATATCAGGCGCGTGTGTGACTCCCCCTCTCCGTGAGGACGGAGAGGGGGCTGGCGGGTGAGGCGACTCCCCTATTTTCATCGCTCGTGCTGATCCGGCGGCTTGTCGAACTGCTCGACGCGGCCATCGTTGTAGGTGAACATCGCGCGCGCCGTCACCGCCATCCGCAGATCGTGCTCCGCCGCCCAGTCCGCCAGTTTACGCAGTTTTTCGAGCGCTTCGACAATCTGCGCCGCGCGTTTGTAGCCCAGCCGATAGCCTAAAAAGGCGGGCTTCTCACGCACGAAAACTTGCAATGCTTCGCCGAGTGCCGCTGACAAAATCGCTGGATCGCGCTCGGTATCCAGGTGGCGGAGCGGTTCGGCGGGGCGCTGCATATTGTCGATCACGACGCCGATCAGGACGGGACGATAGAAAAACGCGCCGAGTTCGTCGCCCTCGGTAATCGTGAGTTCGGGTGGCGGCACGACGACCTGATCCTTGGCATCGGTCAGCGTAACCGTGACCGTGTACTGTTCCGTTCGCCCACCGACCTTGCTCACCTCGTCATCGGGCGGCACCAAGCGATAGATAGCCTCCATGATCGCGTTGCTGGCTGTCTGTGCGATGGCCTTACGCTCGCGGTAGCTGGCAGGTGCGGCCACTGCCGGAAGCAGCGGGCCGATGTTGACCGTCATAGGCGGACGCTGGAACTTCAGAATCTTGGCCGTCGCGCCGATCAAGCCGCCAAACCCGATCGGCAAGATGGGCGCGCCCGTCTGCTGCGACAAGTACGCGACGCCCAGCCGTGCATCGCCAATGTGCCGATCCCAGACTCCGCCCTCCGGGAAGATTCCGATCGTGTCGCCCGCCGCCAATACGTCAGCAGCGGCCTTCAAACCCGCCCGATCGATCTCGCCGCGATGAATCGGCACGAAGCCCCACAGATCGCGTATCCAGACGAATCGATCGCGGACGGGCACATCGTCGGCGGCCAGTAGTTCGATCGGCCAGGGGATCGCCGCCACCATCAGCAATGGTTCGACGAAGGCTGCGTGGTTGCCGACGACGATCAACGGGCCGTGTTTCGGGATGTGTTCGCGCCCGATCACGGTGGTGCGCGTGAGAATCGGTTGCACGAGTCGGCCAAAATAGCGCATGAGTCGGCGGCGTATCAGGTATTTGACGGTCATTGTGTTCGGAAATCGATCCTGGAGTTTTCAATTACCGCGATTCATAACACATTTTCGCCGAAAAGACACAGGTTAAACCAGACAAATGCGCGTGATATTTGGAATCGTGCGCGCGTCAGGTGATTGTGCTATAGTCGGTGGTTATGAGGTCACAAACACGCCGATGAACGAACCGAACCAGCTTGCGGGCTACGCGACCGTCCAGGATGCCGCCGAACGGCTGAGCATTCACCCGGAATCGGTGCGGCGATTGATCCGGCAGGGACGGTTGCCCGCCACCAAGTTCGCGCACGCTTGGTTGGTCGAGCGCGCTGTCCTGGAGCAGTTCGCGCGCCACTATGACGGGCGACCGGGCAACAAAGCGACCCTTTTCTAGTTTATTTTGCGCACAATCGAGGATTAGAGATTTACGATGGCGGGTTCGGACGACGGCATTCTCATCAAAGGCATCAAAGAAGGCTTGCTGCTGACACTCCGCGCGGATACTGACGAATGGATGACGCTGACTGGACGGCTGACCACGCGCATCGATCAGCAGCCCGCGTTTTTCCGAGGGGCACGGGTGGCACTCGATGTGGGCGGGCGACCAGTGCGTCCGCACGAGATGGAGAGTCTGAAGGCGCTGCTCGAAAAGCGCGGATTGACGCTGTGGGCGGTCGTCAGCAGCAGCGATACCACCAACGCCACTGCGCAGCACATCGGCCTCGAAACGTCGCTGGTGCCCGAACACGAGCAGATGGAGACCGTTGAGGTCGATCCCGAAGAAGTCGGCACGCCCGGCATTCTGATCGATCATACCCTGCGGGGTGGTCGCGTCATTCGCAATCACGGCAACGTGACGGTGATCGGTGATGTGAATCCCGGTGCGGAGATCGTGGCGGGTGGCGACGTGATCGTGTGGGGCAAGCTGCGTGGGCGCGTCCATGCCGGAGCGAACGGCGACGAATCGGCTGTTATTTGTGCGCTCGATCTGATGCCGACGCAATTGCGCATCGCGGGCTATATCAGCATTTCGCCGGAAGATAAGCGCCGCAAACCACGCCCGGAGATGGCCTCGGTGCGCGGTGGGCGGATCATCGCCGAAGTTTGGAAAGAATAGTCACGGATTCGCCAGGGGACGCAAAACATCGATGACAGCGCGTGTGATCACCATTACCTCCGGCAAAGGCGGCGTCGGCAAGACGACGACGACCGCCAACCTTTCGGCTGCACTGGCGAGCCTGAATAAGCGCGTCGTGACGATCGATGCCGATATTGGCCTGCGTAATCTCGATCTGGTAATGGGCGTCGAAAGCCGCATCGTATTCGATCTGGTCGATGTGGTCGAAAAGCGCTGCAAACTGCGGCAGGCCATGATCAAGCATAAGGGCTATCCCGAACTATATTTGATTCCGGCGGCGCAAACGCGCGACAAGACAGCAGTCAGCCCGGCACAGATGGTCGAGATCGTGCGCGAACTCCGCCCGGATTTCGATTTCATTCTGATCGACAGTCCAGCGGGCATCGAGCGCGGCTTTCGCAATGCGGTGGCGGGCGCGGATGAGGTGCTGATCGTGACCAACCCGGAGGTGAGCGCCGTCCGCGATGCCGATCGAATCATCGGCTTGATCGAGGCGGGCGAGCGGAAACTGCCGATGCGGCTGATCATCAACCGCATCAAACCGGATATGGTGCGGCGCGGCGAGATGCTCTCGATTGAAGATGTGGTCGATATTCTGTCGATCAAACCGATCGGGGTGGTACCCGATGATGAGGGCGTGCTGATCGGATCGAACCGGGGCGAATTGCTCAATGGTCGCGCGGGCGAAGCGTTCCGCAACATTGCGCGCCGCCTGAACGGTGAGGAAGTCCCATTTTTGAACCTGGACGGCAGCAGCGGTCTATTCAGCCGGATCGCGCGACTGTTCGGCGGCTCGGCGGGAGGCTAAAGAATACACATTATGACCAGTTTATTCGATCGCATTTTAGGGCGACGCAACACCCCGACCAGCAGTGCCGCCAAGACCGCCAAAGAGCGCCTGCAACTGGTGCTCGTCACCGACCGCAGCGACTTGTCACCGGAAAAGCTGCAAGCGATGAAAGACGAGATCATTGCGGTGATCTCGAAATATGTGACGATCGCGGGCGACAAGGTGGAGATCAACATCGAGCAGCGGCAACGCGATAACTGGTTGGTGGCCGATATTCCGATCCTGAAAGATCGAGAGCATCCGCTGAGCACTGGCTTGGAAGACGCCTGAGCATCGGAAAAACAGCGGACGAGGCAGGCCATCATCCCTACAAAACCCGCCTGTGGTAGGGACGACGGCCTGCCTCGTCCGTTTATTACAGCAAAAAATGGATATCTGTGTCTTGATTTTGCAGAGGTTTGCAGAGTGCTTGCTCCTGCTTTATACGAGTTGCGGGTAAAGATTATCGCACGCGCGTGTGACTCCCCCTCTCCGTATCACGGAGAGGGGGCCGGGGGGTGAGGTGAATCTTATGGCATTCAACTGGATTCCGTATTATACTCGGCGCGTCACCTATTCCACCGTAGAATAGACGAGCCATGACTTCAATCACGCCCGATGAGACCATCCTAGGACTGCTGGTCGCGCACCCCCGCCACGGCTACGAACTGATCGCGTGCTTTGACGATCCGACGCAGTTGGGCGAAGTGTGGCGGCTCAGCACCAGCCAACTGTACGCTGTGCTCAAGCGGCTCGAAGCGCATGGGTTGACGGCAGGCTGCGAGGTCGTGCTGCCGGATGCGCCGACGCGGACGCAGTATTCGCTCACCTCGGCTGGCACCGCGCGGCTGCGGGCGTGGCTCGATGAACCGAATCCGTCGGCCAGCGTGCATCGCGTGCGCGTCGAGTTTTTGAGCCGCCTGTATATCGGACGCCTGCTGAACATCCCGACCGTTCCGATCGTGGAGCGGCAGCGGGCGGCATGTCTGGCGAAACGTGCCGAAGTGCTAACGCGCCTGGAAACAGCCGCGTCGGGTGTCAGCCGACTCACGGTGGAATTGGGGATCGGCCAGCTCGATCTGATTCTTCAGTGGCTCGACCGGTGTGAATTGCGACCCAAAGATGGCGACGAACGAAACGAAAGGTAGACTCATTCATCATGCGAAAGCCCCCTTCATTCAAACTATTGTTGGCGATAATCATGGTGCTGTTAGCCGCCATACCCTATCGGATGCAGGCCGCGTCCGTCCGCGCCCAGTCAAACGCCACGCTGACAGTCTTTGCCGCGTCATCTCTGACCGATGCGTTCGGCGAGATCAAGACTGCGTTCGAGGCGGCAAACCCCGGCGTGACAGTGACCTACAGCTTTGGCGCATCGAGCGCGCTCGCCACGCAGCTTTCGCAGGGCGCGCCTGCCGATATTTTCGCCAGCGCCAACGCCACGCAGATGAATGTCGCGGTCACGGCCAAGCGCATCGCGGGCAAACCCGTCACCTTCGCCAAGAATCGTCTCGTGCTGATTGTTCCCGCCGCGAATCCAGCCAAGATCACGTCATTGAAAGATTTGGCGAAACCCGGCATCAAACTCGTCCTCGCGGCGAAAGGTGTCCCGGTGCGCGATTACACCGAAGCCATGCTGACCAAGCTGGCCGCGATCCCCGCCTATGGTGACGAATTCAAAACTGCGTTCCTGAAAAATGTGGTCAGCGAAGAAGCAAACGTCCGTCAGGTGTCGGCTAAAGTCTCGCTGGGTGAGGCCGACGCGGGCTTCGTCTATCGCTCCGATGTGACACCGGACATCAGCAGCAAAGTCACGATTATCCAGATTCCCGATTCAGTCAACACGATCGCCAGCTATCCGATCGCCGTGACCGATAATAGCGCCAGCGCCGATTTGGCGAAGAAATTTATCGCCTATGTGCGGTCGGATGCGGGGCAAGCGACGCTGGTCAAGTGGAACTTCATTTCCGCGATCATTCCGGCGCAAGCCACGACCATTGCGCTGCCGACTGATGGCGCGCTGCACGTCGGCGGCCAAGTGCTCAATCCGCTGACGCTGACCGCCGACGATCTCAAGAACAACTATGTCGCCCAAACCGCCGATGTCACGTACCTGACCGCGACAGATACGGTCAAGGCATCGTTCACAGGCGTGTATTTGCGCGATATTTTGGATGCTGCCGAACTGAACTTCAACCCCGATGCCAGGAACGATACGCTGAGCCTGTTCGTCGTGGCGACCGGGAGCGATGGTTATCAGGCGATCGTCGCGTATGGTGACATCGATCCGAACTTCGGCGGTCAGCCGATCCTGGTTGCCTATGCGCAGGATGGCAAGCCCCTAGACGCGAACGGATCACTGCGGCTGGTCGTGCCCGGCGATAAGCACGGTGGCCGCTATGTGAGCAACTTGGTCAGCCTCGAAGTACGCCGCGCCCCCGTCGTCGGTAAGTGATTCGGTCGTGCGCACTGATCCAACCAAACCCCGATCCGTGCGCACGGGCCGCCGCTCCCTCCGCCTTACCACAGTGGTGCTCGCGGGGGGGAGTGCGATCGCCATCCTGTTCCTCGCACTTCCCCAACTCGGTCTAATTTGGCGCGGGATTCAAACGCGCGGCTGGGAAGGGCTGCCTAGCACAGGTATCACCGAGGCGCTCACCCTCAGCCTCACCACGACCGCCCTATCCAGCTTGCTCACGCTTACTTTTGGAACGCCGCTCGCATATGTATTGGCGCGCTGGCGTTTCCCTGGACGCCGACTGCTCATCGTCGTGGTCGAACTGCCGATCGTGCTGCCGCCGACGGTGGCCGGGCTGGCGCTGCTGATCACGGCGGG
>JBBRMW010000215.1:0-10498 GCA_038230635.1 Aggregatilineales bacterium | reverse complement strand
CACGTTCCACCTGGGCATGAGTGTCGATTCGCGGCGAGCACATTTCAACGAGATTTTCCCGGCGGAATGGCTGCCCTTTGTGAACAGCGTGCATCCGCAAGTTTATTGGCCGGATTTCAATAACACGCCCGCCGCCGCCTTGACCGAGGCGTATGCGGCCTGGAGCGCCTATGGGCCGCCCGTCTTCCCGGTACTGTCTGGCTTCAACACCGATCCGTCGCTGATGGACACCGCGCGCAACTTGTCCATAAACACCTATCATGCCGCCGGGCTGAGCTGGTGGGCGTTCGGCCATATCGACGTGGCACATTTCGTGCCGATCAACCACACCATGACGGGTGGGGTGGGTGTGCCGCCCCCCGGCTCGGATGGCAGCCCCGTCCAGACGGGCGCGCCGATCGTCGTCACCGTCGGCGGATCGAGCTATCAGGATGGCGTCTACGATGCGTCGAAGGCGAGTTTTGGGACGTATCAGGGACAAAACGGCCTCGGCAAGTATCGCCCGGTCGATGAGAATGTTGCCAATGCCTACGCAATCTGGCGACCTCCGATCAAGCAGGCGGGCTGGTATCATGTCGAAGCGTTCGTGCCCAATCAGCACGCGACGGCGGGGAATGCCCGCTATAAGTTTCACGGTCTCAAGGATCATCCGAACGATTGGGTGCTGACGGGTGCGCAGGCCGGTGTCAACAACGGCTGGATGAGTCTCGGCACCTATCAGGTCGATCCCACCGTGCCGGAGCCGGGCGCAGTCTATCTGACCGATTGGACGTTCGAGCAAGGCCGCGAAATCGCCTTCGACGCGATCCGCTGGACGCCCGTCAGCACCCTCCCTCCTTCCGCGCAAGTGCTGGTCAATGTCCCGTATCGCTCGCAGGAAGACGGCGATGCCAAGCGCTACCGCAACGACTGCGGGCCAGCTTGCGTCGCCATGTATATCGACTGGCTGCGCGCACGCCAAAATCTGCCGCCTGCGCCGATCTCGATCGATCAACTGGCCTCGGAAACGTCGCTCGCCCAAAACGATACCGGGCTGACACTGCGCGATCTGGTGAAATTGGGCGCGGCACACGGCGTCACGCTCAAGCTCGTCTCGAATTGCAACTTGCAGACGATCATGGCTGAATTATCGGCGGGTCGTCCACCGCTGCCGCTGATCTCGTATGGACCGCTACTGGGGCGCGAGAATCAAATGGACGCCTCCGGGCATTTCGTGGTTGTGACGGGCTACGATTCGAACAACGTCTATGTCAACGACCCGGATTGGTACAACTGGGGATCGATCACGCGCGACCGCGGCCACAACTGGCAGATTCCGATCACGCAGTTCAAGCAGGCGTTGGCGCAATCGCCCGCTCCGTTCGCAGGGTGCTTCGTCGTGGCGTGAGGCGCATAGAGGGATCGCGGTGGGGGGAACGTCGCCAAACTATGGGTATAATGAGTGCTCATCAAGTTTGGAGCAGCCTCTTTGCGCATTGACTTACTTTCCCGCGCGATCATTTTGTGCGCGCTCCTGATCGGCGGCGTCGGATCGAATCGCGTGGTCATGGCGGTGGCGCAAGTTCCCGCCCTGCCCGACGAATTGGCGCTGACCGATCCGGCTTGGGCGCGTCCGGGTTACGCGACGGATGCAACGCCTTTCCTCAAGCGGACGCGCTATTTGATCGCGCTCGACGTGGCCTGGGCGACGGGGCAGATCAGCGGGCAGGCGCGCATTTTGTTCGTCAATACGACGCCCGATACGCTGAGTCATATCGTTTTTCGGCTGTATCCGAATTCACCGCCGACGCCGCTGCCCGCTGGCTCGCTGATCCCGGCCAAGCCGCGTATGACCGTCAGCACCGTGACGGTGGGTGGCGCGGCAGCAGCGTTTCAGATCCGCGACAGCTATAAGAGCGTGCTCGATATCCCGTTGACTGTGCCACTCGTGCCCGGCGGGGGCGTGTCGATCGATGTGACATATGTGGTCAGCTATGCCGCGCCCGTCGATCGACTCGACGGTTGGGAGACGTTCCCGCTGTTGGCCGTGTATGAAAACGGCGCGTGGCGCGAAGACATCGCCACCAAAGGGCTGGATTATATCTTCGCGGAATCGGCGCTGTATGCGGTGATTTTGCACGCGCCGAGCGATGTGGCCTTATATAGCGTCGGCGTGATTACGCACACCGATACCGACGCCAGCGGGGCCACCTATCACATCACGACGGGGCCGGTGCGCGACTTTGTGTATGCGCTCGCCAAAGGCTGGAGTTACCTCGTCGGCAAAGGCGGTCCCGTCCCGATCGACGTGCATTATCGGGGGAGCGTCGCGCCCGTCCAGGAAGAAACCGACATCGCGGTTGAGGCGATGAGCTATTACGATGATCGGTTTGGGCCGTACCCGTATGCGCACCTGACCATGCTCGATCTGGCGTTTCCATCGGGCGGCATCCAGTTTCCGACACTGCTCTACAATGACAACGCGCGCGACACCAACTATCGGCGCTTCATCACCGCGCACGAAGTCGCGCACGAGTGGTTCTATGGCGTCGCGGGCAACGATCTGCTGCGGCACGCCTGGCTCGACGAAAGCCTCGTGCAGATCAGCCTGTATTTGTTTTATCATGACATATTCGGCGCGAACGTGGCCGAGGCGGAGTGGTCGCATATTCTGCTATGGGCGAATCGCGCGCCCAAGTCGCCACGCCTGATCGATACCCCCGTGATGAGCTTCACGGATTTCAGCGATTACATGTCGCATACTTACGGATTGGGCGCGGTGTTTTTTCGCGGGCTGGCCGAGCAGATCGGGCTGCCGCAGTTCGAGGCAGGACTGGCCGCGTATTACAAACAAGTATACTACGGGGTTGGGACGCCGCAGCAGCTTTTCGACGCCATCCAGGCGCAGACGCCGATCCCGCTCGCGCCGATGTTCTGCGCAAAGATCGGGACGCAATGTACGACGGAGGCAAAATGATCAAAAATAACTCAGGCGACCACGCCAGGTTCGCCCCTACCGAAACCGCGTCTCGTAGGGGCGACCCGACGTGGCCGCCCGTTGGCGTGATAAATTGGCTCTTGATCACTTTGCTGGTGCTGCTCATGGGTGGAGGCACGATGATGGTACACGGTCAAAACGCGACGCCCACGCCGACCGAGCCTTTTGCGCCCGTGCTGCAATGTCCGCCGAACTGCGATGCGCTGGCGGCGAAGGTTCAGCAGTTTGGCGCGCTGTACGTGATCGCGCGGCTGAGCACGCCGTTCGCGCCCGAAAACACGCTCGCCGCGACTGATTTGACGGCGCAGCGGGCGGCCATCGCCGACGCGCAAAACGGACTGATCGCGGGGATGTCGCCGTATGCTGGTAAACTGGCGGGGTATGGCGGCTATCAACTGACGATTATGTCGCCACGTTCGCCGTTCGTGCTGTTGCAAGTCGATCAGACCACGTTGGCGGCGCTCACGGCGCTGTCGATGGTCGAGACGGTCTATGAAGATGTGCCGCACAGCCAATATTTCGATCTGGGGCTGTCGGGTGTGCAGCCGGATACGACGCCGCCTGCCGTGAGCACGCCGGGTGCGACGCCGTTCGTGGCCGCTGGGGTGGTCTGTCCGCCGCAATGCGCAGATTTGCGGGCGAAAGCGGCGGGTGGTCATCCGATCTCGGTGATCGTCACGCTAAAAATCGATCCGCCCTACTATTTGGAGCCGCAGTTGACCGCCCCCTCGAAATTGGTGCAGCGGGCGGCGATCCGGCTGGCGCAGGCCAAGCTGCTGACGGCACTGCCGACAGCGAAAGTCCAGGCGCTCTTTTATATCCAGCCGACACTGACATTGACCGTCGATGCGGTGGCGCTCGATGCGCTGATCGGGTCGCCGCTAGTGGCCGCGCTGGCGGAAAATGGGCTGGTGGGGATTTCGTGAGGGATCGCTACCTTGTAAATCGACTTTATGGCATATCTGCTCTCCCGCAGATAGAGGGGTGGACAACCAGCGGACGCCACAGGCTGTAAGGTGGTACACTGGGGCGCGTGTTATTGGCCTTTTGAGGTGAACGATCCTTAACATGCTCACTACGATAAATGCAGATGCAAAAAATCCCGACGCCACCCGGACTCAGTGGCCCGTCAAGCTCTCGGCACATCCCTGGAGCACGCTGTTGCTCGCGCTGGCGGCGATTTTGGTGATGGCGCCGCTGCTCATACGCTTGACGCTGCCGGGTGGTTCGGATACCGGAATGCACCTGTTCAATGCGCAGCTTTTCGCGCGCGAAATACGCAGCGGTGTGTTGTACCCACGCTGGCTGGGAGACTGGTACGAAGGCTATGGCGCACCGATCGGCATCGCCTACCCGCCGCTCACGTATATGGGGTTCAGTCTGTTGTCGATCGTCGGATTCTCCCCGACGGCTGCCTATCTGACTTTGTTCTGGCTGTCCATTTTCGTCTCTGGTTTCCTGCTGTATCGCCTTGCAAGACAATTTATCGCCCCGTTTGGTGCGCTCGTCGCGGCCCTCTTCTATGAAATTGCTCCATATCGTTTCTTTGATCTGTATAAGCGCGGTGCCTACCCTGAGTTTCTATCGTTCATGTGGCTGCCACTGGTCGCCCTTTTGATCGTTTACTGCGCGCGTAGAAGGTCCATTTTCTGGCCGATTGCGCTGGCACTGAGTGTGGCGACCTTCATCCTGGTGCATCTGCCGATCGCACTGCTCTTTATGCTCGCAATGCTGCCGTTTGCGCTCTATTTGATGGCGCGCGCCGCCGATCCAAAGATGGCGTTGGCGCGGTTGATGGCGGCGGGCAGTCTCGGCCTCATGTTGGCAGCCTTTTATCTGCTACCCGCTTTTCAAGAATCGCGGTTCATGAATACGGCGTATCTGGAACATCTCACGCCCGGTTTTTTTCCGCCCGGTCAGGACTGGGCGAATTATTTGAATAACTTTTTGTTCAATGTCCAGGTTTATATCGGCACCCAATCCGAAGACACGTATAAAACGATCGGCGAAGCGGGCGTCTCAGCGGGGTTGATTGTGGCGGTGGGCGTCGTGGCGCTGTTTGGAAATCTGCGCCACTGGTCACGGCGTGAGCCTGCCGCGCGGGAAATGGCGCTGGTGATGGCGGGCGTGCTGGGCATCTGTATTTTTATGTCGCTCAGTATCTCGCAACCCGTCTGGGCGCTGATACCACGCATCGCCACGATCCAGTTCCCGATGCGTTGGCTCACCGTGGCGACGCTGGCCGCAGCGTATCTCGTGGGCGACGTAGCCAGCTTGATGGTCTTGAGCCGATCGCTGCCGGTGGAGCGCCCCGGCCAAAGTTCGATGGATCGCTTGAGCCGCTGGGTGCTGCCTGCGGTGTTTCTGATCATCATCGTCGCTAACGTGGGCTACACCGTCTTGGAAATACGCAACGATATCAGTTCGCTGAACACGTCGGTCGTCGCGCGCCTGAGTGGAAAGCAGCCGCTCCAAATCGACGATGCCCATTGGGTTTTCGACGATTACTATAAGCCCACATGGTCACTCAAGTTTGATTACTATGGTGCGCCCGTGACCGACCTCACGCGCGTCAGCGACGATCCGAGCAGCGCCAGCGCCAGCAAAATCGACATTCAGGCATGGCAATCGGATCAGCGCCTCTTTACGGTTTCGCGCGTGACCAGCGGGATGGTCAATATTCGCACGTTTTGGTTTCCGGGCTGGGAGGCCGAAGTCAATGGTCAAGCTGTCCCCATCACGATTCGCGCCGACGATGGCACGATGCTCGTCCCGGTGAGCGCGGGCGACTCGAAAATCGCACTGCGATTCAAGGACACCCCCATTCGATCGATTGGTTGGGCGCTTTCGCTGCTGGCACTGCTGATTGTCATCGGCGGCGCGATCGTCACAGTGGCGACGTTGCGACGTCACTGTGACGAAAACCCGCTGCCGTCGGGCAGCGGCGGATGAAAACAGGATATCGCAGCGTCCGTCTCCTCCTCGCTGTGTTACAGAGGGAGTTGGGGGTGAGGTGGGGTTTAGGATGTTGGCGTTTCAGCACTGGAAAGGCGAATCAATGATGCTGCACAAGCGATTTCTGATCTGCATGGTGACGGTCCTGCTGATGGCTTTTGGAGTGCGCAGCGTCGTTGCAGGCGCGCAGCCTGGACAAAATGTCGCTCAAGCACAAGCAACCGCCAGCGTAACGACTACGCCCGCCCCCAAACCCAGTGTGACCGCGACCAGCGTTTTGCGTCTGACGCCAACCGCCGCGAGTCAGTATGTCAACGCCATCGCGGCAGTCGCCTTCGCGCCGGACAACACGAAAATCGTGGTCGGGCACTCTGATGGTGTCGTCCGCGTCTGGGATATTGCGACGGGGCAGGAATTGCGCGTCTATCGAGAAGATTCCGTGCCGATCGTCAGCGTCTCGTTTTCGCCGGATGGGACGCTTGTCCTGGTCGGGAGCAACGACGGTTTTGCGCGTCTCTACGACATTCGCACGAGCGAGAAAAAGTACGTGGTGGATGCGCGTCGCGGCGGCAAATTGTGGAGCTGCGTGTTCGCGCCCGATGGTCAACATATCTTGACGGGTGGCGATGACAGCGTGGCGCGTTTATGGACATTGGGCAGCGCGGACGATCCGCTCGCATTTCGGGCGGGGCGGGGTGCCATGCTGGCCGTGGCGATATCGCCGGATGCCAAACTGGTGGCTGCCGCGACCATCGATGGGAACGTGCTGCTCTGGGAAAAGGGCGCGGACGACCAGATCGCCGCCGACGCGACGGTCTTTGATGGCCTGTCGGGCGGCCCGCTGCGCAGCATCGCCTTTTCCGCCGACAGCAGTTTGGTCGTGACCGGCAGCGACTATCCGCGATTATGGGCGACCGATGGCACGATCAAAATGACACTGCGCGCGCCCAACAAGTTTGTGACGGGCGCGGCCATTTCGCCGAACGGTAAATATGTGGCGGCGGGCGGCACATATACGGCGACGGCAATGCTCTGGGACGTGGGCGGGAATCCCAGCCAGCCGCTGCGGACGTTCCTGGGGCACACCGAAAAAGTGACGAGCGTCGCATTTTCGCCCAACGGGTTGTATCTGCTCACGGGCAGCCTGGATCGGACGACGCGCCTGTGGGATGTGGCGACGGGGAAAGAACTGCGCCGCTTCCCCTAGCGCGCGGCCTACGATCCTGATTCAAACCAAATCCTATTGACGTTCCGTTAAAAAATGTTAGACTGCGGCTATCTAGGGGATATATTTTGACTCAACCTGCTTGCTACAGGAGTAAGATAACATGAAACGCATGACAGCAACTTTGATTTTATTGTCTGTGGCATGTGTTTACTTACTTCAAAAACCTGACCCATCCCAAGCTAGGTTTATATCAGCAAGCAATATAGTATTTGAGGCTAGAATAGCCTTAAAACCTGATCAGCATTCATTTTTGGCATATGTTGATCTTCAAAATAAAGATGCGTCACCTTTCTTTGCTGACCCAAATTGGAATATTAGACCATTGGATTGGTCACCAAATGGCGATCTGCTTGCAGTTGCCTTTTATAGCAGTGATCTGACGCCTTCGACTCAAATATGTATATTAACGCGCCAAGCGCAACTACAAACATGTTTGGAAGACGCGCCAAGTTACTTTTTAATATCTTTTAGCTCAAGCGAGGGTGAAGATTATCTCTATCATGTAAGCTGGTCGTCAGATGAAAAAAAGGTATATTTTGTAAGTGGAAATGGCTATATTTATCGATTAGTGGAAGGAGATACACATTCTGGCAAGACACTCCGGATACTTTATTCAGGCCACGACTCAATTGAGGATTTTACAAGCTATTCTTGGACGAAAACACTTGACTATTTAATAGTTGGAGCAGGCGATCGAGCGCGCGTTTTACATAGCGGAACAGCCAGCTTGTTAAGGCTTTCCGCCTCGAGTTCTTCTGTGCCGTTAAGTAACATAGAATTAGTGAAAAATGTTTCGGTACAGGGTGATAATAGCAGTGGTTCTGCATTGCGGATACGAAGGCTTGCGCCATGCCCATTCTCACCAAAAACAAACAGCATCCCTTTTTACGAAATTACAAGTTTCGGACTCAAAGTGTCGCAGTTCACCCTGTCTGACAAAACAGGTTCTCGAACCCAGAATGTGCTTCAGCAAACTGCAGCCGTGCATGTACCACAGAACTGCCCAAGCTGGCAGGCAGACGAGAAAGCATTCTATTTTTCGTACAGTGTTTTTGACGATATAACAGGGCAGCCTATCTCAACTATTATTGACAAATACACATTCGGAACGGGCCAAACGACGGATTATTTCAATGGCACCAATTTACCCGCTCTATCTTCACCATTAGTTGTATCGCCTGATACAAATTATCTCGCTTATGATACTTTTTTCAATCCTGGTTATGTACCCGCTACTGGCGAGCCTCCTTATGCCCCTCGAATTGCCGTTATTGGACCAAATAATACTGTTTCCTTCTACGGAAAGCCCTATACATTTGCAAATGATCCAGTGTGAGTACCATAGTTGCAATAAAAATGAACTCAGAATCTGATGCTGGTCAATGCTTTCGATAAGGTGGCAAATCACACGTCGCGTATGCACTAATGCTGATGGCGGTAGTCGCCACCCAATATATACGATTGATCGGAACGCCCTGAAAACGCCTGTGATTCTTTTTTAGATGTAAACTATTAACTCAATATAACTATTTGGGAGGAAATAAGATCATGAAATCTGTGATGCGAATATCGATTGTTGTTTTTATTTGTTATTTCGCTTGTTCTCAGAGACAAGCCTCTGCGTCAGATCGGGTTTTGCTGGCAAACGATATGGTGTTTGAGGCAAGGCTAATTCCGAATCTTGGACATTATTCTTTTTTGGCTCACATTGACAGTCAAACACAACAAGCTGTGCCTTTTTATATTCAGCCTAACAGGAATGTAGAACCACTAGCTTGGTCGCCATCTGGCAACCAACTGGCCGTTGCCAGATATGGTAATGATCTGGGACCTCTAGTCCAAATCTGTATTTTGACGCGGCAAGCACAATTGCGGGTATGTATGGAAGAGGAGCCAAATAATCAATTAGTGTTCTATAGTCCGGATGATAGTGCCACTTATCTATACAACGTCACATGGTCAGCCGATGAACAAAAACTATACTTCATCAGTGAAACCAATAACGTTTTTCGTCTCATCGAATCAAGCACCGACACTGGTGAGACGATTCGTACAATTGTTTCAGGGCAGGACACGGTTCAAGACTTTACCACCTATTCTTGGACAACCCAACTGGATTATTTGATAATTGGGGCTGGTGATCGAGCACGGATCAATCACGCTGGAACTGTGAGTTTAATAAAACTTTTATCTCAAAACTCGCCTGCGACACCAATGGTCAATGAATTGGTGCAAATTATCTCGCCACCGAAAACCAGTAATAGGTTCTCGAATCGTGCGGGCTACACCGTTCCTTGCCCATTTTCACCAAAAACTAACATTATTCCTGTATACGAGGTTTCTCCTCCAGGTATAAGTTCTGCGCAGTTTACACTCCTTGATAAGACTGCAAAACAAATTCAGGGCCAAATCCAGCTAAATTCGACAACCCATATACCTCAGAGTTGTCCAAGCTGGCAAGTCGACGAGAAAGTCCTCTACTTTCCTTACAGTATATTCGATCCCCAAACGGGGGAGCCAACTTCAACAGTCATCGAAAAATACACACCTGCCACTAATCAGGTAGTGGATTATTATAGCAAAAAAGATTTACCTGCCCTGGCATCGCCTCTCTCGGTTTCCCCAAATGGAGATTATTTGGCCTATGATACTTATTATAATCCGGGTTATAAACCGACTGGCGATATGTTCTCTGTTGCACCCCGTATTGCGGTAATTGGGAGTAATGGCACACTTTTTTACTATGGTCCTCCGTATATGTCCGCAGGATCGCCGATATGGATACCTCCGTTGATGCAAAAATGATCAGATGACCGTTGTGCCCAGGCCGCGCGCTGACGGTAAGCGCGAAGTCTATGTTGGGAAATTGCCGCTGATCAAGTAGAATGAATCAAACATAGAATAGATGGGTCGGCAGACAGTGGACAGGCACAAAATGCGATTGGCGATCGTTTTGATCGGCGCGGCGGCGCTGATTTTATTGTCGCGTGGCAATCAGGTGCAAGCACAACAGGCCACTCCGGCCAGTTTCATGAAATTAATTGATGTTGGAGATGCGCTCTATTCAATTTATTGGACGTGGGATAGCAAAAGGATTTATTTTCCCAACAGTGTGGCAGCACCCGGTGGTGCCATCTTCATATACGACATAACCAAATCGGAAACCACTAAAGTTTCTTCAACGGAACAACTCCTGTCCCTTAGTTCAGACGAAAACAACTTATTTTCGACTTCCATCGTCGCTGGAGTAAACGGGCCAATTTATTCACTACAATATGTGTCTCCAGATGGACGCTTCGTGGTTTATGCAGGTGGGATACCAGATGAGAGTGCAGGCT
>JBBRMW010000214.1:0-10523 GCA_038230635.1 Aggregatilineales bacterium | reverse complement strand
GGCGTCGAAAGCGTCACGGGTAGCATCACTGATGTGGCTTTTGGGCGCAAAGCGGTCGAGGGCGCGACGCATATTTACAATGCGCTCAACGCCCCCTATGACAAGTGGCCGCAGATGTTTCCGCCGCTGCAAACCGCCGCGCTCGAACTGGCTGCCACCGCCAATGCCAAACTGATCGTGCTGGAAAACGTCTATATGTACGGCGATACGCATGGCAAGCCGATCACTGAGAATTTGCCGTATGCCGCCCAGACGATCAAGGGCAAAGTGCGCGCGCAGATGGCCGAGGAACTGCTGGCGGCGCATCGGAGTGGCAAAGTGCGCGTTGTGATCGGGCGCGCCAGCGATTTTATCGGGCCGCGCGCGCTCGATGGCGGGATCGGCTCGCGCGTGGTCTATCCGGCGCTGGCGGGCAAGGCCGCTCAGGTACTCGGCAAACCCGATATGCCCCATACCTACACCTATGTGCCCGATGTGGGCAAGGCGCTGGTACTGCTCGGTGAGGCAGACGATGCTTTTGGGGCCGCGTGGCATATCCCGGCGGCGGAAACTATCAGTACGCGGCGCTACATCGAAATGATTTATGCCGAAGCGGGAAATCCAGTCAAGATCGCCGCCGCGCCCAAACTGATGCTGCGTGCGATGGGGCTTTTCAACCCAGTGATGGCCTCGGTCTACGAGATGCTGTATGAGTTCGAGGAGCCGTTCGTGCTCGATAACAGCAAATTCGTGAAGCGTTTCGGTGACATCGCCACGCCGATTGCGAGAGTCGTGCGGGATACGGTGGCGTGGTATCGCACACATCCGATCGGCTAAGGCCAGGAATTCCGCCGCCTTGAAAATAGACCTCACTGGCCGCCACCCCAGCCTCATCTTCCACCAGGGGAGATGGGGAGTCTGGTTGGCAGATCAGTTTATGGAACGGGATCGACGTGGCGGACGAGTTCGCCCGTTACCAGATACGTAACGCGCAGCGCGATGTTGACCGACCGATCGCCGATTCGTTCCAGGTTGTGCGAAACCCATAGCATCATCGTATCATGTTCGACCCGCGCCGGATCGTCCGTCATGGCACTGATCAGCTTGCGATACACACTGCGGTGCAAGTCATCGATCTCCAGATCGCGCTCAATGATGCTATGCGCCAGCACATCATCGTGGCCGACGAACGCATCGATCACGCTTTTGAGCATCCCACCCGTCAGAAACGCCATGCGCTCGAACTCGGTGGGCGGCTCGAATGCGGGTTGATCGCCGACCCGCAACGCCAGCCGTGCGATGCCCGCCGCGTGATCGCCGATGCGCTCCAGGTTGGTGACAACGCTCACGGCAGCCACGACCGCGCGCATATCGGTACAATTGGGCTGCTGCAAAGCGAGCAGCTCATAGGCGCGTTCCTCAATTTCGAAGCGGCGGGTATTGACCTGCGCATCGAAATTGTCGATCAGGTGCGCCAATTGGAGGTCGTGTTTACGCAAGGCCTTGACGCTGAAACCAATAGACTGCTCGACGGTTTCGCCGAGTTGGGCGATGCGCGTGTAGAGCGACGCGATCTGTCGATCAAGGGTGGCACGAGTCGTGATCATGAAAAGCCTCTTAATCATATCCCAAAAAGTAAGGCCTTGCAGCCTGACGGGTAGCGAACGATGACAAACATTTTAACATACTCTTAAAGATTGCGGGTATTGATTTTGTTACCAAGTTCGCACAAAAATGAGACGAGCAGAATCCAACAAAAATCCAGCGCGATTAGCGACAGCCAATTTCGCAGATCGCCATACCGCGCGTTGATGATAGATGTCGCCGCGCGCCCATCAATCAATGCCATCAGCACGGGCGCAATAAATGATCGCGTCATACCATTTGGCGGCACGTTTAGTCAACCCGGCCGGCAAAACACGCCGCACCGATTCCATCATCTCGGCTTCAATTTGTACCCACTGCCGGGTCAGATTCTCGACTGCAATCTTCACGTCGAAGGGGAATGACAGATGATGAAGAAGGCATGACAACGCGCCGATCACGATAAAACCAATGACGGATGCGGCAGGCCGTCCCTACAAAACCACCCTCCCTGTAGGGACGCGGCACGACGCGTCTGCGCTTGCGGTGTTGGCCCTCCGCTCAGACTTTGGCGATCGCCAGCGTGAGGGTTTCGCCGTCGAACTCGAAGGTCTGACCGTCCGTTGGGACTGTGATATTGATCTTATCGGCGAGCGTTTCGGCGCGCAGGTAATCGCCGAAGCTGGTCAAGGCTTTGGCGAGTTTGTCGCTGGCCTGATAGGTCAGTGCGATGTGATCATCGAGCGAGAAATCAGCATCGCGGCGCATCAACTGCACACGGCGCACGGCTTCGCGCGTCAGCCCTTCGGCGATCAGATCATCGTTTAGCACGGTGGTCAGCGCGACCAGATAGCCACCCTCTTCGGCGACGGCGTAGCCTTCCGAGGCGCTGCGGCGGATTTCGACTTCATCGGGGGTGAGTTCGGCGGATTTGGGCATGCCGTCGGGCACTTCCCAGTTGAGGCTGATCGCTTTGCCATCGAGCAGTTGCTTCGCCCAATGGCCCATTTGCGTCGCATCCGACTCGCGGATCAGCTTTTGCACACGCGGGAAATCGTTGCCGAGCTTGCGTCCGAGTTTGTTGGGCAGCGCGCTAATGCTGTAAGTGACGACTTCACTGGTCGATTCGAGCACATTGACGTGCTTGATATTCAGTTCGTCCCCAAGGATGTAGGCCAGCCGACGGACCGCCGCCGATTCGAGCGAATTGCGCACGGCGAACATACCCTCCGAAAGCGGCTGCCGCAGCTTGATCTGGACTGTTTCGCGGGCGGCGCGCCCCATCTCGGCCAGCTTTTTGATCAGCGCCATCTCATCGATCAAATGTTGATCGATCAGCGCCGGATCGGATTTCGGCCAATTCGCCAGATGCACCGAGTCGGATGCACCCTCGGATGCGCCCAAATTGCGATACAGCGACTCGGCCAGGAACGGCATGGCGGGCGCAAGTAACTTGGCAACCGTCAGCAGGCACTCGTGCAGCGTCAGGTAGGCGGCGGCCTTGTCGGTATCATCCTCGGTCTTCCAGAAGCGGCGGCGGGTGCGGCGCAAATACCAGTTGCTCAGATCATCGACGAAGCCGGCGATCGGGCGGGTGGCCTCGGTCACGTCGTAGTGCTCGTAGGCGTCGGTAACGTGCGCAATGAGCGTGTGCAGTTCGCTCAGCACCCAGCGATCGAGTTCGTCGCGTTCGGCGACGGGCACGCTGACCTTTGCCGGATCGAAACCATCGAGGCTGGCATAGGTCGTGAAAAAGCTGTAGGTGTTCCACAGTGTCAGGTAGAAGCTGCGGATCACATCGCCGACCAGTTCGACCGAGAAGCGCCGCGAGTCGCCGGGCGGGCTAGCCGTGTACAGATACCAGCGGAAGGTGTCCGCGCCGTATTTATTGAGCACTTCCCAGGGTTCGACGATGTTGCCCTTGCTTTTGGACATCTTCTCGCCCTTATCGTCGAGGATGTGTCCGACGCAGATCACGTTTTTGAACGCCACCGAATCGAACAACATGGTAGCGATGGCGTGCAGACTGTAGAACCACCCGCGCGTCTGATCGATCGCTTCGCAGATATAATCCGCCGGGAACTGCTCCTCGAACTTGGCCTGATTGTGCTGCGGATAGCCCCACTGTGCGACGGGCATCGAGCCGCTGTCGAACCACACGTCGATCAACTCGGGGACGCGGCGCATCGTGCCCGCGTTGCAGTCCTGGCACGGCCATGTCACATCGTCCACATACGGACGGTGCAGATCGAGCGTTGATTGATCCTTGCCGCTCAATTCGCTCAGGCGGGCGACGCTGCCGACGCATTCCTTATGATCGCAGGCGGGATTGTCACACGACCAAACGGGCAGCGGCGTGCCCCAATAGCGTTCACGACCGAGCGCCCAATCGCGGTTATCGGCCAACCAGTTGCCGAAACGCCCCTGCTTAATATGCTCCGGCGTCCAATTGATTGTATCGTTGAGCGCGACGAGCTGATCGCGGTAGCGGGTGGTGGCGATGAACCACGTTGTGCGCGCGTAATACATCAGCGGCGTTTTGCAGCGCCAGCAGTGCGGATAGCTGTGGTGGTACTTCTCGGAGCGCCACAAGATGTGCTGATCTTTGAGGTAGCGGATGATCAGCGGATCGGCATCTTTTATCCACATGCCCGCCCAGGGCGTGACATTCTGGACGAATGTGCCATCCGGTTTGACCGTCATCAGCACCGGCAGATCGTATTTTTTGCCGAGGTCGAGGTCGTCCGCGCCGAACGCGGGCGCGATGTGGACGATGCCCGTGCCATCCTCGACACTCACAAAATCGCCATGCACGATGACGGCGTGATCTTTGCCCGCCTCGATCGGCATGTAATTGAACATCGGTGTGTAATGTTTGCCGATCAGTTCGGCGCCTTTCATGCGGCGCACGATCGTGAATTTGTCGGGTTCACGCAAGACTTTTTCGCGCAGCGCCTCGGCCAGGATCAAGCGCTCGCTGCCATCGCCATATTGTGCCGGACCTTCGACCAGCACGTAATCGATGTCCTTGTGGACGGCCAGCGCGACGTTGCCGGGCAGCGTCCAGGGCGTCGTCGTCCAGGCCAGGATCGACGTATTTGGCTCATCGGGCAGTGCAAAGCGCACGAACGCCGACGGATCGTCCACGTCTTCATAGCCCTGCGCCAGTTCGTGGGTGGAGAGCGGCGTCTCGCAATGGGGACAATAGGGCACGCTTTTGTAACCCTGGTAGATTAGCCCCTTATCCCACAATTGCGACAAAATCCACCAAACCGACTCGATATAGTCGTTGGTATAGGTCACATAGGCGTCATCCAAGCTCACCCAGAACGCGATCCGTTCTGTCAGTTGTTCCCATTCCTGGGTGTAGCGGAACACGCTGTCACGGCACTTTTTGTTGAATTCGGCGATGCCGTAGGTTTCGATCTCGATTTTGTGCTTGATGCCGAGTTCCTTCTCGACCGCGATCTCGACGGGCAGGCCATGTGTATCCCAGCCGCCTTTGCGCTGCACATAGTAGCCGTTCATGATCTTGTAGCGCGGGAACATATCCTTGAAAGCGCGCGCCAAAACATGGTGGCTGCCCGGATGGCCGTTGGCGGTCGGCGGCCCCTCATAAAACACATAGCGCGGCCCCTGCGCCCGCTCGGAAAGCGTCCGCTCGAAAACCTTGTGATCTTTCCAGAAGGCGAGTTGATCGCGCTCCAACCCCTGGACATCGACTTTGGAAGTGACCGCTTGGAATCGCCCCATGCTCCGTAGTCCTTCAGTAATCCTTAGTTGATCTCACGATAGATACGGAAGATGGTCGGTTGGTCGGTGCTGGACATTTCGCTGATGTAGACGCGCCACTGAATATTGAGATTGGCGACCGTTTGGGAACCAGAACATTCCCCGACTTGGCTGCCGCCCCCGGCTGGCGAACGCGAAGGGCCGCTGGGGGTTGCGTCGTTGCCTGTGCAACCCGAAGATGGCGCATAAATGCACTTCCCCCAGGTTTTTGCGTATATGTGGGCGATCGCGCAGCCAGCCATTTTGCTGCTGTACAACCACTGATCTTCCGTACCGTTCGATTCATGTGATTGTAACACAGCATCGGATGGCAGTACAGGATCAGGTGGTGAGACGAGCGCCGACAGCGACGGGATGATCCGAAAAGCCACGAAGGCGGCGAAGGCCAACGCGATCAACAGCGCGGCCAGTGGAATCCACAGCGGGATCCCTTGCATGGCCTCGCGCGCTTTGCGAGCGCTGCGCGCCTGAGCGACTTTCGAGGGTTCGGGCGGCTGCTCCAGCATCGGATCGGGCGCGCTCACTTGCCACCTCCCGTATAAATGCGCTGCACATCGATCAGCGTATGGCCACCATTTTTGGCTGCTGCTGGATCGGCTTTGAAAGTGATCGTCAGCGACACCAGCTGCGGTACATCGAGCACCGATGAATCGACGATGCAGCGATAAAAGTAATCACCGGGTGCCGGCACGTCCGGCACTACTTTGACAGTGTAGAGCAGCTTACACCCTACTTCATCCGTGCTGCCGAGGCGATGGCTGTAAAAATCGGCCACCACATCGACCGTATCGTCCGTTTGATAAATCGTCTCATCGCCCGTGCTGGTCGTTTGGGTGCTGAGCTTCGCCGCGTTCGGATACGCCTCAACTGCGATTGGCTGGTTGTGCGATCCTTTGTACAGCGAAAAAATCACCACGATCACGACCAGCAAAGCGATGACCGCGCCGACGGCGATTAGCAAAAAGCGGACCAGGCGGTTCGTCATGGAGGAGGGTGTGCGCTGGGTGATGACAGGCGGCGGCGTTCCGACCTGCGTATACGCCTCGTTTTCGTCCACCTCATCATATTCGGCAGGCATCGCCTCCGCAGGGGCGCGATCCAACGGGTCGTCAGTCGTGTACTCATGGGACAGATCATCGGTGGACATGCGATTATCACTCCTTTGCAGCTTGGGGAGCGGCGGTCGCTTCCCCGTTCAGAACCCGATCTATTTCGCTCAGTAAAGCGGTCAAAGCCGCGCCAAACGGCGTACTCGCATGACGTATAGCCTCGTCTTGCCAGTACGCCAGACCATCGGCGGCGGCACGGCGGGCGTTGGTGGTTGCCGTCGTCAGTGCCGTTCCTGGACACGCCTCGCACAAAACGCACAACAATCCGTTGACCAGAAACGCCCGATGCGCTTCCAGTGTAAGCAGGCGGGTCGCCCGCGCCAGGGTGCGTGCAGCCACCTCCTCGTCGCCGGCCAAATATTCAGCCAGTCCCAATTCGCAGGCGATGTTGATGGGTGCGCCCGCCGCCAACGCCTCACCAAATCGATCGGCGGCAGCTTCGTACTCGCCGAAGGTGAGGAGCGTCCGTCCCAGGCCGAATAACGCGAATGTGTTCTTCGGCGCGATCTGCACGGCAAGCTCAAGCTGCATCCGGCTGTCGGCAAGCCGTCCGACCTGTCGATAGCTGTTGCCGAGCAAGGTCAAGGCGCGCACGTCAGAACGCGCCGCCACCATCGCTTCAAGCATGGTGATCGCGGCGGCATAATCACCCGCCGCGAAAGCTGCGCGCGCCTTCCCGAATGGCGATCGATCGGGTGGACGGATGAACAACACCCCGATCTGCACGATCACCAACAATCCGATCAACCCGACCGCCGCGCCAAAACGCATGTCTGGTGGTCCAAATAACGCTGCCACCAACAAGCCGAGCGCGATCAGAATCGCCAGTGCGCCCGATAGCAGCAGGCGGCGATCGAGGGCGCGTAGGAAATGGGAAGCCCTCACCCCCAACCCCTCGCCCTGCGGGAGAGGGGAGTCAGACGGCGTGGACGTAACAGGCGGAGTCGTCACAATCTCACCGTTCATTCGCTTGAATCGTTTCGTTTGCGAGAGTGTCAAGCGATTCAGTGCCGCTGATCAGTCCCTCGGCCAGGATCACATCGGCTTCGAGCACCGCGCGCAGCACTGCCGCTTGTTGACTCTCGAAGACCGTCTTCCACTCGTTGAGTCCGGTTTGCTCGCGGCGCAACGCGAGCAGTTCCGACTCGGCACGTGCTGAATTGGCGGTGCGGACGCTCGCACGCGCCAACCACAAATGGGCCAATAGGCGGTGGCGGCTGTCCGGGATGCCGACTTTGAGCGCCGCATCGAGATGTGCGATTGAGTCAGCCGAGTACGCGAGTCGATCCTCAATCATACCGAGGTTGTAAAGAGTCACCCACTGATCGGGTTCGAGCGCGTCGGCTTGCTGAGCATAGTCGAGCGCGCGCTCATATTGACCCTCCTGCAAATAGAGTTCCGAAAGGCCGTTGAAGCCAACGCTCGACTCCGGTTCGAGCACGGCCACTTTTTCATAATCGGCGCGCGCCTTGCTGCCTTTGCCCGCCAGTCGATACAATTCCGCGCGAAAACGGCGATGGTCAGCGATTTCGGGTTCAGCCTTAATTAGATCGGACATGACGGCAATCGCTTGATCAAAATCATCTTTGCGCAGATGTTTGATCGCAGTCTGATATTCCTGGCGGACGCGGCTGCCCGATGCGATATAGGCGATGACCAACCAACCGATCGCAGCGGGTAGAAATAGCAGCCAAAACTTCGGAAAGGCCAGCGCCAGAGCGAATGCCAGCAATGCCGGAACCGTGATCACGAGCAGCCGACGGCGATTATGGCGCGGCAGCCGTGTCAGGATGATCAGAAGCGCACCGAGCAAAAAAACGAACAGCAGCACACTCTGGGCGGAGGCGATCCAGACAGGCGCGTCCTTGACCGAAGCCGCCGCGTTCAGGATCAGACTGAGCAGTCCCGTTACAGCCAACAGCACGAAAACGGCTTGTGCACGCACGGGGCCGAGCCAGCCCACGAAGCGTCGAAGGGTGCGGATCACGGCGCGCCTCGACTGCTGTCAAGTTCGATCTGCATCTTTATCTGACTATTGTGCGCGCCCTGTGCTGCCCAAAACGCGATGCCTGCCGTATTGGCACTGTCCACGTTGAGCGCGATCCGCTCGATGCCGCGCTCCACGAACCACGTGCGCAACGCTTCGACCAGCGCGCGCCCCATCCCACTGCGGCGTGCGCCCGACTCGACATACAGATCAGCGATGAAGCCCGTGTGGATCGGCTGAAACAGATCGCTCTGACCGATTTGCGCACCCAATATAAAGCCGCAGACATGCCCACTCGACTCGGCTATCAGTACGCGCGTATCGGGATCATCTAGCGTACTGACCACGCGCGCGGCATAGACTCGCTCCGCACCGGGCGTCGGTCGCGGCTGACGTGCATCGAGCCGCACCAGTTCGGCCATGAGATAGCTCCAGAGGCGCGCGATTGCGAGTTCATCGGCGACGACCGCTGGGCGAATGATGAGTGAGTCAGTCATGCAATTTCAGCCCCAGCGTATCATAAAATTCGGTCGCGCCGAGTGCTCGCCAAAATGCCTGCGCGATCGGGTTGCGTGCCGCGACGCGCACTTCCACTCGGTCGATCCCGCGTGTGCGCAACCATGCCGAAAGCAACCTGAACATTTCCGTGCCAACGCCGCCACCGCGCCCATGTGAATCGACCGCCAGATCGAGCACAACACCGATCTGCGGGGGCAGCAGGCCGGGCAGGTTGGGCTGGGCTGCGCCGATCAGATAGCCGCTCAAGACTTCGCCGCGTAGGGCGACCACCGTCAGCCGATCCCGATCGGCCAAGCCCGCCACGAATGCTGTGCGCCACCGTTCAGCGCCAGCAGGTGCGGCGCGAAAACGCGGATCGAGCCGTCCCAACGTTTCAATTGTCTCGACCCAGATGCGCGCGAGCGGTTCGGCATCGGCAGTGATAGCAGGTCTGACAGATAGCTCATGACTGATCATCGATGGAGTTAGCGGCTCACTTTCGCTTCCGGGCAACTGAACGCATCTCGCTATTCTAACCGGAGAATGGAGGCGCGCCCAATCCGGCGTGTTAACGAATTGATCGAATCGCGGGCATAACGATCAGGTACTATACAAGCCGAGCGTTAAATCAACTCCGCTCTGGGAACAGGGCTGTTGCAAAGTCGTTTACCCCACCCCCAACCCCTCCCCATTTCATGGAGAGGGGAGTCCGGAGGCGGTGATTCCCCCTCCCCACTGGCGTGGAGAGGGGGCTAGGGGGTGGGGTGAATGGTGATCTCAACACTTCTCCCTGACTTTGCAAAAGGCCTAATTCTGGGAAAATTCGCACTTGACAATATTGGTTCAGAACTGTACAATACAATCATGAACGATGAAATGCTCACTCTGATCAAACTCTTGATGCGCAGCGGCAAAGCGGTCGAGGCGAAACTGGACGGCACCCTGGATGACGTTGCATTATCCACCACGCGCCTGTTAACCTTGCGCCAGATTGCGCACAGCGACGAACCGCTTTCGCTGGGGCAATTGGCGACGTGCTTGGCGTTCGTCAAATCGAACGCAACCCAACTCGTCGATCGCCTCGAAGTCGACTCGCTCGTGCAGCGCGTACCGGCTGCATATGATAGGCGCTGTACGCTGCTGGCACTGACCGAAGCAGGCCAAGCGCGTTATGCCGAAGCGTTGCAACTCGTGGAACCGCTTGTCACCCGCTTGGAGCAAACGTTCACCTCCGATGAGCGCGCGCAATTGGCAAACCTGTTGACTCGCTGGAGTGAAGCACTGCAATAGCTCCCCTTTTTTTGTTGTTATTTTGGTTCACTTCTGAAATATTCACCAGTGCAGTAAATTGCCACCCCCTAAAAGGGTGGCTTTAAGACCGCGCACCTTAGAAGGTACGATCATTCTATCGGGCGGTGTTAGTCGAGTAGACGACGTTGGACTAGTTCAGTTTGCTTTTCCTACGCTTCCTGCCATTTGACATACTTGCGAACTTTTTCTTCATCCAGACCGACGGTGCTCACGCAGTAACCAGTCGCCCGCAGATGGCGACCCCAGAAGCGTTTGCCGAGTTG
>JBBRMW010000213.1:0-10537 GCA_038230635.1 Aggregatilineales bacterium | reverse complement strand
GCGGCGCCCTAGCTCCTCGCTCGTGATTTCCAGAAATTCCTGTATCTTTTCGCTGTGTTGGGTAAACTCTGGCTCGGACATAGTATCCTCTTTCGGCTTTGTCTCTGCTTGAGTTTACTATGTCTTTTCCTTACCTTCACGTCTATGACCCGCCCCGTCATCTCCAGTAACGCCAAAACGATGTGCCGCAACTGCTTTAACTCTGTTTTCGAGACATACGGTGCCAGACAAAGGGTAAGGGTTATGATCTCGCTCATGGGTTTTCGAGTATGGTAACGTTGTGAGAGATATCACTTTACCTGAAAACCCTGCTTTTTTCTGCCCTCTTTTTGGCGAAGGTATTGTAATAGTGACAAAACCAAATTTCGCCCGTTTATTAAGTGGGGATTGTTGGGACGTGTTCGAGGATTTTATGGGGGCGACGCGGGGAAACCGCTTATTGAACCGGATCGTGAATGTCGAGGATCCGTCATCATCGATTCGTATGCGCGGGCGCGCGCTCAACCTTCTGCTGGTGGCGCTGTCGGGTGCAGCCGTCCCAATCGTCTTGCTATCTTTCGTCCTCTCGCGCACCGAGGGGCTGTTTGTGATCCTCCTTGAAAGCGGCACGATTTTGCCTGCCTACCTTTTCGCCAAACTGGGGTGGGTCAGACTCGCCACCATGTATTTCATCGCCGCCTTTTCGGTTGGCATCGGCGCGGCGGCTTTTGGGGCGATTCCATATCCGGGCGGTGAGCAGGCGCTGGTCGATTGCAGCACGGGATTATTGTTCACGATTGTGGTTACTTCCTTGCTCATGCGTTATTGGTCGGGGTTGATCGTGGGCGCGCTGAATAGCGTGCTCATTGTTGCCATGTATCTCGACTGGTCGTTCTACCATCCCCAACCGCTTTTCAGTGATGGGCTGCTCACGCTGTTGGCCGCACCGATCTTGAATCAAGTGTGGATGATGCTGGCCTGCACGTTAATCGCACGCGGCACCAACAACATCTACCGACGCTTCGAGCGGGTACTGGAGGCGCTGCCCGTCGGAATCGCTGTTTATAACCCGGAGGCGGGCGAACTGATCACGAATAAGCAGCTAAAAACAATTCTGGGGCCGTTGTCACCCGGCTCGTACTCCAAAATCGGGCGGGTACGCTCACTGCTTAAACTCGACCGGCTGGAGTCGCCCGCCGCACCCGGGGCAGACTTACCCTGGGAACGTGCCGCCGCTTCAGCGACGCCGCTGGCTTCTCCGACGCAAGCCAAGTTGATCCATCCCGATGGGCGCGTGGTACATATCGAGGAAAACATCGCCTACATCAAAAACGAGGCGGGCGCTGTGCGCGAGATCGCCTATGTCGTGACCGATATGAGCCTGTTTCGTGCGCTTCAGGGTCGCCTTGAAACCCTCCTCGAAGAGCGTTTTGAGGAGGCCAAACAGCATCAGGCCAAAGCCGACGAACGACTCGTGGAACTCGATCGACTCAAAGCGGAGTTTTTGTCGCTGATGAGCCACGAACTCAAAACGCCGCTGGGCGCGATCCTCAATTATGCCGATTGGCTGTTGAACGAGTCGGATGCGCCGCTCACCGAAAAACAGGCGCATGATGTGCGTGCGATTCATGTGGCGGGGCATCATTTGCACGAGGTTTTTAACAGCATCCTCGATGTGGGCAAAATCGATTCCGGCCATCTGATATTGTCTCGAAAGGTGATTGATGTGCGCGATACGATCCGCGAGATCAGCGAGACGATGCGCGGCCAAGCCGATCGCAAGGGTCTGAGCCTGATCCTCATGCTGCCCGATCAGCCGGTTTGGATCGATGCCGATCCATTCCGCATTCGTCAAGTGCTCATCAATTTGCTATCGAACGCGATCAAGTTTACGGCGCATGGATCGATCCGGGTTAGTCTGGTAACGACGATCGCCGAGGTGCAAATCAGCGTTCAGGATACGGGCGTGGGTATCGCTTTAGACCAACAAGCCTCGATTTTCAAATGGTTCTATCAAGTGGATCGCGGTGCGCAGCAGAGCGGAACGGGCTTGGGGCTGACCATCGCGCAGTCCCTCGTCAATCTCCACGGCGGCCAGATGAGTGTCGAGAGCACGCCAGGGCACGGCTCAACTTTCCGCGTCGGCCTGCCGCTGGCGAATCCCGCCCATTGAAGCACCTCACCCCTGCCCCCGCGGTCAGGACGGCTATCCATATAGCCACAAATTCACCTCACCCCCCGCCCCTCTCCGTCCTCACGGAGAGAGGTGTAGGACTCGACTCGGTCTCGATCTGTAGCGGATGCGGTGTGGTTTGACGCCCCCTCGCTGTGGTGACGGAAAGGGGTGCAGGACTCGACTCGGTCTCGATATCTTCGGCGGATGCGGCGTGGCCTCTGTCTCCCCCTCTCCGTGATGACGGAGAGGGGGCCGGGGGGTGAGGTTTTTAAGCAGCCTCTCAATTGGCCGATGTGCGCAAGATGATGCAGGCTTCGGTCGCAAAATTCACAAAGGACGTTTCGCCGGGGACAGGCAAGCGCAAGTTCGGATTGTTGAAAGTGTCCACGTTGAGCGACTGCGCAGCCAGCCGTACCCGGATGCGCACCACCGATCCCAAAAAGTAGATTTCCTCGATCGTGCCCTGCAAATGATTGGCCTGACCGTCGGGTTCGCGGCTCAACGTCAGTGATTCGGGGCGCAGCGTGATCGAGAGCGGCTTATCGGCGGGCACAAAATCCAGCGACGCCTCGACCCGAATTTGCTGCCCATCGAGCGCGATAGTTTTGTCGGCGGCATTCGTGATGGTGGCGGTCAAAACGTTGAGCGTGCCCACGAAAGTCGCCACAAATTGGGTCTGCGGCGTGTTGTAGATTTGGGTGGGCGGGCCAACTTGTTCGACTTTGCCTTTATTCATCACCACCACGCGATCCGAAATCGAGAGCGCTTCTTCCTGATCGTGTGTCACATACACCGCCGCGATACCGAGTTTGCGCTGAATCGCGCGAATCTCCTGGCGCAGTGACAGCCGGATTTTGGCATCCAGGGCCGACAGCGGTTCATCGAGCAGCAGCAAACCTGGACGGATCGCCAGTGCGCGTGCCAACGCGACCCGCTGCTGCTGCCCGCCCGATAACTGATGCGGATAGCGATTGGCGGTTTCGGGCAGATTGATCAGATCGAGCATTTCGGCGATTCGCTCTTTCATCACCTTCGCCGATGCGCCCGCGACGCGCAAGCCGAACCGAATATTATCGGCCACCGTCATATTCGGGAAGAGTGCATACGATTGAAAAACCATCCCGATCTGCCGCTTGTTTGCCGGGATATGCGTCACATCTTTGCCATTGATGGTGATTTGCCCGGAAGTTGGCGACTCAAAGCCCGCGATCATGCGGAGCGTGGTCGTTTTGCCGCAGCCGCTCGGCCCCAGAAATGACACGAATTCGCCCTGCTCCACGTTGAGGTTGAAGGTATCGACGGCATAAGTCGCGCCGAATTGTTTTTGTAGGTTGGTGATTTCCAAGAATGCCATCTGATACCATGTCCTTTGCCAATGCGTTTATGCGAGTCAACGCCAAGCGCTGCTTATTCTTTGGTTGTGACCGCGTCGGTGTGCAGGGTGCCGAACGGGTCGATCGGCGCAGCGGCGGGCGCGACAATAACCGGCTGATTCCGACGCTGGCTGGGCCGCTGGGTAACTTGTTGCAGCACCGCGATGAAAAACCAGGTCAGAATGAAGGCCACCACCGTAAAGGCTGCCGGCTCATAAATTTTGGTTTGGATATTGAACAAATAGTTGCTGAATGTGCTTTGAGCCAATGCGTTGGAGATGGTAAATTCGCCTAACGCGATCGCCAGCGTAATGAAGGCGGCATTCAGCACGCCGCCCCAGACGTTTGGCAAAATGACGCGCACGATTATCGTGAACCAGCCCGCGCCCAGGCTTTGGGCGGCCTCCGTCAGGACTTTCACGTTAATCGCCTGAAAGGCTGTGTTTATCGGGCGATAGGTGTAAGGGAAGGCGATGACCACGTAGGAGCCTGTCAACAGCACATACAATCCTGTGTCACCGTTCGTCAGGTAGCTGTTGCGATATTGAGCCAATAACCCGAATACCAACACAATGGCCGGAATCACGATGGGAAGCAGCGTCATGAACTCAATGACGGAGCGCAAATAGGGCATCCGCAGTTGAACCCAGTAGATCAGCGGCACGAGTAACAGCGTGCTGATAACGATAGTCAGGAGGCCAACGCCCACCGAAAACCACAAGTTATTACCGAACTTGGGGTCGCTGAAAATATTGAGGTAGGCCGAAAAACTGATGGGGGACGGTGCTGAGATCGAATGGAGTTTCGAGCCGAGTGAAAAGATCACCGTGGCCGCCAGTGGAATGCCCATGTACAACATACCGATCAGCAATGCCACCCAGGCCACAGGCGAAGCGCGTTTTTTTTGCATGGTTATTTTACCGCCAATCTTAGGTGCCGCGTGGACGCCATCGTTCAGCGCGACCGCGAGCCACACTGTATATCAGGATGGTAACGAGTACAACGATAACCATGCCGACCGCCAGCGCATAGCCCTGGTGCGGATTGGTTGAAATGTCGCTGCTGAACTGCCGTTGAACGGCGATCGAAATGATATACAGACTGCCCGGACCGGCACCGATCAGGATGGCTGCCGTGGCAAATGCCCCAAACGAATTGGCGAACAGCAGCGCAAACGCACTTAATAGCGATGGCGACAGGATCGGCAGCGCCACAAATCGCCAATATTGACTTTGCGATGCGCCCAGATTGGAAGCCGCTTCTCGCCATTCTTGCCGCAAGCCATCCAGCGCCGGGGTCATGATCAGCACCATGAACGGAATCTGGAAAAAAGTATAGGCCAGACACACCCCGATAACACTGTAAACGCTGAACGACGGATACAATTTGATGCCGATGTTGTTCAGGTCATCGACTAGCAAACTGTTTCGCCCCAACGTCGCCGCCAGCGCAAAAGCGAGCGGCAGCCCCGCAAAGTTGGATGCTACCCCACAAAACGACAGGGTCGCACTGCGGATCCAGTTTGGGAGTCCACCAATCGTGATGGCCCAGGCCATCAGGAATCCCATCACACCGCCCGCTACAGCGGTGACGACACTAATTTCAATGGTACTGATATAGGGTCCCGAATACTGGGGGCCAAGCAAATTGAGCATATACTCCGCAGTGAGCTGATTCTTGTCGTCAAGCAAGGCACCGCGGAAAACCGAAAACGTCGGCAAGAGCAAGAAAGCTAAAATGAACGCGAAGAATGGCAGCACCGCGAGCCAGTCCCAACTCAGCCAGACCGGGCGGCTTCGTCGGGGCCGACTGGACGATTCGGATACGACCGCCACCGCTGGCAACGTCATTTGTATATCGTGTGTCACACTCGTATTGTCTGCCATATCTCATTCCGCGAAAAGTATGAATGCGTTTTTCTTGTTGGGTATCAAATGTCAATTAACCCTGAGCCAAAAGGATTCTGGCTGGCCGGATCGCGGCTCAACCAGAATCCCAGTGATTAACGCTTTCAGTTACGCTTGAATCGGCTTACTTCATCGCCGGTTCGACGGTGGCAGTCCAGCCAGCGGCGATTGCGACCAAAGCGGCGTTGATCTGAGCCAAGCTCGGGACGCCCACTGGCACATCGGCCTTCGGCAGCTTCGCCAACAGGTCAGCCGGGATCAGGCCGCGCTTCGACAGGTCATCGAAGCGAACGGGCTTGGCGTAACCCTTCAGGAACATCAACTGGCCGGCGTCGGAGTACAGGTACTCCATCCACAGACGGGCGGCGTTCGGACGAGCCGCGTAGGCGTTGATGGCCTGCAAGTACACGGTCGAAATCGTGCCACTCTTCGGGTACAGCACCTGAATATTCGCAATGTCCTTGTTGGCATCGCGCCAAGCCAGGGTATTGAAGTCCCAGGCAATTTGGATGGGCAGTTCGCCCGTGCCGAGCTTGTCCGAAGCGGGCTTCGCACCAGCCAAGTTACCAGCCGCCGCCAACTTGGCGAAGAAAGCGATGCCAGGCGCTACATTGTCCAGCGAACCGCCGTTGCCCAGTGAGGCAGCCCAAACGCCGTGAGCGGCTTCGGAGGCCTGGGTAGGATCGCTGATTGAAACCATCTTCTTGTAGAGCGGATTCAGCAGGTCGGCCCAATCCTGAGGCACCGGCGCACCCGCTTTTTTGAGCGCGTCCACGTTGATGGCAAACGACATGGTACCCTGATAGTCGCCGTAATAGAAACCATCCTTGGACTTGACGGCTTCTGGAATGGTGTCCCAGGTCGCAACCTTGTACGGCTGAACCAAACCCTGAGCCGTGGCGACTTCACCCCACTTGAAACCAACATCGATCACGTCTGGAGTCTGGGGGCCGGTGCTGCCCGCATTGCTGCGGATAGCCTCGATTTCCTGACCGGAGCTGCCGTCGGGGATCAGGTCGGTGATCTTAATATTATATTTGGCAGCGAAAGTGTCCATGATTTCGCCATAATCGGCCCAGTCGCGCGGCAGTGTGATGACGGTCAGCGCGCCTTCTTTTTGGGCGGCGGCGACCAGGGCATCCATGCCACCAGCAGCCTTCAGATCGATCGGACCCGCAGCGGGCGCGGCGGGCAGCGGCGACAAGGTCGCAACGGCGGTGGCGGCCATGGTGGGGGCAGGCGTGGGAACGGCAGTGCCATCTGCCAGCGAGACACGCATTCCGCTCAGGACGGCCATGACGCCGGCGCTGGTGGCCGCGCTCAATCCAAGAAAATCACGACGTGAAAGTTTACCGGGCATGACTTGATTCTCCCTCTCAAAATAAACAAGATTGGCGTTCTGACTAGCGAATCATGGGCATGACGGGCTGCCAGCCACAAACCAACAATTTCAGAGTTTGGCCTGACATTGTTATGGATTTGTACCAATTGGTTGAAGAACACGTTAAGGGCTGGTCAGATAAACAACGAGAAACTGGGCGAATCCAGGATAGTCGTAGGGGGACCGGGGCTGAAAGGTTTATCCGCAAATTAGAAAGTCGGCGACCACGCCGCATCTTCGGCAAGCACAATCGTGGTCAAGTGCCCGCCTGCGTCAAGGTCAACAGATAGCTGCCGCTAGTCGTGCCGCCTGCCCGCCCGTGCCGCGTGGCGAGCACGATGTACGCGCCTTTCGCCGGTAGTTTGAATGCTGCGATCTGCGCGTCGCCACTGCGCGGATCCACCTGTGCGAGCAGGTGACGAGTCGCGTCGAACAGCAAAAGCTGCGGTTCGAGATCGCCCGTCGTGACCGACATTTCCAGGTTGATCAGGTCCCCCGCCTTGCTCTGAAACACATATTCCTGGCTCGGATTGGCGCGATCGATGCTCGAACTGACCGCGCTGCCATAGGCCAGCAACAGTACGCCATTCGGGCCGACTGTCACGCCCTGCCGCCCAACCAGACTCAGCGAATAGTCACCCGCCGTGAAGCCCGCGTCGCCCGCATAGCGCGATACAAGGACCAGATAATCGGCATCTTTCGGTGCGGTGAATGCGGAGATGCGCGCGCTTTGGCCGCGCTGCCCCTGATCGTGATCGGCGATCTTTTTGAGATCGGCACTGAACAAGGTCAGGGTCGGATCGAGGTTGCCGCGTGTGCGCTCGGCGGTCAGCGTGATCACGTCGCCTTTGTGCGCCTCGAAACGATAGTAGCGCCCCGCATTATCGCCGTCGATCGTGCCCGCAGCCGACGCGCCATAATCGAGCAGCGCCGCCCGCTCCGGGGTTCTACCCATTTCGGCAGGCGCAACCCGATCGAGCGCGAGCGAAAACGCGCCCGCGCTCTGCCCGGAAACGCGACCAAAGCGCGTCGCCACGATTAGATAGTTGCCACTTTTGCGGATCAGCCAGTCGCGCAGCCCCGCGTCGAGCGTGCCGGGACTGGCCGGATCGTCGTCGCTGAGTGTTTGCACGGTACCACTCGCATCAGCCAGAATCACGAACGGATCGAGATCGCCGGAGATGCGCTGCATCGTGATCGAGATCAGGTCGCCGCGCGTCGCACTGAAAGCGTACACTTTTTCGGGCACATCGCCGATCTGCCCGACGAGGCTGTCGCCATAGTGCAGTACCACGCTCGCGTTATCCGCACCCGTGACGCCTGCGTGCGATAACGTGAGGGTAAACGCACCCGTTGTCAAACCGCGCTCTTGACCGAAGCGGGTGGCGATCACGAAAAACGTGCCATCGTGGGGCAGCGGCAGCGATTCTATCGCGGCATTGAAGCGTTTGCCGCCGTCATCGTCGCGCGCGATCACCTGATTTTGATCGTCGGTGATGATCAGCAGCGGATCGAGTCCGCTCGTGGCCGTCATGATCAGCGAGATCACATCGGCGGCGCGTCCGCTGAACGTATAGACTTGGCGGAACACATCGCGCGTGATCTGTCCGGTCGCGGGCTGATCAAAGGCGAGCGGGGTGATGGTCTGCGCGGCAGCGGGGAGCGCCAGGAAGGTTTGCAGGATCAGGATCAATGCTACAAAGCGGGCGACCACACTGGGTTCGCCCCTACCCAAGAGCGTCCGGCGTAGGGGCGATCCCGGTTTAGTCGCCCGTCTTTTGGTCAACACCCCATTATTGCCGATAAGGCGCTTCATTTTGGCGCACGCGCTGGAGAATCTCATCGGCGACTTGCGCTGGCTTGTGAACGTTACGGAAGACCATCTGACCGTGTTGACCCGCCGTTTCGATGACGACATCGCCCTCGTTGAAGATACTGCCCCACAAGCTGTGAATCTGGCTGGTCACGTTCTGAATCTGGCGCAAACTCGCTTGTTCGCGTTGTTCGCGGAGGCCGAAGGGCGCGCGCACTATGTCGAGCACACTGTCGGTGTCGAGCACGTAGACATCTTCGCGCCAGGCAATGTAGCCCCACAAAAACCAAAAACTCACGATCGCCAACCACACGCCGATAATGGTCAGCGAAACCCCTGGTGACAGCGATTGAATGAACGCATTCGTCGAAAACAGGCGGATACCGATCACAAACAAGAGCAGAATCCCGGCGACGATCGGGCGCGTGGTTTTGCCGAGCAAGATCAGCCAGTGGCGATGATAAACGACTCGCCCACCCTGGACGGTGCGTGCCGCCGGGAAAAAGCTGTCGCTGTAGCCGCTATACGATCTGGCGGCGGGTACGTTTGGGGTGCCCGCGCCGCGTCCACCCTGATTATTGGCGCCACCGCCGCGCTGGGCTGGCGGAATCCGATCGACCTGATCCGAGATTAATTTTTGCACATCACCGGGATGCGGCACATGATCGAGCGTGATCGGAAGCTGTGTGCCTGCCGCGCCCACGATGATCGTCCCGTATCCGAGCAGATCGGCGAAATAACCGGGCCGGATCAACTCGACGTTTTGGATGTTATAGAGCGGCAACTGCTCACGCTGCTCGCGGCCACTGAGCAGATAGCGCTCCTGGTGAATGATCCGCTGATCGGTGAGCGTGAAAAAGTCGTTCTGCCAGTCGAAATAATAAAACAGCGTCAGCAAAATCGGCACGACGAAACCGATCCCGCAGAGCGTCAGCGGAATCAGGTTATAGGCGGCGGGCAAACGTGCGGCCAGGGCTGTGATCGCCATCAGCACGAAAAACAGGCCGATCGCGCGCAATACCTTCGTCAAAAATATCCACGAGTGCCGATGCACATTGAGCAGAACGCGCTCGCCGCCCTGCATATCCACCGGAGATTGCGCGGCTGGACTCGGCACGCCCGGATACTGCGGGTATTGCGGAGTGGGCGGCGCTGGCTGCGGCGGGTAGGGCTGTCCTAGCTGCTGTGGATATTGGGGCTGCGCGGGATATGGCGTTTGCGGCGGCGGCGCTGGCTGCTGCGGCGGCGCACTCGACGATCCAGGATAATGCGGATAGTGCGGTTGGGCAGATTGCGGCTGCGCAGAATAGGGTTGCGGCGCAGGCGGTTGGAGCGGCTGCGGCGCGGCGGGCGGCGGGATATAGGGCGCGGCCTGTCGGGGCGGTTGTGGCCCCGGCGCGGGTGTGCCACCGTGTGCCAACGCGGCCTGAATATCGGGATAGGCGTGCAGGATGGCGTCGAAGTGACCGCGTGTCAGCACAAGTACGAGGCTCTCCTCGGTGACGACCAGCGATTGTGCGCGCGGCGCAGGCACGAACAACGACGACTCGCCCACATATTCGCCGGGGCTGACGGCGTGCTGCAGCTTATCGATGCCATCCGCGCCGACGTGCCAAAGCTGCGCCGCGCCCGATACGAACAAGTACAGCGCGTGCGAATCCTCGCCCTGGCGGTAGATCGAGTCGCCGGGGTGGTGGGCTTCCTGTTGAAAGATGCTCGCCAGCGCCTGCAACTGAGTCGCAGAACAATTGGCGAACAGCGGCAGCCGTCGGATGTGTGAGAGGACAAATGGGTCAGCCATGCTATGATAGTAACATGACTCGGCCTTTTGCACCGCATATCAGGGCGAATAGGGTGCATTCAAGGATGGGGGCGGAGTCGTTCCGAACCGCTCGCCCCTGGCGCCAG
>JBBRMW010000212.1:0-10636 GCA_038230635.1 Aggregatilineales bacterium | reverse complement strand
TCATCAGGTGGTCGTGGCACGTCCCGGCGCCGAGCACGTAGATCGGCGCCTTCTTCAGATCCTTCGCCCGCTCAGCGCTGGTCATCACAAACGCGCCGGCCCCGTCGGTGACCAGGCAGCAGTCGAGGCGGTGCAGCGGCGTCGACTCCATCGGCGAGTCGATCACGTCGCTGATCACTTCTTGCGGCTCGCGGCCCCGCACCCGCATTTGAGGGCTAATCATGATGCGATGCGTCAACACATACGGCGCAATGAATTTTACGTCGTCGGGCGTCACATAGGATTTGCCGTGAATCGCCGCCCATGCCTGCGCCGTGCGATACAAGGCCATCGTCGCACGCGGACTCGCGCCCAGTACCACTTCCTCATGATCGCGGGTGCGGCGGGCGATCCGCACGATGTATTGCTGCACCGTCTCCTCGACGCGCACATCCCGCACTTGCTCGATCAATGCGCGAATGGCGGCGGGTTCGGTGACGGCGCTCAGGCTTTCAAGCGGATCGTCGCGTCGGAAGCGGCGCAGGATCGCGTTTTCGTCGCCTTCCGAGGGGTAGCCAATGCTGACTCGCAGCAAAAAGCGGTCTAACTGCGCTTCTGGCAGCGGGAATGTACCTTCCAATTCGACTGGGTTTTGCGTCGCCAGGATCAAGAAAGGGCGAGGCAGCGCGCGCGTTTCGCCGTCGGCGGTAACTTGGCGTTCCTGCATCGCCTCCAACAGCGAACTTTGGGTACGCGGGGTGGCGCGGTTGATCTCATCGGCGAGCACGATCTGGCTGAGGATCGGGCCGGGACGGAACTCGAATTCAGCGGTCTTTTGGTTGTAGATGTTCAGCCCCGTCACGTCCGAAGGCAGCAGATCGGGCGTGAACTGAATGCGGCGGAAGGTGCAGCCGAGTGACTGCGCCATCGCTTTTGCCAACGTGGTTTTACCCGTTCCTGGCACATCTTCGAGCAGCACATGACCTTCGCACAGTGCCGCCACCAACACCAGGTCGATCGCCTCGTCTTTGCCGACGATCACTTTTTGGATATTCTGGCGGATGCTGGCGGCGATTTGCTCGATCATGAGGACTCCAGTTGTGGGCATAGCAAGTTCACTTATAGGATACCCACGATCCGCGCAAAACGTTCAATCGGCGTCATAGGCTTCGAGTGCCGCTGGTAAGGCCGCCGTGATCGATTGTCCGACCAGCGGCAGCCCCACAAGTAGCGCGCTGATCAATTCTTCGCGGCTCGCTCCAGCCTCTTTTGCCAGCTTAATGTGAAAGGGGATGCCACTTTCCAGCCTCAGCGCGGCCAACAAGGCGAGATGAACCAATTCTTCGGTTTTCTTATCGAGCGCGCTGGCGCTGTCGAGTGCGCGCACGGCACCCATCCAGGCTTGCGCATGGGCGGGCGCTTGACTCATGAAAACTTGAAACGCGCCGCTCATTTTGGGCGTTGCCGGTATATGATCGCTCATCACCACAATTCCTTATAGCACTGCGAAGACCGTCCATAGCTTAGAATATTTGTTCTTGTTTGGCAAGATCAGGCTGTTTGCAATTGAGCGTCGCGCGCTCAGGCATCTGACAATACGAATAATATTCGTAAAGGCGTGCGGCCCAACAACTATGATATACTTTGAATCATAATGAAGGGTCGTCGTGATGCAGGTAGGAGCGCGCGATGCTTAAAGTTCAGGCCGGGTTTATCAATGCGGATCATACACTTATGATCGAAATGCCTGAAAACATACAGACCGGACCGATCAATATTGTGATCGATCAGCCAGAAGATGATCAAACAATTACGATTGTCATCTCTCAAATAAGTACAGGCATTGAAAAAGCTACGATTGACGGTGCAAAACAAATGCGAACTCTCGCCGATTATCGGGCGATTTTGGCTTCAGCGCATAAATTGTATATTGCTGACAGTGTATCAGACGACTTTTACCCATGACGGATACGGAATTATGGGAATTGGGCCAGCAAGATCGCGGATCACGCCCTGCTCAAGACTATATTAACGAGGAGCGCGGCACAGAATAAGGATGCAGCAACGATGACTGTCAAAACGGTACGACCGATCATCGACCCGAAAATTTATGATTATGATCGCAACGTGGCGCGGCGAATTCTGCGGTTTTTAACGCCGCATCGCCGACGGCTGGCTGCCGGGATTCTGCTGATGGGCACGTCCGTTTTCGATGCGATCTTCGGGCCGGCGCTGATCGGGCGCGCCGTCGATGATGGGTTGGCACGCGGTGATTTGAGTTTAATGATCGCGCTGATTTTTCTCTATCTGGGAATCACGGCCATCAGTCAGATCAGCACGAAATTTCAAATTCAAACGATGGTGCGGCTCGGCCAGACCGTGATCCGCGACATGCGCCAGATTTTGTACGAACATGTGCAAGACCTCTCGGCCAGCTTTTTCGCGCGCTACGAAGTGGGACGGCTGATCTCGCGGATTATGGGCGATGTGCAGACGATCCGCGAGTTCATCACGTTCGCGCTCGTCGCCATTATGCGCGATCTGGTGGTGGTGGCGGGCATCGTGCTGGTGATGTTGACGAGCAGCCTGCCGCTCACAATCGTGATCTTGCTGATGCTGCCGATTTTGTTTTTCGCATCTTATCGGTGGAGTATCGCCTCGCGCAAAGCCTACACCGAAGTGCGCGACTTGGCTTCATCGATGAATGCGCGGCTGGCCGAAGATTTCAACGGCGTGCGCGTGGTGCAGGCCTTTGCCCGCGAGCAGGTCAACTATGATCGCTTCCGCCAGGGGCGCAACCAGGACGTGCTCAATGCCAGCAAACGGATGTCGTTGGTCATCGCCTGGTTTTTCCCGGTGATCGAACTGCTGTCGGGGCTGACGCTGTTCGGGCTGGTGTTGGTGGGCGGCCTGCTCGTGATCAACAATGGCTTGACGGCGGGCGTACTGGTCGCGTTCGTGCTCTACATCGAGCAGTTGTTCGCCCCGATCCGCGATCTGGCACAACGCTGGAACAACGTACAAGCCGCTATCGCCAGCGGCGATCAGGTTTTCCGGGTGCTCGACGAGCGGGTCGAGATCACCGATAAACCCGACGCGCTCTCGATTCCGCGCGGCACGGGACATGTTCAATTCGAGGATGTAAGTTTCAGTTACGATGGCAAGACCACCGTGCTCGATCACATCGATCTCGATGTGCGGCCCGGCCAGAAAATCGCATTCGTGGGACATACGGGCGCGGGTAAATCGAGCATGATCAAGCTGCTGCTGCGTTTTTATGATGTGACGAGCGGCTGCATCCGTGTGGACGGCCACGACATCCGCGATTTGACGCAGCACAGTTTGCGCGATCAAATGGGGATCGTGCTGCAAGAAACGCACTTGTTCACCGATACCATCATGAACAATATTCGCGCCGGACGGGTGGGCGCAAGCGACGCAGAGGTGATCACGGCGGCAACGGCAGTCGGCGCAAATGGCTTTATCATGGCGTTGGGCGATGGCTACCAAACCGGGATTCGCAAGGGCGCGTCGATCCTGTCGGTCGGGCAGCGTCAATTGTTGGCATTTGCGCGCGCACTCGTTGCCGATCCACGCATTTTGATCCTGGACGAAGCCACCAGCAACATCGATACGCATACGGAAAAGATCATTCAAACGGCGCTGGCGACCATGCTTGCCAATCGGACGAGTTTTGTGATCGCCCACCGACTCAGTACGATCACGCTCTCCGATCTGATCGTGGTTATGAATCACGGGCGCATCGTCGAACGTGGGACACACGCCGAACTACTGGCGAAGCGAGGCGTCTATTTTGGTCTGTACACGATGGCCTACAACCGCGAGACTGAAGATTCCGAGGCCGCGATCTCACTGTGAACCGCTTATTCTCGACGCTGCGGGGTTGGCGCGAAAAACCGCGCGCGAGGTTCTTCGCGCTGCCGGGCTTCGACGGGCGCATCGAGACCTTGTACCAATATGCACAGCAGGCCGCTGGCTACGAAGATGATCTGCTGGAAGCCTACCGCGATGTGCAGACGCAACTCAGCCAGTTTGAAGCGCAGACGGGACTTGCTATCGACGCGGGCGAAGATCGGCACGCGCTCGAATATGTGCGGTTGATCGTTCGCTTGCGCCCGCAGCGCGATCTGCTGGAGCACGAACTTCGGGCATTTCATGCGGTGGCCTCAGCATTGATCCTGCGCGTGGATATTTTGATGACCCACCTCGATGAAGCGCGTGAATTTGCCCGCACGACGGAACTGAGTCCAGCGGCCACGCAGTTCTTGGATGTGACACTGACGCGGCTGACACGCTATTTCGTGATGCTGGATCGGGTGACACGCGCCCGCCGCCGCGAACTGCCCGATCGCCTGGGTGCGGTGATGTTGCAAGTCATCGATAATCGCCAGCTCGACCGAGAGTTGGCGACATACGTTTTGCAGCGGCGGCGTGCGCTCGGCGGCGGCGCGCGTAATCAGATCACGAGAGGCTCGGACTAGGCGCTCAGCGTGACTTCGTGTAGCGGGGCGCTGACCGTAGCTGTGTCTGGCTGAGGCAAATCATCGGGGGTCGATTCACCCACGAAGCGCTTCACGGTTTCGTACAGGACGGCGTTGCTCAACGGTTTTTGCAGATAAAAATCGCAGCCCGCAGCCATGATACGCTCCCGATCACCGACCATTGCGTTCGCGGTGAGGGCCACAATCGGGATGTGCCTGACTTCGGAGGATTTCAACAGTCCGGTGGCTTCCATGCCATCTATGACGGGCAGGTTGATATCCATCAGGATCAGGTCAGGGCGCTCTTTGAAGGCCATCAGGATGCCGTCCGCGCCGTCGCTGGCCTCCAGAATCTCGTAGCCTTTGGCATTCAGGACCTTTTTGACCAGCCGCTTGTTTTGTAGATTGTCTTCAACGTAGAGGATGCGTTTCTTCGCCATGTTGTGCTGACCGTGCCCTTTCTACATTTTCCAGAATCTTTGCGATTTGATCGGGAAATGCGCGTGTATCGATGGGTTTGCTGATGAAATCCTGGCAGCCATAGGCCAGGGCTAAACGCCGCGCTTTCGCCCCGACTTCGGCGGTGAAGGCCACGACGGGCGACAATTTTGCCGAAAGGAAGTGACTGAGCTGCAATGCCACGACCTTGCCATCCAGGTCGGGCAATCCCAGATCGACCAAGACGAGATCGGGGCGCAGTTCGCGGGCACGTTGCAGACCTTCGAGGCCAGTGGAGGCATGTTGAATGTTGTAGCCGCGGACCCCCAGAATTTTGATCACCATTCGTGCCGCGAAGACATCATCTTCGATCAGCAATATTGTTGCCATGATTACCTTTTCAACCGTTTACCATGTTAATCTACCACTGCCACTGGCACGACAGGAATGGTGAAGTAGAACGTCGAACCCGCACCGACTGTACTGGTCAGCCAAATCTCACCGCCGTGCATTCGCACCAAGTGCTGCGTGATCGGCAAACCGAGTCCGGTCCCGCCCGCCTTGCGCGTCGAACCACTATCCACTTGGCGGAACTGCTCAAACACGAGTTTTTGATGTTCTGGCGCGATTCCGATACCTGAGTCTTGGACAGCTACCTGGATCGATTTTTGATCATCGGTCAAGCGGGCGGTCACATGAATGTCGCCCCGATCGGTAAATTTGATGGCGTTACTCACCAAATTGTTCAGGATTTGACGCAGCCGCACATGATCAGCACTCAGCAAGGGCAGATCATCGGGCATGTTGAAGACCAATTGTACAGGCTTTTCTTTGATCAAGCTGCGCGTGATTCGATCAATTTCAATCATGACCTCGCCCAACGGCAGCGGCTGGAGTTCAAGCTCCATGCGCCCGGCTTCGATCTTGGCAAGGTCGAGGATGTCATTGATCAGGCTTAGTAGATGGTTGCCGCTGTCATGGATGGCATTCACATCTTCGATCGCTTCATCCGGCAGGTCGCCATCGATGCCATCGGCGAGCACTTCCGAGTAGCCGATGATCGAGTTGAGCGGCGTGCGCAGCTCGTGACTCATGCTCGCCAGGAACTCCGATTTGAGCCGATCGATCTCGCGCAACTGGCGCGCCGTCTCGACTTCGCCCTGATACAACTGCGCGTTCTGCACGGCCACGGCGATTTGGTCGGCCAGTGCCGTCTCAATCTGCACGTCGTCTTGCGTGAAGCGTCCGATCACGTCAGACTGGACATCGAGCACACCCACGAGGCGATCACCGATAACCATGGGGATCGCCATTTCGGAGCGCGTTTTGGGCAGCAGCGGGTTGGGCAAGAAGTCCGCCGCCTGAGTCACATCGTTGATGACCACGCCCTCGTGAGTACGCGCCGCGCGCGCCACCAGCGAAATCGGGTTGTAAAGGGGGATGCGATGGTGGTTGGCCTTCATCACGCGGCCCGCTTCGCCCGCGCCCGCCGCCAATGTCAGCACCTCGTGTTCGGCATCCAACAGGTAGATATGCGCATGGTAGAGGCCAAAGCGGTCTTTGGTCAGGTTAACCACATCTTGCAAGAGTTCTTGCAAGTCGAGCACTTTGGTCGTAGCGGCGCTGATCGCGGCAACGGTCGTCATGTCGCGGGCGCGTTGTTCCATTTGCCGCGTCAACCACATACGCTCGATGGCAGTGGTCACTTGTCCCGCCACCGATTCGAGAATACGTACTTCGCGGGCGCTATGCGTGCGAGCTTGGCTATCCAGAATACCCAGGTTGCCCAACCAGCGCTCGCCGACCGTCAGCGGTGCAAAGATGAGTGAGCCGATTTTGAGTGCGTCGAGTGTGGCAACGGTTTCGGCGGGCAAACTGGGATCGCTGTGAATATCATCGATATAGTTAATATGATGACGCTGCAGCCAGCTGAGTCGGGCTGGATCGGCACTGGTAGGTATCGTGACACCTGCCAGCGGTGCGTCCTGATATGCACCCCAGGTCGCCACGAAGGAAAGGGACGTGGCGGTGTCAAAATCGCGGTTTTCCCACAGTGAAAGGTTGAGGGTACTCTCGCCGTCAGACAGCAAGTAACCCGCCAATGATTCGATGAGTTCATGTTCATTGGTGGTTGTACTGATAACTGCCCCGATTTTGTAGAGGATGTCGGTTTCGATACGCGCGGCCTCCGAGTCATAGCTCAAGCGGAGCCGTTCCAACGCCGACGATAACAAGCTGCTGAGACCGTCAGCCAACCGCTTGTCCTGAGCGGTGAAATGATGCGCCATCGCGTGGAAAATGGTCAATGAACCCATAATGCGGGACTCGCGTTTGAGTGCCACTGCCAGAAAGGCTCCGAAGCCCAGGTTTTTGAGCGAGGCCGCCGTGACTGGATCAAGCTGCGCCGGATCATTCACATCTTCGACCATACTAAATTCGGGCTGTTGGCGTACCATTGGAAACTGATCCAGGTAGAAGCGCATCGGGGCGGTGCTGGCCGTATTGGCCGTCGACCGTTCAAACCAGCGCGCTGTGCTCAGATCGAAATTTTCGTACATGGTGAGCGAGATCATGGTCGCATCAATATCGACCGAAGCCGCCGCTTGAGCCAAGTCGCTGAAAGTCGTGGCGGCGTTGATGCTTTTGCCCGCTTCGTAGAGCAATTCGCTTTCGCGGCGGGCATCTTGTGTGGCAGCGAAGGCACGCGCATTTTCCAGCGCGATGGCCGTTTGATCGCCGAGGGTGGTCATCACCTGCAAATCGGTATCGGTGAAACGCCCTACTTTTTCGGACTGCAAATCCAATACGCCAAGCACAATGTCCGCCACGATCAGCGGCACGGCCAACTCCGAGCGGGTGTCGGGGAGCAGGGGATTGGGTAGGAAACTGGCTTCTTGAATGACATCGGCGACATACAGGGATTGACCCAGGCGGGCGGCACGCGCTACGATTGATCGCTCACGACTGAGTGGGATGCTGTGACCGCTCTCCACCATTGCCCGGCCAACTTCGCCAGACCCAGCGGCCAGCCTCAGCCGTCCGGTATCGCCATCTAGCAAATAGATATGCGCGTGGTAGAGATTGAAGCGATCCTTGGTGAGATTGGCTACCGTTTGCAGCAGTTCCGTCACATCTCGCAAGGTGGTGGCCGCCGCGCTCACCTGTGCGACCGTTTCCAATTCGAGCGCGCGCCGTGCTGTTTCAGACTCCGCCACGCGCCGCCCGATGCCCGCCGAAATCTGGTTGGCGAGGCTGCGCGCGAGGTCGATCTCTTCGGCGCTGAAGTGGTGGGGGCGTGTACTATAGTTGATGAACGCAACGCCAGTAACTTGGTCGCCACCAGGATTAGTGCGCAAAGGCAGCACCATCACGGACTTGAGGCCGAGTGTCTCGATATAGACCAGCGGAAAGTTCGGATAGGTGGCGACATCAGCGACCGCGACCACATCGCCACCCTCGATCACCGCGACACCATGCGGATAGGCCGCCGCCGGATCGATGAACGTTTTTGCCAGCGCGCTCGTCACTGGACCGCCCGCGCCCGCCACACCGCTCCATTGCTGAAGGTCAGCGTCGAAATTCGAGATTACCGCCGTATCGCCACCAAAAACATCCAACATACTGCGCAGAACGTTTTCGAGCATTCCGTCCAGGTCACCGCCGATGCGGATATATTCGGCGATCTGGCTGCTGGCTTGCAAATTATTGAGGCGAGTTTCGGCTTGTACCAATAATTGGCGGCGGCGATCGAAGGCATTGGCGTTTTCGATGGCGACGGCCAACTGATCGGCCAGCGTCGTCATGACCTTGATATTGTCCTGCGTAAACGTGCCCACGCGCGTCGATTGCGTGTCGAGCACACCGATCAATTCGTCGTTGATGACGATGGGCACGGCCATTTCGGAGCGCGTATCGGGCAGCAGCGGATTCGCCAAAAAGTCTGGCTCTTTTGCGACATCAGCCACGATCACACCGCGACGGCTGCGCGCACAGCGTGCCACCAATGAATGTTCACGGTTGAAAGGGATGCTGTGTCCAGCGGCACGCATTTTGTCGCCCGCTTCACCAGCGCCTGCCGCCAGTTTTAGGGTGCGCCCGTCGTCACCCAGTAGGTAAACATGCGCGTGATACAGCTTGAAGCTGCTTTTGGTCAGTTCGGCCACCGTTTTGAGCAGCACGTCGGGATCGGTGATGGTGGTCGCGGCGGCGCTCACACGCGCCACGATTTCCAATTCAGAAGTGCGAGCGGCGACCCGATCTTCCATCGTGCCATACAGCGTTTGCAAATCGCTGGACATCTTGCCGAATGCCGTTGCCAGATCGCCGATTTCGTCACGGCGGCGGACGACCGGTATGAGTGTGTCCAGTTTGCCCGCGCTGATCTGCTCTGCCGCTGTCGCCAACTGGTTAACGGGTCGCGTAATGCCGCGCGTGACGATCAGCGCAACCACGAAAGCCGCAAGCAGCGAGAGCAAGGCCAACCCAAACAAACCAAGCTGGGTGGCTCGCACCTCTTCCAAAATACTGTCGGTGGTTTTCGTCGCATACAACGTCCACTGAATATCTTTGAGGAGCGTTGGGCTGACATGGATCGATGTTTGTAGCAGGTTCGGACGATCCTTGGTGCCGAAGATAGACACGCTGTTAGTGAGAAACTGCTGACCTTCTAACGGATTCAGTTTGAGGAAAAAAGCGCCGTTGTTCAGGTCACGCGCGTAAAGTTGATTGGCGATCGGCGCGGCCAAATAGCTGCCGTCGGAGTCAATCAGGTATACACCTTGATTGATGACTTGCGCTTGGGTCAACGCCAAAATCGGTTCGGCCAAAAACGCGGCGGACATCACGCCGACAAGTTGGTGATCGGCGCTGAAAACGGGCGCTGAGAGATCGATGACAGGCGTAAAAGGGATTTTTGGAAACCCGTTTTCTTTCAGCAGACGAAGCGGCGAGGCATGAATCTGGCCGACGGGCAGGCCGATTGTCTTAGCAAAATAATCGGGCGTCGGGTCTTTGGTCAAATTGGCGCTGTCCGCAATCGCGGTTTTGTTATTGGTGACGCTTACCCGGATCAATTCCTGGCCGCTCGGATCGAGCAAGCGCACCGAGTCATAAATGCCAGAAGCGGCGATATAGGCTGCGATGGCTTCCGGGACCCCGCTCAGCGCTTTACCGATGGCGGCGCTATCCTTGCTGGTAGCGACCTTCAAATAGCCCTGGAGATAGGGCGCGTTCGCCAAAAATTGGATTCCCGCCAAACGCCGATCGAAAGCCGCCGAAATCTGCGATCCCAGGGGTTGCAGGGCGCTGATTTCTTTCGCCTTGCCCTTCTCGATAACTGCATTCGTCTCTGCATTGAGCGCATAGACAGAAATCAACAGAGTTGGAATCAACAGCACGAGCGCAAAGGCCAAAATTAAACGAAACTGTAGCCGACCCACGCCAAACCTTGACATACAGACCTCCCGTTACCGCTTCCCGCGAACTTCCTGACAGCCTGAAGCGGACATCACAAGCATAGATTTGACCACGATTTTGAGTCTGACAAAAGGAGGGGCGTGTCACAGCCTCATCACAAATTCGTAGATTGAAGGTTTGTTTTTTATGGTAAAACCAATCAAAGGCCACGTATGTCTAGGTTTGCCTTCCGACTCCCCCTCTCCGTGATTACGGAGAGGGGGCCGGGGGGTGAGGTGAATGCGCGAAGTTTGATTGGCTTC
>JBBRMW010000211.1:0-10655 GCA_038230635.1 Aggregatilineales bacterium | reverse complement strand
TACACCTTACGCCGTTTTCGTAGGGACGGCGGCTTGCCGCGTCCACTAGGCTATGGCCTTCAGCCAAAGCGCAGCGCTCGCCCCTCATTCTGAATGCACCGCGTGAATACGCCCGAGTGTGCTCAAAATGACTCTTCAACTATACTCAATGGTGTTCACTCAATTTCCTGATGGAGATACCATGCGTAGTTCTTTTCGCTCGTTTCGCACGATAAGTCTGAGCTTGGCACTGCTGTTGACGCTCAGTGCGGTGACTTTCGCCTCGGCCAAGTCGAGTCGCGCGCCGACCCTCCAGGCCACTGAGGCAGCGACCGCTACCCCGATCGACCCTGAACAGAAAGTTGCGCTCAAGATCGATACGCCCTACACCTCGCCACTGAATGCCGACTCAATGACATATCGTTATTTCACGTTCAAGGGCAAGGCGAATGCGCTTGTCAACGTGACCGTGAATATCCTGACAGGTAACATGGCGTTCCATTTGAAAATCAATAATCAGAGCGGCGAACAGATTGGCTCTGTGGAAGGTGGCTTCATCACCGCGGTTAGCACCACACTCAAGCTGCCGCAAGATGGTAACTATGGGATCGAGATTGACAAGGCCGACCCCGGTTCGGGCGATTTCGCGGCGGGTACTTTTTCGATCGTCGTGAATGACGCGCCACCCGCGCCGACAGCAGCCGCCACCGCCAAGCCGTAAAACCCGCACGACATCTTTATTAAGACGGGCAATGGCAAAATCGAACGCCGCATCGCTGATCACATCCCTTTTTCGGGATAGGCATTCTGCAAAACGAGGTATAAAAGCGGGTGACACGGCGTGTCGCCCGCTTTTGCGCCGAGTCAAAACGGTTTCACGATTAGCGGGGGACGGCTAGACGCTGGGCAATTTCCTTGCGTACCACCGGGGCCACCCGTGTGCCGAGCAACTCGATGGCGTGCATCATCTTATCATGGGGCATCGTGCCCACGCTCATTTGCAGCAAAAAACGCTGATGGTTGAAGATCGAATGCTGAAACAGCATTTTTTCGATGATGTCATCAGGGCTGCCCACAAAGTTCGATCCGCGCCGTTCTGCCGCCGCTTCATATTGATTACGCTGCATAGGTGCCCAACCGCGCTCCCGCCCGATCCGATTCATCGCGGATTGGGCCGCTGGGAACGACTCGTCAAGCGCCTGCTGCTTCGTGTCGGCGATGAAACCGTGCGAGTTGATGCTGATGGGCAGCGTCTTCGGGTCATAGTTGAACTCCGCCGCCGCCCGTCGGTAAAGGTCCACGAAGGGCGCGAAGCGCTCCGGCATTCCGCCGATGATCGCCAGCGCCATCGGCAAGCCTCGGCTGGCCGCCCGCACCACCGACTCCGGGGTGCCGCCTACACCGACCCAAACGGGCAGCGGGTTCTGCACTGGCCTCGGGTAGACCGCCAGATTATCCAACGGGGCGCGAAATTCACCCTTCCAAGTGATCCGATCGTGCTCACGCAGCGCCAGCAGTAAATCGAGCTTTTCGGTGAACAGTTCGTCGTAGTCGTTCAGGTCATAGCCAAACAGCGGGAACGACTCGATGAACGATCCGCGTCCGGCGATGATTTCTGCGCGCCCGGCGGAGACCAAATCGAGGCTGGCGAAGCGCTGGAAAACGCGTATTGGATCATCGGAACTCAGTACAGTGACCGCGCTGGTCAGCCGGATATTTTTGGTCAGGCTGGCCGCCGCACCCAGGATAACTTCCGGCGCAGATGACACAAAATCGACGCGATGATGTTCGCCCAAGCCGAACACGTCCAAGCCGACCTGATCAGCCAGCGTGATCTCTTCGAGCAGATCGCGGATACGCTCGGCTGGACTGATCATTTGTCCAGTGCTCGAATCCGGCGTCAATTCGGCAAATGAATACAGCCCAATTTCAAAAGGGCGTGGCGTCACGGTTACAGTTTCATCGATCATAGGCCTGATTCTCCACCAAGATGGGCGATCACATTGGTTCGGCCCAGACCACGTATTGTAGGGGCGAAACCGGCGTGGTCGCCCATGCGAGTTCTATTACAGTTCGACAGGGTGCATAGCCGTTATCTTACGATTTACGCGCCGAGGAGACGGTGAATCTTGAGTGCCAAATGGACTGCCAGCCGCACATCCGGTTGATTCAAGTCCAGCCCGGTGATTTCGGCGATTCGATTCATGCGGTAGGTGAGCGTGTTGCGGTGGACTGTCAGCAGTTCGGCGGTTTGCGTATGGTTGCCGTGCGCTTTGAAGAACGCCTCCAGCGTCTGCAACAGATCCGCGCGCTGCCGCTCTTCGTAGGCGATCAGGCTGCCGATCGTGCTGTCGCGCAAAGCCAGCAGATCGGCGCGATAATCGGGGTGAGCGAGGAACGTGTAAATGCCCAGATCGCCAATATACAGAGGCGCTTCTGCCTTGAGCCGTTTCGATAAATCAGCCGCCTGCGCCGCCTCACGATAGGATGCGCGCCACCCGCTGACGCGCGCCGCTGGAGAGCCGATCCCGATGGCGACCCGCACGGTGGGATGTTCACGGCGGGCGGCAAGCTGAATCTCGTCGGCGAACTGCCGCGCCACCGGGATCGGGCTGGCGGCGTCGATCGCGTAAAACAGCCGCAGTTCGTCGTCGTGCAGGCGGGCAAACAGCGATTGGGCGCGCCGATTGTTCAGGCCGTTGACGATCGTTTCCAACTGGCGATACGAGGGATGCCGATCGCCCTGCCAAGTGATCACCAGCGCGACATGCGGCACAGCCATATCGTGCCCAAACCGATCACCCTCGGACATGGCCTCGGTTTCGGTCAGGCTGCCGAGCACCAAGCCATCCAAAAAATCGCCGCGCAGGCGCTTTTCGATCTCGCTGATCGCTTTTGCGCGTGCCATTTCCAGCGCACAGATCACAGCCGCGTGCCGATTCACCAGATCGTCGGTTGCGTTGAAATCGACGGTGGGCGCGACGAACGCCAAATAACCACGTCCCACACCGCCTGTCACGATAGGCGTGATCAGCCGCGAGAGATGGGTCCCCGGAATCGGGTGGAGCAGCGTGGGTGTGGTCTGCAAGGGTAGCCGTCGGCGATCCTGAAAAGCGTGCGGCAGCAGATCGGGGCTGCTCAACGTTTCCAGCAGATCGTCCCAACCCTCGATCAGGCGCGGCACGAGCGCCGATTCCTGGACGTGCATCCGCTTGTCGTGGACGATCACCGCTTTGTCGATCAGGCGCGCCAGTTCGTGGATAATGCGTTCGAGGCCGCTGTTTTCGGAAGCAAGCTCCACCAACTGCTGATAAATCTGGATGCTGCGCCGTTCCGCGCTGCCTTCTCGATCGAGAAACAGCTTCAATAGGCCGTGTTCAACATCGCGCAGGCGACTGTTTGGCGGAAGCTGAAGGACAGGCAGGTGCAGCATTTGCGCCGTGCTGAGTGCCAACGTCGGCAGCGGATCGAGCGTGATCAGACCGGCTGCGCCCGCCTCGACCGCACGATGAATCAGCGCATCGCCATCGATCGTGCCGGGTGTCAGCAGCAGGACCTCATACCCTTCGAGCGCGGTCAGCGTATTGTCGGGCGCGATCACCGACGCCCAACGGACGATCGCGTCCAGGGCATCGCCGCCGGCGATCACGGTCGTGCCGAGTGGCAGCGCCAATTGGCACAGATCGTTGAGGGTGAGGTTGAGAACGTCGTTCAACATGGGCTAACTATCGCTCAAAAGGGGCGGTCCGGCAAGCGAGCAAACGCGGCAGGCGAACGGGTGCGGGAATTGAACGGACGCGGCAAGCCGTCGTCCCTACAAGAACGGCGTCTTTTGTAGGGACGACGGCCTGCCGCGTCCGCCTCTTATGCGTAGAGGGTGCGCTTAGACGCGAGTCAGGTAGGAACCGTCGCGCGTATCGATCTTGATATTGTCGCCGACGTTGACGAACAACGGCACTTGCACGGTCAAGCCGCTTTCGGTCGTCACTTTTTTGGTGACCGAACCCGAAGAATCGCCCGCGACAGCATTTTCACCATCGACGACTTTGTAGGTCACGGTGGTCGGGAACGTGTAATCGATCGCCATACCTTCGTAGAATTTCAATTCGAGCTGCATATTTTCTTTGAGGTACGAGACTTCTTTGGCGAACAGATCGCGTGAGACCTCGTACTGCTCGAAGGTGGCGGTATTCATGAAATGCAGCATGTCGCCATCCTGATAAAGGAATTCGACATCTTCAATATCCACGAAAATATCTTCCAGCCGATCGCTGGCCGAGAAAACGCGCTGTGAGTTTTGGCCGTTGCGAATGTCGAGCAGGGTTGTGCGCATCGATGCGGTGCCACGCCCCGGCTTGTTGTAAGCCGTATCCATCACCCGGTATAAATTTCCATCCAGTTTGAGCGTTATACCCTTTTTCAGGTCGCCTGCTTCGATCATCGCCGAACCGTCCTATTGTGAAATGAACCCGCCCATTATAACGGATTGCACATAACTGGCAAGATCGAAAAATATGAGAGCGTCACTCCGTCCCCGCTCTGCGCGACACGACATGATGACACGTCCGGGGCAAATCTGCGGTCGCGTGGTCGTTTGCAGTACAATTGACCATGAAAATCACGAGTGCGCCACAGAAAAACCATGCCAGCTGCCCCGTTCCGCGATCACACGAGCGTCCGATCGACCGCCATGCGCACCGATATTTGGGAGCGCGGTGTACTCTTTATCGTATTTGTCGATTTCCTGACGCCGCTCGATGATCGACTGCTGCTGCCGCTATTTGTCTTGGGAATGATCGGGTTGGCGTGTTTGATCGGCGACGCGCGGGGACGGATTTTCACGCAGGTGAAACCTTCGTTGTGGGTTATCGTGGTTGTCCCGATTACGGTAGCGTTCGTGATCCTGTACGGCACGGTTGGGCTGGGTACGGTCGTGAGCGGCGGTGTTGGTGGTCAAAACTTTGCCGACGCGATTTGGCGCAATTCTCCAACACTGGCCTATCTCGAATCACTGGGTCCACATGTATGGGTTATCACCAATCAACCTGAAATCACATACTTGTATACACAGCAGCCAACATCCCATTTGCCGCTTCATTTCGATCCCAGTTCGCTGCTCCCGAATACAAACTATCTCGTTGAAATCAATGCACTCCGTACCCAGATGGCGGCAAAATCGGCGTCACAAGTCGCCGTTATCGTGTACTGGCGCGTGCCAAACATGCCGTTTTATCCTTCCGAAGCGGAATTAAGAGCATTATCGCTCGACTTGCTTTTCCAATCCGAGGATGGTGCAATATATCGTGTGCCTAACCCATAACTAACTGCTGAAGCCTTTGATCTTCCAGACAGTTGCATCTCAATTCGTCAGGTCGCAGGTGCGTCAGGCAAACATGGTCGATCCGGCGCTTGACCGCGCATTATTCCGCGCTATAGTAGTTTGTTCAATCAGCGCCCGAATCGTGGATTTTGATGGATCAAGATGGATAAAATTATCGTCGTCGTGCCCACTTTCAACGAAGCCGAAAACCTGCCGAAGCTGGCCGCCGAATTGCTGGCGCTGCCGGTCGCGGGGCTGGAACTCCTCGTGGTCGATGATCATTCGCCAGATGGCACCGGACAGATCGCCGATGACCTAGCGGCGAGCACCGAGCGCGTCCATGTGCTGCATCGGGCGGGCAAATTGGGCTTGGGCACAGCCTATATCCTGGGCTTCAAATGGGCGTTGGCGCACGATGCCGACGTGGTGATCCAGATGGATGCCGATTTTTCGCATTCACCGAGCGCGATCCCGGTGATGCTCGCAAAATTGGGCGAGTGCGACTCGGTGATCGGTTCGCGCTATGTGGCGGGCGGCAAGCTCGATGAGCATTGGAGCATCTGGCGGCGCTTGCTGAGTTGGTGGGCGAACGAAGTGTGGGTGCGAACGATTTTACGCACGCCCGTCCACGATAACACGGGCGGCTTCCGCGTCTGGAAACGCGACACCCTGATCGGTATGAACCTCGACCGGGTGCGCTCGAACGGCTATATTTTTCAGGTCGAGATCACGTATATCGCGCTGCGGCTGGGTTATAGCTTCCGCGAAGTGCCGATTTATTTCCAAGATCGGCGCTACGGGCAATCGAAGATGGGGCTGCGTATTCAGTTGGAGGCCGCACTCCGCGTCTTCCAGGTGTGGTGGCGTTTTCGTGGCCTGAACGCGACGATGCGCAGCAGCAGCTTGCCGCACGCCCCATCCCCATGATACGCCGCGCTGTCCGCGCACTCACCCCCGACACGCTGATCGTGATTGGGTTGTTTTTGCTGCCGCTCGCCTTTTTCTGGCAGGTGACACTCGGTGGCAAAACGCTGCTGCCCACCGATAACCTGTACCAATATCCGCCCTGGTCGGCCTATCGTGCCCAAGTTGGCGTGCCCGTCGTGCCGCATAACGATCTGCTGAGCGATCTGGTGCTCGAAAATCTGGAATGGAAGCAGTTCATTCGGGGCGCAATCGCCGATCGGGAGATTCCGCTGTGGAATCCGTATCTGTTCGCGGGCACGCCATTTTTGGCTGAAGGGCAGCACGCGGCGCTGTATCCGTTCAGCCTGATCTACTATATTCTGCCACTGGCGTCCGCTTACGGCTGGTTCACGGTCAGTCAACTGTGGCTCGCCGGATTGTTGATGTTCCTGTTCATGCGAGGGCTGGGCGCGCGGCGGATCGGTGCGATCTTCGCGGCGATCGTGTATCAGATGAGCGCGTTTTTCCTGGCGAGCGTCGTTTTTCCGATGATCATTGCGGCGGCGGCGTGGCTGCCGTTTTTGCTATTGATGATCGAGTTCGTGATCGCGCGCCGCCCGCTGTTCGGCAAACCGACCGTGCTGCCCTGGATCGGGCTGGGCGCGATCGGGCTGGGCATGTGTATCCTGGCCGGACATGTCGAATTTCTGTACTATACGCTGCTGATCATGGGTTTCTGGGCGGCGCTGCGCATGATCGGGGTCGTGATCGCGGATCGAAAGGTTCGCCCGCGGTGGCTCGCCCAGACTGCCGCCGCGCTGATCGGCTTAGTCGTCATTGGCGTGGGACTCGGCGCGATCCAGGCGGTGCCGCTGTTCGATCTGGCGAGTCACAATTTCCGCGAGGGATCGCAGTCGTTTGATACCGTGCGCGACTATGCCTATAAGCCCCGCCACGCGCTCGAATACTTGATGCCGAATCTATTAGGCAGTCCGGCGGAACATGACTATTTTGATCTGTTTGGCGGCGGGCTGAAGCCATTCGCCTGGACGCGCGCCGATGGTGCGACGGTCACGAATACGTACTGGGAGCCGACCAAAAACTACGTCGAGGGGGCTTGCTATGTCGGGATTCTGACGCTGATCCTGGCGGCGATCGCGGTTGCCGATGGGTTCAGGCGGCGAAACCCCTCTCCCCCTACCCCCCTCGCCCACGCAGGCGGGGCGAGGGGGAACCATGCGGGTGCAGTGTTCATCCTCACGATACTGGCGGTTATTTCGGTGGCGTTCATCTTCGGAACGCCGTTGTACGCGATTCTGTATTATGGGCTGCCGGGTGTCAATCAGTTGCACTCGCCGTTCCGTTGGGTGTGGCCGCTGACGTTTGCACTGGCGGCGTTGGCAGGCTTCGGGGCGGAAAATCTCACCCCCCCACCCCATGACCGGATTCACCTCACCCCCCAGCCCCCTCTCCGTAATCACGGAGAGGGGGAGTCGGACGGCGCGCGCCCCCCTATACCTGCGGGAGAGGGGTCGGGGGTGAGGGCTGTTTTTGCCTTTATTCCGATCGGCCTGGGCGTTTTAATTCTGATCGGGTTATTGCTCACCCGCATCTTCTATTCGCGGCTGAGTGGGGCGATCGAATCGCTGCGGCTGCGATTGAGCGGCGCGGATACGCAGTTCCCGGATGCGGCGACTTTTTACAGCGTCGAATTTCGCAGTTTCTTGATTTTCGGGGTGCTGCTGATTCTATCGGGCAACGTGATCTGGCTGAGCAGGCGCTCGATCCGATTGCCACGCATATTGGGTGGTTGGCCTGCCTGGGAAGCGGCGGCGCTGATCGTGATTGCGCTCGATTTGTGGATCGGCTCGACGGGCTTTAACAGCGCCGCCGATCCAGCTTGGCTGAACTTCACGCCGCCCGCGATTGCGTGGCTGCAAGCGCACGATCCCGCGAATTGGCGGATGATCACGATCGATGCGGATCATAAACCGCTCAACGCGAACCTGGGCTGGATGTACGGCTTGCAGGATGTCGGCGGCTACGACAGCATCATCAACAAGCAGTACGTCGCGTACATGAACCGCATTGCGCCGCAGGGGATGCTGATCTACAACCGGATCGCGCCGATCGCCGCCGATCACCTCGATCCACTGGAGTCGCCGCTGCTGGATGAACTTGGCGTCAAGTATGTGCTGAGCGAAGCGCCGATCGATTTGACTGGGCATCCGAAATATAAGCAGGTGTTCGCCGACGGCAGCTTCACGATCTACGAAAACAGCGCCGCCTACGCGCGCGTAATGGTCGCCGCGCCCTCGATGGTTTCGATCGCGTCGCAATCGATCAACCAAGTCGTGATCGAGGCGACGATCGCGGGTAATCAAAACGTCCCGGTCACGCTATACCAGTCGTATTTCCCCGGCTGGCGCGCATACGCGAAACCGCACGGCGCACCCAACTCCGACGAACACGAAATGCCGATCACGCTGGTCGATGGCAACTTCGACGGGATACAACTCCCACCCGGCGCGTGGACGGTACGCTTCCGCTATTCGCCGCCCGCCGTGCAGATCGGGGCGTTTGCATCGTTCATCGCGGCGGTGCTGATCGTGTTCATGCTGTTGATCTGGCTGTGGCGGCGCTTTTACGTGGAGACCGCCGAGGGTGATCTGACGGGCGTGCGCCGAGTCGCCAAGAACAGCGCCGCGCCGATCGTGCTGAGCCTGTTCAACCGCGCGATCGATTTCGGCTTCGCGCTGGTGATGCTGCGCGTACTGTCACTGAAAGACGCCGGGACATACACCTATCTCGTCGTGATCATCGGCTGGTTCGACATCCTGACCAACTTCGGCCTGAACACTTTCCTCACCCGCGACGTGGCGCGCGATCCGGGCGCGGCGGCCTTTTATCTGCGGCGGACGAGCGTGCTGCGGGTATTGTTGGGCATCGCGTGGCTGCCGATCTTGCTGCTCTTTTTGGCAGTCGAACGGCGTTTCGATCCAAGTCCGCTGGATGCGGGCGGCCTGCTGGCGATCGGGCTGCTGTACCTGAGTCTGCTGCCGAGCAGCCTGAACAGCGGTTTGAGCGCGTTGTTCTATGCGCTCGAAAAAGCCGAAATCCCCGCCGCGATCTCGACGATGAGCGCAATCGTCAGCGTGATCCTGCGGTTAGGCGCGCTGTTGGCAGGTTTCGGGATCGTCGGCTTGGCAGGTGCGAACATCGCGGTCAATTTTGTGACGCTGGCGCTGCTGTTTTCGGCGGCGCTGCCCCTGATACGCGGGCAAAATCGGGCAGCGGGCGCGACGACCTATCGGCTGATGATTTACGAGTCATGGCCGCTGATGCTCAACCATTTGCTAGCAACGATGTTTTTCAAAATTGACGTGACACTGCTCGAATGGATCAAGGGCAAGGATGTAGTGGCGCAGTATGGCGCGGCCTACAAATGGGTCGATGCGATCGGCGTGATCCCGTCGTTTTTCACGATCGCGCTGCTGCCCGTGATGGCGCGCCAAGCCCAGGATGATCGCCCCGGCCTCTTACGCAACTACCAACTCGCGGTCAAAATGCTGGTGATGGTGGCATTGCCCGTCGCCGTCGTGACGACGTTCCTCGCGCCCACGCTGGTCGCACTATTGGGCGGCGCGCGCTATCTGCCGGATGGCGCGTATGCCTTGCAACTGATGATCTGGTTCATCCCGATCGGCTGGATCAACAGCCTGACACAGTACGTGTTGATCGCGGTCAACTTGCAGCGACCGCTTCGCTGGCCGTATGTGGCGGGCGTGCTGTTCAACATCGCGGCGAACCTGCTGTTGATCCCGGCTTTCAGCTATCAGGCGTCGTCGGTGATCACGATCCTATCCGAAGTAGTGCTGCAAGTCGGCTTTTACGTCCTGATCCGGCGCGCGCTCGGCGATGTGAACTGGGGCGCACTGCTGATGCGACCAGCGATTGCGGCGGCGACAATGTTCGCGGTGTTGGCGATCACCTGGAATATTGCGCAGCCGTTCGGCGCGATCGTGGGGCTGATCGCGGCGGGGGTGGTTTATCCGGGCGCGCTGTTGGTGCTGCGTCCACTCGACAGCGCAGAGATCGAACGACTCGCGCCGCTGCTGCCGGGTCCATTGCGCCGCTTGGCCGTGCCGCTCAAAAATGCGTGATTCACCTACCATTTTCCATCAGCAATTTTCTTGACCTCCCTGAAACCCTCGTAGAGAAACAACAAGGAGAAATATACAATGCTTCGAATTCATGTTGACTTCAACACAATGAACATGGATATTCAAGCAAGGGTTTCGATCAATACTAGGGCCTTATGCTAGATGGAGGTCGTGAATAGAAGGTGTCTCTTGGATAGGGTAAGCTTAAGTCGCCCAACGAAAACTTAGCCATCCGAGAGACACCGAAATGATAGACAGTTTTGACGATTTTTGCTTGTGGATGTATG